>NZ_JBQFYP010000003.1:0-353663 GCF_056541545.1 Ruegeria sp. AG7
TTATCTATCACCTCATGGACATAAACCGACCGGCCAAACCAAGGATGCCATGGATAAAGAACCTCGCGCCGGTCGGTAACGTGGGTGTACTGGCGTTCAGTTGTACAACACCCACAGACCACATTCGGCGCTCGGAAACCTGACGCCCAGAGAATTTGCTGAGAAAAGAACGATGGACAAACTGGCCGCGTAAGGCCATCAAATCGAACCCAAGGACTCTCCGCGAGGCGGAGGTAACTTGGGGCTCAGGTCAATGAAAAGCCATGTAGTCCATGTGGCAGACTTCCTTATCCATTGTCAGAAGGTGTAATTCTCAGCGTCCCCGGCAGTTATTGGTACGTGTCTTTTCGGCTTTGTTTATCAGCCATTAGTTGCTCATTTTGCTGACCAATTCAGCGCTGCCCTTCCACAGCGACTGACTGATGAGCCTCATTAACGATCCGATAGACCGATCTCTGAGAAATACTTAAGCGCTGGGCGATCTCGTGCTTCTTGTAGCCTTGCCCCAGTAGCTGAAGCACCTCAGAGGCTCTCATACGTGCCGTTGGTTTTCTACCTTTGTATTTACCCTCAGCTTTAGCTTTGGCTATCCCCTCTCTCTGCCGTTCCAGCATCATCTCTCGTTCGAACTGAGCGATGGACCCGAGCACATTCAACATGAGCTTGCCTGTAGCTGTGGACGTATCAAGGGACATATCGAGTACCCTCAGTGCGACGCCTCTCTTTGTGAGCTCATCCACGATCTCGCCTAAATTCCTGACTGAACGAGCAAGGCGGTCAAGCTTAGTGACAATGAGGACATCTCCTTCTCTGCAGTAGCTGAGAGCTTCACTGAGCGCCTCTCTACGGGCAATAGAGGAGACTTGTTCTGAGTAAATTTTCTCGCATCCAACTTCCGAGAGTGTCGTCTGTTGGGCTTCAAGTCCGGCTTGTTGCTCCAGTGTAGAAGTTCTTGCGTATCCGATAATCATGCTGGTGGTATCCTTTAGGTTCTTAGACGTTGAGGCAGTTGCCTGCCAAAAGCCGAGATCGACTTCATTGCCACCATTTCCGCCACCCTCAGCATATGGACACAGAACCTTGGCCTATTGGCGGAGTTTTTAGTTGGAAACGAAGGGGTGGGGGGTTTGGTAAACCGACTTCAAAAAGGAGGGGGTTTATTGTTCTCATTATTACCTCTGAAAAACGGTTCCTTAGTGGTGCAACATCTGAAAGGTTCGAGCACCGGACATTTGATAGCTGACAGAAGTTGTCAGATGACCGCTCTGAGCCCGGAACGGACAGTTTCATACTGCTGGACGTGTCGTTAGTTTTGCTGTTCTATCGGACACGCATCGAGTGAAGCGGTCGTCGACCAATCTTCTATTCCTTTGCTGGCAAGATACTCTAATGACTTTTGGTATGGTTGGAAGATCAGAACATGGGGGAAACGACCGAATGATGAAGAAGGTACTGATCGCATCCGCAGCGATGTGGGCATCTGTCGCCGCCGCGCAAGACAACCAAATTATTCACGATGCAGAGTTTTTTGTACTAAATGCACAGCATGGAGATCGCTGGGCAGAAGAGGATGCAGCCATTCAAACGAGATTGGCGGAACTCAAAGAAGAACACGGGCGGCCACCAAACATCGTCTATATTCTTTGGGACGATCAGCCGTTTGGCATCGTGGGCTTTCCGGGAATTCAACAAACTCTTGGGTTTTCGACGCCTAATCTAAACGAAATGGCGGCCGAAGGAATTAACTTCACTCGGATGTACTCCGAGCCGTCTTGCACTCCAACTCGAGCCGCATTTCTAACAGGTCGCATCCCTGTCAGACATGGCATGGGTGTCGTGGGGATGCCCCATGAGTACGCGGGTCTACGAGGTGACGAGGTTACGATTGCCGAAGTACTGTCCGAAGTTGGCTATGCAACTGCGCACTATGGAAAAGGGCATCTGGGGGACATCGAAGAAAGCTACTTGCACAACCAAGGTTTCGACGAAGCTCTTTTCACCCCGATGAACCAAATAACATCTCTCTATGACGCTATGGGTTCCGCTGCCAATGCAACGCTTGGGTTCCCCAATATTGGTCCAGAAGACCCATACAAGTTAGATGACCCGGGTCTTCTTCCTGAAGGTTGGGTTCAGACGATTGACGGGCGAAAAGGCGAACTAGGGGAAGAATGGGGATTACCTAACAACGAATGGTATTCCAAAGTCGATCCCGAAAGCCAAGACAGGATGATCAACTTCATCCGACGGAACGCTGAAGCCGAAAAACCATTCTACGTACAGTATTGGCCCAATTGGCTGAATTTCCTTCAGCCGGATATCGAACGAAACACATTGAATGGTGGCAAAGTCGCTGAGGCATATCACAGGCTTGATCTGTTCGTTGGTCAAGTGATGGATGAACTTGAGAGCCTTGGTATCGCCGAGAACACAATCTTCGTGGCGATGGCGGACAATGGGCCAATGGTTCACAATCCTCCGCCAGGGTGGGGCATGACGCAAATCATGTTTTCAGGTGGAAAAGGTGATTTTACCGAAGGCGGCGTTCGTGTGCCGGCGTTTGCGTGGTGGCCCGGTACGATTGATGGCGGTCAATTGGTTGGCGACATGGTACACGTCACAGATTTGTTTACAACCTTCGCAACTATTGCCGGAGCAACAGATCACATCCCTCGCGACCGCGTTATCGATGGCGTCGACCAGAGCTCATTGCTGTTGAACGGAGATACTTTCTCGCGTCGTGATTGGGTGCATATTTACCAAGGTCACACACTCGCGGCCACTGTGAAAGGGCGTTACAAGCAGCATTGGATATCAGCGGACCCGGGCGCCGCATCTGGTATCGGTGCGTCATACTACGACCTTTACCAAGATCCACACGAAGAAAGCCCCCACTTGGTTCCTCTCATTCACACTCTTGGACAATTCAAGATGATGCGTATGCGACACGAGCTGCTGAAAGAACAGTATCCCGATAAACCAAACGCACGTGGAATTCCTCTGACAGGGTTATCAAACGCCCGTCCAGAAACTCTTGCAATTGCGGACAGGCTTGAACGAAATCTGCAAGGCCTGCCGGTAACCGTGCAGGAGTTTATTCAGCGTCAGCCCAGCTTCGAAATGATGGATTTTGATTGGGGAGATTGACTGCAAAAAGGGGCCCGCAAATTGCGGGTCTTCGTTGGCAAACTCCACAATCGAAAAGAAACGACTTTCGAATTCAGCCTTTGGGTAGCAAAGATGTCGTTCACGCGGCCCCCAACTCGACACCGCAGTGAACGGCAGCTTTGTCCGCACAGCAGACCTTGATGAACCGTGCGGCTAAAGCCCGCTTTGAGCGAACAGTAATGGCTGCACAATCCAATTTCGGTCGAGCAGCAATCCGACAAGTATACAAAGCACTAGGAAGTTGTCTGATGAAATCTCAAGAGCTCTTATTGACGCCCTAAAAGTCGAAGGTTGAAATCAAACTTCAAAGACAACCACCAACAAATTGATATTAAATTAAAATAGCTCCAGTTCCCACTGACATAAAGGCCCCGTGAGAGCCTCTTAGAGCCCCGTAGAGCGGTCCATTGCGACCTCTTGGTCTTCCCCTACCAGAAAGAAGCAAACGGCCCCGTTATGCTCCTTTGGATTGATCCAATGAAGCAAAGCATCTCGTTGACTGTATCGATGAAAAAAACTCTCAAAGCCACTCAAACTTAACAAACACTCGGAGCCATTCGACTACGCCCTTAGCGTTCATAGTAACCCGCAAGGTAGGACATTATGGTATCTACCGTTAGCATTTTAGAAGTAGTCTACAAGCAATCTAATACACATCGTATGGTAAACCCAAATCTTACACATATGAGCAGTAAGTAATTGAAGCAGATAAGGTAATAGTCTCAGTATCTACTGAGAATTCTTCTTCATCAAAGTTCCACCTCTAAGGTAGGCTTAACTCCAGCATGCTCAAAAAAAGCTTCGGTGAACACTTCTTTTGCGGCATCTATGTCCTTTGCGCGAACAATGAGACAATCATGGATTGGAAGTGCTGGTACATTGTGTTCACGTTTCAGCATAAGGAGAGTTTGATTCATTATATTTGAGTCAATTGCCTGAAGTTTCAGAGAGTTAAATCCATGAGCTTCTAGATCATTCAAGAAGGGGTAGTACTCTAGAAGCTTAGTTTGGACTGGATTGCTTCTTCTGCTTACCCTTCCATTGCCGACAATTGTGTTTACTGCCTGTTTGACTTCGGCACGATCAATTCCCTCTATCTTGTAGAGGTCGGCGCCAACTTCATACTCGGCACCAAACAAGCCATGAAGCATGGTTAGTTGACAGGCCTTTATGTCGATTTCGGCTGTAGCTTCACCGCCAATCTGGATACGTTTACGGTCTTCAGACTTCCAATTGATGTAGGTGGACTCAGAACCGTAAAATCTACCCCCCATATCCCATTGATAGTCCTCAGTATCGCCATTGTTGAACAAGCGATACAGCACAGGAGGCGCACCAAAGCTGTACTGCCATTCAGCCAAGAATCCATTGATTTCCCGAACATCAGCTTCGAGCGCATCAGTCGTTGGTGTTCTTTGGTAAGAAATGAGTCTGCCCTTAGCCTGACCACTAGTCTTTGTTGCTCTGAGGCTGATTGGTTGGGACTTTTTGAATTCTGTCCTGAAATGCAGAGACAACGTAGCTGGGCTGATTCCAAATTCCTCAAGCTTTGTCAGCAAAAGGGGTGTCGCCCTAAGTCGTGTAGCCCATCTCTTATTCGGAGTGTTCGGGTGATATATCTCCCCGTCCCAATCATCACTTCCCCTGAAGCCATCAGCGACATCCATTAGCCCCATTAAAGGCCACTCTTCCTTTAGGGTTTCGTAGTGCCTGCTGGTAGCCAAAGTGCCTTTGAATTTGGTTCTATCCCCCAATCGCCAGCAGTAACCATTCGACTCTGTGTTCAGAGCTGCTTCAAGTAAGTCGCCAATAAGTGCGGCAATCGTGGCTTTTAATGATATGGCTACTTCCGCTTTAAGCCCTCTTTTTCTCCTTCCCTGCCCTCTTTGAAATGAAACGGTCTGATCCAGTATCGCATCAACAGCCTTATGAGCCTTTTCAGAAAAAGGCAGCATAACCAAGGTGGCCATTTTCGCTGCCCTCAGTTCTTCAGGTTCAAAGTCTGGCCTGACTTTAAGCGTAATGTTCCTGTCGTCTTTCATTTCTCTTCACTTCACCAAATTACGTCAGACGTCGAGCGCCTTCTGACTCGCATTCGATCATATGCAGTAGATGATTATGAAGAACCGACAGCTCATGTCCTAAACCGTAGGATTCCCCCACACCGTAAGTCTTCCAACCCCCGATCCTGTCATGAATATCCTTTGGACAGCCTGTATTTCTTAGCCGGTCTTTCATCGAATGCCTTAGGCTATGCATACTTTGCTTTTCACCTCTAAGCCCCTGTTCAGTTAGCCATTTGTTCAACGCGGCTGAGGTTGCATTTTTGTCGTAGTCACCATGCCTAGTGATCATGGGGAAAAGATAATCCTCTTCTGAAGCAGCCATCGCTTGTTTCACGCCCCATAGAGCTGCACCAACTAAGGGAACTTTCCTAGCGGACCCGTCGTTTTTGACTTCTCTAACGCTATTTGCCGCGATGCAGACATACGGTATCGGTGCATCTAAATGGACATCACTCCGAAGTAATCCTGCAATCTCAGACAGTCTCGCACCAGTATCGCTTAAGACTGCAATCAACCACCTACGCTCATCGTTAACCTTCCTGCACCGTTTCTGAATGGCCATGACCTGTTCAACTGTAAATGGGTTCTTTGTCGGTTCAGTATCCCTTTCGGATTCCGGTATTTGCAATTTTTCCAGAGGGTTATTCATAGGCACTTCAAGCTCGATGATAGCCGTATTGAATACTGGCCTCACTTGAGCGAGATACCTTTTTATTGTCGCTTTTTTCACCCCGCTTTCAAGCAGGTCCTTGACATACGCGTTCCCGTGTTCCCGCCGAAACTGATCTATAGGCATGTCTCCGTTGACCTTTATGAACCTCTGTGTGGCTCGGTCAAACTGAGGGTCTGATGACCGTCTTGGATGAAAGTACAGGTGTTTCTCGATAACTTCGGAGAAGCTGGGGCAAGTGAGTTTGTTCAGTTCATCACCTTCAGCGTAAAACAACTCAGCTGCCATCCTAAGGCCTGCTGGTAGACGTTCCTTTACGATACCGGGATTGTTTCCGTAAGGGTCGTGAGAGTGAGCGAGAAGTTCGCCTACAAACTCTTCCGGCTCTATGTCGTATTTGTCGTACTCGACGGCTTGACCCGGCTTCAGGCCATACTTTCGAAGTACCGCCATTCCCTCCTCTCTAGTCTGAAGGTCTGATTGCCCCTTCGATCTCAACAGGCTCCATTCCCTGTCGATACGCCTAGTTTCTTCGAATGACCGCTTTGCCGCCAACGCAGGGTTGTCTGTCTTGAGCGAGGAAAACAGATGGGCTTTTCCACTGTATTTACTCTGTAGGTCGGACGGAATTCGACGGCGATAGTAGGCCGTACCTCTACGCCACTCCACGTATTTTATCTTCATACTGATTGGGCCGATTTTGAACCAACTTGCTGTCATGTGTCACCTATTGTGTCACCTAACAGAGCGCAATATCAATCTAACTCGTTGAAGTTATTCTATTATCTTCATTGATATGGCGCACCTGAGAGGATTCGAACCTCTGGCCTCTGCCTTCGGAGGGCAGCGCTCTATCCAGCTGAGCTACAGGTGCCTTGGCCGTTAGCTAACCTTGTTCCAATCCGGGTGCAACTGCAAATCGCGATTGCCGCACTCTTATCAAAACCAAAATCAGCCAAACAGATCATGCGCCAATTCAAGCGCTTCGATCAGTGTATCAACTTCATCGGTAGTGTTATAGAGACCAAAGCTGGCGCGGCATGTTGCAGTCACCCCCAGATGGTCCATCAGCGGCCCGGCACAGTGGTGACCGGCGCGAACCGCTACACCTTTCTTGTCGAGAATGGTTGAGACGTCGTGAGCATGGCCAGCACCGTCCAGCGTAAAGCTGAAAATCGCGGCCTTGTCCGGGCGAGTGCCTTGAACCTGCAACCAGTTCAGCCCAGTCAGACGTTGCATCGCGTAATCGCGCAAGCTGGATTCATGAGCTGCGATGTTTTCCATCCCCAGGTCCATCATATACTCCAGCGCCACGCCAAGACCGATGGTCTGTACGATCCCCGGCGTGCCGGCCTCGAACTTCATTGGCGGGTCATTATAGATGATCTGATCCTTGCTGACCTCTTTGATCATGTCGCCGCCACCGATAAAGGGGCGCATTTCGGCCATGCGTTTGGATTTGATGTAAATCGCACCTGACCCTGACGGCCCATAAAGCTTGTGGCCTGTGATCGCGTAGAAATCGCACCCTATTTCTTCGACATTTACCGGCATGTGAACGGCACCCTGACTGCCATCAACCAGAACCGGGACGCCCTTGGCGTGGGCACCATCAGTTATGGCTTTCACATCTACAACCGTACCCAGCACGTTCGAGCAGTGTGTCACTGCAACCAGCTTGGTTTTCGGTCCGATTGCATCGATTACCGCCTGCGGGTCAAGCCCGCCCTCTGCGTCGACGTCGACCCATTTCAGCACGACGCCCTGTCGTTCGCGCAGGAAATGCCAGGGTACGATGTTTGCATGGTGCTCCATCACACTCAGAACAATCTCATCGCCCGCTTCAAGTCGCGGCATAGCCCAGCCATAAGCGACCAGGTTGATCCCTTCGGTCGTACCAGAGTTCAGGACGATCTCATTCTCGTTCGATGCCCCCAGAAACCGCGCGATCGTGCCACGAACGGCCTCGTATTTCTCTGTCGCAAGATTGGACAGGAAATGCAGGCCACGATGGACATTCGAATACTCCTCGGCATAGGCCCGCGTCACCGCGTCAATGACCACCTGAGGTTTCTGAGCCGAAGCACCATTGTCGAGATACGTCAAAGGCTTGCCATTCACCTGACGCGACAAGATCGGAAAGTCAGAGCGGATTTTCTGCACATCATACATAAGAGAGGTATTCCTAGACGGGCCCGGTTGGGCTTAGAAACAGAACGAAGGGGATGGCGACAAGGGCTGACAACACAATTACCGCAAAGGATTTCCAGAGCGACCCGAGTTGATGCGCTTCGTTCAGAAAATGAAGCGTGACGTAAAGGCTCAGGATTGCTGTCGCCAACAATGTCATCATCATCAGGAACGGTAGGGTCAGGCTCAAGATCAGCGTCACGACCAAGCCGGCTATTTGCAGGAATTGCAACCAGATCGTCAAAACCATCAGATCATCGAACTTCGCCAGACCTCCAAGCATTCGCCCGACCAGCAGGAATGCGACGATGCTCAGCATCATGGCCCCGGCCGAGCGCACCAAAACCATGGGAATGCTTTCGAGCGCCGGAGAGGGTTGGCCTGCCGCCATTGTTATCGACAAACCTATTCCCAATTGGACAACGCAGTTCAAAACGACCGCCAGTGCAAATGCCAGCCAAAGCACTTCTCGCCCCAGCTTGAGCGCCATCAGCAGTCGCGCCGCTTCGGCCGGGTTCCTGATCGTCAGGACAGCCATATTTCCCAGAAAACTCGAATTCATGCGACGGACCTTTGCACTTGTCTGAGACCGGATACCCAGAACCAGACAAAAACAGCAACCCAGACAAGACCCACAATCGTCAATGTAGGCCCTGGTCCGATAAACCCGGCGACAAGGCCGTTCAGCAGAACCAGTGGTGCAGACGACAACAGCGCCCAGAACAGCGCCAGGCGCGCACCATAAGCGCTTCCCTGACCGCCAAACAAGCGCGCCGCCCAATGAGACACCAGTGCCAGCGTGTAAAAGACCAAGGGCAGAATGAACACGGATCCAAGCAGAGCACCACCCAAAAGCATGTTCAGCTCAACGCCTTCCAGATGCGCTTTGCGCGCAAGGCCAGGCATCTGGGCGATGAATGCCACCACACAAAACGCCATGACAAAGATCAGCGCCCGGTCTTCTCGTTGACCCATATCCAGAAGCCTGCGCACCACGCGCCCCGGCCCCTTGTACGTTGCCAGGATATCCGACGACAGGGCCATCAGCTTCGGCGCGCCAGCCACCCTTCCAGACGGCTTACGATTTCATCTGCCAATGTGCTGTCTTCGATCTCGTCCACTGCTTCGGCCAGGAATGCCAGCGTCAACATGTTGGTCGCGTCCTTGACCGGTACACCCCGTGACCGAAGATAGAACAACGCCGTATCGTCAATCGCACCCGAAGTTGAGCCATGGGAACACGCCACGTCATCGGCGTAGATCTCAAGTTCCGGTTTGGCGAGGAACTGGCTGTCATCATCCAAAAGCAGCGATTGACTGATTTGGTAGCCATCGGTTTTCTGGGCCCCTTGCTTTACAAGGATCTTGCCTTGAAACACTCCGGTCGCACCGTTGCGCAGCACTTTCTTAAAGACCTGACGGCTTTCGCAATTCACCGCGTCATGGGTGATGAACACCGTGTCATCATGGTGGAAATCACCATCCCCAACACAGGCCCCGGCCACATGCGCCACCGCATTGTCGCCAGTCAGTTCAACGACCTGTTCGTTACGGGTCAGCACCCCATTCGCCGTCAAGGTGAAGGACTTGTAGACCGACTCTGCCCCCAAACGCGTGAACATATGGGTCGCGGCGCGACGTTCATGGTCCCTGCCCTGCGCCCGCACATGATGCAGCGTCCCCTTGTCGGCAATTTCAATCTCTGTACATTTGTTGAAACGCGACGCCGCCGGGCCGGATTCAAGAATAGTCACCTCGGCCCCGCTTTCCACGCGAATGACGTGATGCAGGATCGCGTCGGATGTCGGCGAGGCATGACGATAGATCAGGTTGATCGGTTTGGAGGGTTTGCCCGTAACGTGAATGGCAACGCCGTCCGACGCAAAGGCCGTGTTCAATGCAGCCAACGGGCGTTGAACCGGGGACTGGCCGCGCGCTTCCAGAACGCCATACAGGTCTTTTGCCCAATGAATGTCTTTGCAGCAGATGTCTTCAATCCGGTCGATCTTGACACCGTCCAGCGACAGATCATCGGATTCCTCGGCGCTGAACACCCCGTCGACAAAAACAATTTTCAAACGGTCAAGGTCGTTGAAAAGCACCGGTTCATCATTGATAAACACCGCCGCAGGCAAAGCCTCGGCAGAAATCAGACTATCGGGTTGAGTGTATTTCCAATACTCATCCCGGCGCCCCGGCAGGCCGGATTCCAGAACACGCGCCAAAGCGTCTTCGCGTGCACCACGGGTGCAGCCCGCATCGGGCATGATCAACGTAGCCAGACGCGCCTCGGTTGCGGATTGTTTCGCTTGCGGCAAAGCCATCAGTTCACCTCGGCCAGAATGTCGGCATAACCGTTGTTTTCAACCTCAAGCGCCAGTTCAGGTCCGCCCGTCTTAACGATGCGACCATTGGCCATGATATGCACAACATCCGGTTTGATGTGATCCAGCAGGCGCTGATAATGCGTGATCACCAGGAACCCACGGCCTTCGTCCCGCAGGGCATTCACACCTTCGGCCACCAGTTTCATCGCGTCCACATCAAGGCCCGAGTCGGTTTCGTCCATGATGCACATCTTGGGTTCAAGCATGGCCATCTGCAGGATTTCGTTACGCTTTTTCTCACCGCCCGAAAAACCAACATTGACCGGGCGCTTGAGCATATCCGCGTCGATCTTTAGCGTCTTTGCTTTGGCACGCACCTCTTTCAGAAAGTCTGCGGCAGACAGTTCCTCTTCGCCACGGGCCTTGCGCTGCGCGTTTACCGCGGTGCGCAGGAACGTCATGTTGCCAACGCCGGGGATTTCAACCGGGTATTGGAAGGCCAGGAAAACACCTGCTGCCGCGCGCTCTTCCGGTTCCATCTCCAGCAGGTTCTGACCGTCCAGAGTGGCCGAACCTTCGGTCACTTCGTACCCGCCGCGCCCCGACAGAACATAGCTAAGGGTCGATTTGCCCGACCCGTTCGGACCCATGATCGCGTGTACCTTGCCAGCCTCGACCGTCAGGTCCACACCTTTGAGGATCTGCTTGTCTTCTTCTTCAAGCTGTACGTGCAGGTTTTTGATTTCCAGCATTTTTTGTCCTTTTGCGTATCGCAAGGGGCGTCTTGGCCCCGCATTGTTCTAGCCCAGTAATCTGCGGATCAGTCTGGCGAGGATCCAACCTAGGATCGCCCCGCCACCTACCGCCCAAACCGGGTTGATGAATTCCATGTAATGGGTGTTGACGTAGGCCACGCCAAGCAGCCCCCCCAGAACCGGCAATGCGTACCCAAGCCAGGTCAACACATCATCCTTACGGATGCGGGTTCTGGGTGACTGCGTCATCACCCAACCGACCCTTCAAGTGAGATGGCCACCAACTGCTGTGCTTCCATCGCAAACTCCATCGGAAGCGCCTGAAGCACGTCCTTGCAGAAACCGTTGACCACCAGGGCCACGGCTTCTTCCTCGTCCATGCCGCGCTGACGGCAGTAGAACAGCTGATCGTCATCCACTTTTGACGTCGTCGCCTCGTGCTCAACGCGGCTCGAGTTGTTCTTGACCTCGATATAGGGAACCGTATGTGCACCGCATTTGTCGCCGATCAGCAGACTGTCACACTGTGTGTAGTTCCGGCTGTCCTTGGCTTTCGGGTGCATCGACACAAGCCCACGATAGGTGTTCTGGGCCTTGCCCGCGCTGATGCCCTTGGACACGATGCGCGACTTGGTGTTCCTGCCCAGATGAATCATCTTGGTGCCGGTGTCGGCCTGTTGATAATTGTTGGCAATCGCGATCGAATAGAACTCACCCTGGCTTTCATTGCCGCGCAGGATGCAGGACGGGTATTTCCATGTCACGGCCGATCCGGTTTCCACCTGCGTCCACATCACCTTCGACCGGTCACCCCGGCAGTCGGCGCGTTTGGTCACGAAGTTATAGATACCGCCCTTGCCGTTTTCATCCCCCGGAAACCAGTTCTGAACAGTCGAGTATTTCACCTCGGCATCTTCTTCGACGATGATCTCGACCACGGCAGCATGCAGTTGTGCCGTGTCACGTTGGGGAGCGGTACAGCCTTCCAGATATGAGACGTACGAGCCCTTGTCAGCAATGATCAGGGTGCGTTCGAACTGACCGGTGTTCTCGGCGTTGATGCGGAAATAAGTGCTTAGTTCCATCGGGCAGCGAACGCCCGGCGGGATGTAGACGAATGAGCCATCCGAGAATACAGCTGAATTCAACGTTGCATAGAAGTTGTCCGATACGGGAACCACGGTTCCCAGGTACTTCTTGACCAGCTCAGGATGCTCTTTGATTGCCTCAGAGATCGAGCAGAAGATCACGCCTGCCTTTTTCAGTTCGGCCTGAAAGGTGGTACCCACGGAAACCGAGTCAAACACTGCATCGACCGCAACCTTGCGGCCCTCGGCGGGAGCATCCTCAGCACCTTCGACACCAGCCAGAATCATCTGTTCTTTCAGAGGGATACCAAGCTTTTCGTAAGTGGCGAGCAGCTTTGGATCAACCTCATCCAGAGATTTGGGTTTCTCTTCCATCGATTTGGGGCGGGCATAGTAATACTGGTTCTGAAAATCGATTGGCGGATAGTGAACCATCGCCCATTTGGGCTCTTCCATTTTGGCCCAACGCTCGAACGCGGCCAAACGCCATTCGGTCATCCACTCAGGCTCATCGTTTTTCCCCGAGATCAGACGGACGATATCAGGGTTCACGCCTTTGGGGGCGTATTCCATCTCGATATCGGTATTCCAGCCATATTTATATGTGCCGACCTCACGAACCGCATCCACGGTTTCCTGATCGACACCTTCTTTCACCTGGGTCTGGTCCAAAGTGGCCATGACTTACCCTCCGTCAGATCACGCAGCCCGCGCGCGATGCTTTTTCTCTTTTTCAAGCCACGTTTCGGCGAAACGCAGCACATCTTCTTCCGTCGTCTCTGGCCCCAACGAAACGCGGATTGCGCATGAGGCCACCGTCTCATCAAATCCCATTGCCGTCAGAACCCGACTGGTTTTGACTTTGCCGCTGGAACAGGCGGATCCCGCACTGATGGCAAAGCCAGACAAGTCCATCTGCATCACCTGCGTTTCGCCTTTCCAGCCGGGCGTCGCGAAACACAGGGTATTCGGGAGTCGCTCCTGATTTTTCCCGACAAAAATAGTAGATATTGCACCAGCCTCAAGGGCGTTTTCTAGAATATTTCTAAGTTCTCTGACTTTTTCCCATACTCCATCAGCCAGATCGCGTTGAGCTGCCTCGGCAGCCGCGCCAAAACCGGCAATACCCACCACATTTTCAGTGCCGGATCTTCGCCCCATCTCCTGACCGCCACCGCTGGCCAAAGGTTCGATATCGATACCTTGCCGCAGGATCAAAGCGCCAACACCTTTTGGCCCGCCAATCTTATGCGCCGACAGGATCGCCATATCTGCGCCACTCCAGGCAAAGGAAAACGGAATGCGTCCAACAACCTGCGTAATATCCAGCAACAGCCAATCAGCGCGCCGCGCGCCATAGGGCCACTGGTTCTCAACTTTCTGAGGCGGATGCGTGATGACTCCGGTCTCAGAGTTCGCTAGCCCCATCGCCAATATGTGCCCGGGGCCAAAAGGATGCTCGCTGCAATGGGTCAAGTCGAAATGCGACCACAGCGCATCGTGGGCGGTGCTGTCGACAAAGACGTCGCAGCCTTCGGGGCGGTTTTGCAGAACCCGCGCTGCTTCGGTCGCGCCAGAGGTAAATATGACCTCTTGCGGACGGCAACCGACGGACTCGGCGACCTGCGCCCGCGCGCGTTCGACCAACGCTTTTGCGGCACGCCCTTCTGCATGAACAGATGACGGGTTCCCGACCACATCCATCGCCGCGATCATCGCCTCGCGTGCTTCGGGTCGCAGCGGTGCGGTCGCATTATGATCCAGATAAACACGTTTCATGGATACATCTTTTCTCGCACAGTAGTCATATGCATGTTCGACTTGCCCAGCTCATTCATCGACGACGGAAAACAGGCTTGGAACTGCCGGGCAAGGCGCAAGGTCATTCCTGATCACATCCGACAGACGCGTCTGGTGCAAAAAGACATAAACATGCGCGCTCAGGCTTTCCCACAAACGGTTCGTCAGGGATTGCGCCCTGCTGCCCGATGACGCACCGGATGCTCCGGCCCCTTTTTGCAGGGCGTCAACCGTCTCATCCACGGCCGCAAGAACCTCGACTACGCGAATCTCGGACGCGGGACGTGCAAGACGATACCCCCCTCCGGGCCCACGGACAGATGCAACCAGTTCCGCGCGACGCAGCTTGACGAAGAGCTGTTCAAGATACGGCAGAGAAATGTCCTGCCGTTCCGAGATTTCGCCCAGGGTTACCAGCCGGTCTGTTGGCTGAAGCGCGATATCCGCCAAGGCGACCATTGCGTAACGCCCTTTGGTCGAAAGCTTCATTCTCTGCCCCCTTTTAGACGGATCTACGCGAAATCATTGACGCCGACGCTGCCAGTGCGTATCTCCGACTGGCAGCGCGATTGCGCCAAGCAATGTAATTAGAACCGTTCTAAGGTGTCCGACGATTATAGTCAAGTATATCCGGATGCCCGCACGAAAATGACAGGACCAAAGCACACATGCCCGAGGTGATTTTTCCCGGACCCGAAGGCCGCCTGGAAGGCCGCTACCACCCGCAAAAGGAAAAAGACGCACCGATCGCCATCGTGCTTCACCCGCATCCTCAGTTCGGCGGGACCATGAACAACAAGGTGGTCTATAACCTGCACTATGCCTTTTACAACATGGGCTTCACAGTGCTGCGTTTTAACTTCCGCGGCGTCGGTCGCAGTCAGGGCGAATATGATCAAGGTGTTGGCGAGCTGAGCGATGCGGCATCTGCGCTGGATTACCTGCAATCCATGAACAACAACTCGAAACACTGCTGGGTTGCGGGCTTTTCGTTTGGGGCGTGGATCGGAATGCAGTTGCTGATGCGCCGCCCCGAAATCACGGGTTTCATCAGCGTGTCGCCGCCTGCCAACATGTATGACTTTTCCTTCCTTGCGCCCTGCCCGTCTTCGGGCCTGATCATCAACGGATCGGCTGACCGTGTGGCACCACCAGCGGACACCACTGCGCTGGTCAACAAACTGCACGAGCAAAAAGGGATCACGATCACCCATAACGAGGTTGAGGGCGCGGATCATTTCTTCCAGGATCGCCACATGGACACGCTGATCACAGATGTCAGCGACTATGTGAAACGTCGGCTGACCGAGAACACCCGCTAATGTCCGACACCATCACATCGCTTGCGGCCAAACTGGCCGAAGATACGATGAAGGTTATGGACGAAACCGGCGAAGACCGATTCTTTGTAGAAGTGGGTCAGGTTCTTGGTGCGGCGTCTCAATCTTTGGAAGAGGCATTCCTGACGGAAATTCGCGTGCGTCTGGCTGAACGCAAGGCACGACAATTCGTGATCAAACGCCTCGCCGCGCATCGCGCGAAACTCAAGGCGATCGAAAAGCAATGACCGACCGCCTTGTTGCGCAGGTCGCGTTTCTGAAACGGGCCGACAGTCTGAAACTGGTCGAGCGGGCAAATGTCCTGCTTGACCAATCGAGGCCCGAAAACTCCGCCGAACACAGCTGGCACTTGGCATTGTGGGCAATGGTCATGGCACCACTGGCCGGGCCGGACATCTCGGTCGACCGGGTCATCCGCATGTTGCTGCTGCATGATCTGGTTGAGATCGTGACAGGTGATCACCCGATTCACCTCGACACGGATTGGGGCAACGTGGCTGAGGCTGAACAGGCCGCCGCACAGGAATTGTTTGGCCTGTTGCCCGACGAACAAGCACAGGAATTTCTTTCGCTCTGGCATGAGTTTGAGGCGGATCAGACCCCGGATGCCCGGTTTGCCAAGATTCTGGATCGCTGCCAACCGCTGTTTCAGGTTCTGTGCGCCACCGACCCGCGGCAGGATCATGTAGAAATTGCGCGTTCGAACCTAGCGGACGGACGCGCATCGTATCTGGCCCTTGCGTTTCCACTGGCCCACCAACATGCCACAAACCTCTTGAATAACTCGACCCCTCAGGATGACGCATTCACGAGAAGATTGGCGTTTCTTACAGAAGCGGACCAGTTGAAATCCGTTCTGCGCGCGTCACGCCTGATGGCCAGCGACCGGTTCGAAAACTCGGCGGAACATTCTTGGCATGTCATGCTCTATGCCTGGGTATTGGCGGAATACGCGCATTCGGATGTTCAGTTGGACCGAATACTACAGATGTTGCTTTTGCACGATGTTGTCGAAATCGACGCGGGCGACCACCCGATCCACGGTCATGTCGACCACGCGGAACAGGAAGCCAAGGAACAGGCCGCCGCCAAACGATTGTTTGGCCTTCTGCCTGACTGTCAACACCGGTCATTTACTGAACTATGGCACGAGTTTGAGGCGGCTGAGACCACAGAAGCCAGATTTGCAAAGGCTGTTGATCGTTTTCAGACACCCATAGCAAATCTGGAAACAGGTGGCGGGTCATGGGTCGAATACAGCGTTAAATTCGATCAGATTGTTACGCGTGTCCGACCCGCAATTGCAGCGGGAGCGCCTCAGCTGTGGGACTGGCTGCAACCCCAACTGGTTGCGCATTTTGAATACTGTGAAACACGCGACCCTCAGGCATAAAAAAAGGAGCCTGAAGGCTCCTTTTTTCTTGCTTGGTTTCTAGCGGCGTTCAAAAAACACTACTACCATCAAACTGTTGAACCAAGTTGGCTGCATTCACTTCTACGGACCCCCCGTCAGCAAGCCACCCAATCGCCACTATCAGAGCCGAAGCAAATATGATTGATTTCGCAAATAACGTCATCGCTCAAAACTCGTTAACAAAATAAAAAAATATGGGGCAAATATTACATTCATTCGATTGAAAAAACAGTCAGGTATACCTGACCCAAGGTAATCTTGTAGACTGCAAGGCGGTCGACGTATTTCACTCACGCAAATCGCCATCTAGCCACCCGACCCACCCTTTTCGAGGTACTCAAATGCCCCAAGCCTATCTGTATTTGTTGCTGGCTGTGCTGGCGGAAACCATTGGCACGACGGCCTTGCAAGCCAGCCAGCAGTTTTCGCGGTTCTGGCCATCCGTGATTGTTGTCGTTGGGTATGCGTTTGCATTTTACCTCATGGCGCTGACGCTGAAGGTCATGCCTGTCGGTATCGTTTATGCAATCTGGTCCGGTCTCGGTATATTCCTGATCGCCGTAATCGGATTCATCGTGTTCGGCCAAAGGCTGGATTGGCCTGCGATCCTGGGGTTGACGTTGATCTTGTCCGGAATCCTGATCATTCACCTCTTTTCAAAGACTGCCGGACACTGAACCACGGTTAGGGCTGGTATATTTTGCCGCGCCACGTTATGCGCGCGGCAACTTCCCGTTCAAAGGCTGACCTCTCATGGACCTGCGCAACATCGCAATCATCGCTCACGTGGACCACGGCAAAACGACCTTGGTCGACGAGCTGCTCAAACAATCCGGTGCATTCCGGGAAAATCAGGCCGTCGCGGAACGTGCCATGGACAGTAACGACCTAGAGCGTGAACGCGGCATCACCATCCTGGCAAAGGCCACGTCGGTCGAGTGGAAAGACACACGCATCAATATCGTCGACACCCCTGGTCACGCCGATTTCGGAGGCGAGGTCGAGCGCATCCTCAGCATGGTCGATGGTGTTGTTCTGTTGGTGGACGCCGCAGAAGGCCCGATGCCCCAGACCAAGTTTGTAACGTCCAAGGCACTGGCGCTGGGCTTGCGCCCGATCGTGGTCCTGAACAAGGTCGACAAGCCGGACGCCGAACCTGACCGCGCGCTGGACGAGTGCTTTGACTTGTTCGCCAATCTCGGTGCGGATGACGACCAGTTGGATTTCCCTTCAATGTACGCCTCGGGCCGTTCTGGCTGGGCGGATATGGAGCTGGACGGCCCCCGCAAGGACTTGAGCGCACTATTCGACTTGATCGTCGATCATGTCCCTGCCCCGAAACAGATCGAACACAAAAATGAACCCTTCCGGATGCTGGCCACGACGCTGGGAAGCGATCCCTTCATCGGCCGTATCCTGACTGGCCGCGTCGAAAGCGGAACGCTGAAGGCTGGCGACAGCCTCAAGGCGCTTAGCCGCGATGGTTCGGTCATCGAAAACTTCCGTGCCACGAAAATCCTGGCGTTCCGGGGCCTGGGTCAACAGCCCATTGACGTGGCCGAAGCAGGCGACATCGTGACCATCGCTGGCATGAGCAAAGCCACCGTAGCGGATTCGCTGGTAGCCCCTCAGGTCACAGAGGCCCTGCCCGCGCAGCCCATCGATCCGCCGACCATCACCGTGACCTTCGGTATCAATGATTCTCCGTTGGCGGGCCGTGATGGCAAAAAAGTTCAATCACGCGTCATTCGAGACCGCCTGATGAAGGAAGCCGAATCGAACGTCGCCATCCGTGTCACCGACACCCCGGGCGGTGAGGCGTTCGAGGTTGCGGGCCGCGGCGAGCTGCAAATGGGCGTTCTGATCGAGAACATGCGCCGAGAAGGCTTTGAACTCAGCATCTCGCGCCCTCAGGTTCTGTTCCGTGAGGAAGACGGGCAGCGGCTTGAGCCCATCGAAGAAGTCACCATTGACGTGGATGACGAATATTCTGGTTCCGTTATTGAGAAGGTTACCGGCGCGCGTAAGGGTGAACTGGTCGAGATGCGCCCAGCCGGTACGGGCAAGACGCGGATCATCGCCCATGTCCCGTCCCGTGGTCTGATTGGTTACCACGGAGAATTCCTGACCGACACGCGCGGTACCGGTGTACTGAACCGTGTGTTCCATGACTGGGCGCCACATAAAGGGCAAATTCCGGGTCGTCGCGCAGGCGTTCTGATCTCGATGGAGAAGGGTCAGGCTGTGGCTTATGCGCTGTGGAACCTGGAAGAGCGTGGCCGCATGTTTGTTGGTCCGCAAACAGACGTGTATCAGGGTATGGTGATCGGCGAACACTCACGCGACAACGATCTGGAAGTGAACCCTCTTAAAGGCAAGAAGCTGACAAACGTGCGCGCCAGTGGAACCGACGACGCGGTCCGCTTGACGCCGCATATCCAGTTCTCACTGGAGGAGGCAATTGCCTATATCGACGATGATGAACTGGTGGAAGTCACACCAAACGCGGTGCGGCTGCGGAAGCGTTTTCTTGACCCGCACGAGCGTAAGCGAATGGCCAAATCTGCCTAGAACACCCTCAGGTTGCAAACTGACCAAACGGAAACAATGGCATTAGTGTGGCAAATTTGCTTCCAATTCGACAAAAGACGAAATCAGAAAAACCGGGCCCACTGCCCGGTTTTTATTTGAAAAATAACAGTTTTCTCCATATGGTTGAAGGCTTCTGACACAAGCCTCATCAACAAGATATTGTAGGTGCCCTCAAATTATGGTCAAAACACGTCAGAAGTGTGACGCCCTTCACAAACACCGATACGAGAATGGTGCATAGAAGGACATAGTTTAGTTATCGAGTTCCAAGGAGTTCAAAATGGGTAATAGAGCTCGCAAGTTTCCACTGTTTTTTATTGCGACAACTTTTCTGCTTTCACCTGCCGGTGAAACCTTTGCCGCTGGGACATGTACGGTTGCAACAGCACGGCAATCCGCTGCGTCCGCTCAGGTTTTGTGCGAATGCGATGCTGTGACATCCGGCATGATCCGCTACATTCAGCGTCGGCATGACTTCGATCAGATCCTGGCGCGCGTCGGTGCAGAATGCGCCCCGCTGGCAGGCCTGCTAAGTGACTTCCCGACCGCATCAATCGGTGTCTCAGACCAGAGATCCGGGGACGGACCTTCCCAGGAAAACGGCACGCCCCCCAATGGCGGCGGCGGTAATCCAACCGGTGGTGAAGAACCCGGTGGCGAAGAGCCCGGTGGTGAAGAGCCCGGTGGTGAAGAGCCCGGTGGCGAAGAGCCCGGTGGTGAAGAGCCCGGTGGCGAAGAGCCCGGTGGCGAAGAACCCGGTGGCGAAGAACCCGGTGGCGAAGAGCCCGGTGGCGAAGAGCCCGGTGGCGAAGAGCCCGGTGGCGAAGAGCCCGGTGGCGAAGAGCCCGGTGGCGAAGAGCCCGGTGGCGAAGAGCCCGGTGGCGAAGAGCACGAAGAAGACCGATAGAGACGAAATCGAGTATCAGCGAACCGGGCCTAGGAAAGCGGAGCGTATTCGACAGCAAAAGCTTTGCTGGTCAAGGCTTCGGGGCTAGAATACGTCGATACGCAAAACGTTCGGATTAATCCGTCCAAACGTCAGGTCAAAGACTACACTCTTGGGCGCAGATCAAATCTGCGTCTAAGGGCAGGAATTTGTGTATGTCGAAGATTCCGCTGAGATCAGCTGCGCCCGTAAACGCCAACCCATTGACTGGGCCGCTTCGGGTCTTGCATGCGCAGGAACAGATAGCGCGTAGCTGTCCAGGGCTTGATCCGGTTTGTGAGATTGTCCAAGATCAGGTCGCCCTGCGCCGAGCGGTAAACCAGAACCGCATGAGGTGTCCGGCGTGTGTCCAGTACGGTTGCAATCAAAAGCTTACTTGGATCAACCCCCGCATGGATCAGATCTCTTTTCTTCAACAATGCAAAGTCTTCACAATCACCGCCTCTGGGTGTTGGCAATGCCCATCGCTCACGCGTTTTGTACTGAGACTGATCCGTAACTTCCCGGGTCGACGCATTCACGCGACGATTCACTTGATTTACCACCGTCAGCTCTTGGTGGCTGGACAACGTCACCGAACGTTTCGCAGTGCAAGCCCAGTTATATTGGTTGCATAGGTTGATTGCACCTGAAGGCGGAGGCGAAGACGCAACGGTAGGGATAAAAACGCCGTCGGATGCCTGCGCGACAGGTGCGGACGCTATGACGCCGATACACACGGTGCAGATGCCCAATGCGCGCGACGCAACCGATGCAAGCACGGCAACACACATCTTGGGTAAATTCGTTAATGAAATCATGCGAGGTCCCCGATCCGATGTTCTTCGAGCGATTGCATGTCCAACTGCACCACATTCTGTTTCTTGAAACTATCTGTGATCAGGTGTTACGCGCAATCTTTTGAGAACCTGCAAGCGAAACAGGGCAAAAATTCGTCCGAGAATCTGACAATTTTACGTAAGAATTTTGTTGGCGCGGCCACAATTTGGTCAGGAACCATTCGGTAGAACGTGAGAACCGGAAGATAAGATATTGAAACCTAACAATTATATAAAAAACAGCCCGCTATCGCGGGCTGATCGGCATCAACCAAACATGACATAAGCCGAATCTTGCTTATCCACTGCCGGTTTTCTTGAAATTATCAGTGCCTTGGAAGCAAGGCCCAAATGTCACTCGGTGATTTCTACCACAATCAGTTCACGCTCGCTTGCGCCGCGCGCGTGATTCAGGGCTTGCTGGTACTCATCCGAGTTATAGCATTCAACCGCAACCTCCAGCGACGGGAAGCGCGCCACTACGTTTCGTGGACGTTCCTTGCCTTCCAGCTGAACGTATCGCGCAGCACGGGCGATAAACTCGCCCCCGTGCTTGGCGATGGCCGGTCCGGCCAGTTCGGCGTATTTGCCGTAAGCCTCGGCGTCTGTCACCGTGACATGCGCAATCCAAAGAGCAGGCATATTATCCTCCCAAAACCTGTTGTGCGGCCTTGATTGCCGCATCTGCATTTGATGCATCCTTACCACCGCCCTGGGCCATGTCAGGACGGCCGCCGCCGCCTTTTCCGCCCAACTCGATCACGGCCGCTTTTACAAGATCCACCGCCGAAATCCGTCCGGTCAGGTCTTCTGTCACACCTGCCGCAACGGCCGCCTTGCCGCCCGTATCCGCAATCAGCAGCACCGCACCCGATCCAAGTCGGCTTTTGTGTTCGTCGATCAACGCAGGAAGGTCCTTGCCTGAAACACCGCTGAGGGCTTGCGCCAGGAATTTCACGCCATTTACATCCCGCGCCTCGGCACCACCGCCCTGACCGGCCCCGCCAGCCATAGCCAGATCCCGGCGCAACTGAGCTACTTCGTTCTGCAAGGCCTTGCGTTCGTCCAGAAGGCTTTTCACGCGCGCCACCACGTCGTCCGGTTGCGCTTTCAGTTCCGATGCGACCTGAGCCAGACGTTGATCTTGTGCCGAAAGATAGCGGAAGGCTTCATCGCCGGTCAGCGCTTCGATCCGGCGCACACCAGCACTGCTGGCGCTGTCACCCAACACAACAAAGGTGCCGATATCACCTGTCTGGCGCACATGTGTGCCGCCACAGAGTTCTATCGACCACGTATCTCCGTCATGGCCTTTTCCTGTTGGCGCCTTGCCCATAGAGACAACACGAACCTCGTCACCATATTTCTCGCCGAACAGGGCCTGGGCACCCAATGCGCGCGCGTCGTCGGGTGTCATGACCCGGGTTTCAACAGTCGAATTCTGGCGGATGAAATCGTTCACCTCACGTTCGACTTTTTGGATTTCCTCCAGGCTCAGCGCTTTGGAATGACTGAAGTCGAACCGCAGACGATCCGCCGCGTTCAGCGAACCGCGCTGCGCCACGTGATCACCCAGCGTTTCGCGCAATGCTTCATGCAGCAGGTGCGTGGCCGAGTGATTGGCGCGAATGGCGGAACGGCGGGCATGATCAACCTCAAGCTCTACCGCATCGCCTTTGCGAACAACTCCGCTTTGAACTGCTACCTTATGAGCATAGACCTTGCCGTCGGCAAACTTCCTCGTGTCCTCTACGCGGCTCAGGTGATCGCGATCCTCCAGCCTACGCAACGCGCCAGTATCGCCGACCTGACCGCCGGCCTCTCCGTAGAACGGGGTCTGGTTCACGACGACCCAACCGCTGTTGCCCGCGTCGATCTTGTCGACCAGTGCACCATCAACAACCAGGGCGACAACCTGCGCTTCGGCTTTCTCGGTATCATAGCCCAAGAAATCCGTCGCACCGGCGGTATCCAGCACATCAAACCATACGACCTGATCCGCTGCTTCACCTGACCCGGCCCATGCGGCACGTGCCTTGGCCTTTTGTTCGGCCATCGCGGTGTCAAAACCGTCCGTGTCGACGCTCAGGCCCTTTTCACGCAGCGCATCCTGCGTAAGATCCAGTGGGAAGCCATAAGTGTCGTAAAGCTTAAAGGCCGCTTCACCTGACAGGGGTGCCCCCTCGGAAAGCCCTGAAACCTCATCATCCAGCAACTTCAGACCACGATCCAGTGTCTGCTTGAACCGGGTTTCTTCCAGCAGCAGCGTCTCTTCGATAAGCGGTTGCGCCTGTTTCAGTTCAGAATAATGCCCGCCCATCTGCTGCACCAGCGTAGGCACCAGGCGATGCATGACAGGATCCTTGGCGCCCAGCAGGTGCGCATGGCGCATGGCGCGGCGCATGATCCGGCGCAGAACGTATCCGCGACCGTCATTGCTGGGCATCACACCGTCTGCAATCAGGAACGAGGTCGAACGCAGGTGATCCGCGATCACCCTGTGATGCACGTTCTGGTCGCCATAGGGATCGACACCGGTCGCATCCGCCGAAGCCTCGATCAGGGTCTTGAACAGGTCGGTGTCATAATTGTCATGGCTGCCTTGCAACAGCGCCCCAATCCGTTCGAGCCCCATACCGGTGTCGATGGACTGCATGTCAAGCTCGACCATCGAGCCATCTTCGAACTGCTCGTTCTGCATGAAAACGACGTTCCAGATTTCGATGAACCGGTCGCCATCTTCCTCGGGTGATCCCGGAGGGCCACCCCAGATGTGATCGCCGTGATCATAGAAGATCTCGGTGCACGGACCGCAAGGTCCGGTCGGACCCATCTGCCAGAAATTATCATTGGTGGCGATGCGGATGATCCGGTCCTCGGGCACACCGACCTTCTTCCAGATTTCAAAGGCTTCATCGTCGGTATGGTAGACCGTGGTCAACAGGCGGGTCTTATCGATACCGAATTCCCTGGTGATCAGCTCCCATGCAAAAGGGATCGCTTCATGTTTGAAGTAATCCCCGAATGAGAAGTTCCCCAGCATCTCAAAAAACGTGTGGTGACGCGCCGTATAGCCAACATTGTCGAGGTCGTTGTGCTTGCCGCCCGCCCGCACACATTTCTGGGCCGTTGTGGCGCGTTTGTAATCGCGGGTTTCCAGACCGGTGAACAAGTTCTTGAACTGCACCATGCCTGAGTTCACGAACATCAACGTCGGGTCATTGCGCGGCACCAGCGGGCTGGACGCGACGACCTCATGCCCTTGTTTTTCAAAGTAGTTCAGAAAAGTCGATCGGATGTCGTTCAGGGTTGGCATAGGGCTCTCTCGGCGCACATATATCTTGGTCTCCGTTGGTTTAGCCCCCCGTCAAGTGAGTGTCCACAGCAGAGGCACTCTGGAACGAAACAAGGCGACCCGATCAGGCCGCCTTGTTGCAACTGTTGCAGTCTTTGCGCAGAGGCTACGGATCACCCGCTTCAGGGCATCAGGCCTCCAGAATATCGTCATCCTCGGCAAACCCTGGCGACAAGTCGAATTCCAGCCCATGCGCCGCGCGGATCTTGTCTTCGATATCCAACGCCACCCGGCTGTTTTCCCGCAGGTATTGTTTGGCGTTCTCACGCCCCTGCCCGATCCGCTCATCACCATAGCTGAACCAGGACCCGGACTTTTCGACAACACCGGCTTTGACACCCAAATCCAGCAATTCGCCCATCTTTGAGATGCCTTCGCCATACATGATGTCGAATTCCACCTGTTTGAACGGCGGTGCGACCTTGTTCTTCACAACTTTGACGCGGGTCTGGTTCCCGACCACCTCATCCCGGTCCTTGATCGCGCCAATCCGGCGGATATCCAGCCGAACCGAGCTATAGAATTTCAGCGCGTTGCCACCGGTTGTGGTTTCCGGACTGCCGAACATCACGCCGATCTTCATCCGGATCTGGTTGATGAAGATGACCATGCAGTTCGAGCGGCTGATCGAGCCTGTCAGTTTGCGCATCGCCTGGCTCATCAGTCGGGCCTGCACACCGACACTGCTGTCGCCCATGTCCCCTTCGAGTTCCGATTTCGGCGTCAGGGCAGCGACCGAGTCGACAACAACCATATTGACCGCGCCCGAGCGCACCAGAGTATCCGTGATTTCAAGCGCCTGCTCACCGGTATCGGGCTGCGAGATCAGAAGCTCATCCAGATCAACACCCAGCTTGCGGGCATATTGCGGGTCCAGAGCGTGTTCCGCATCCACGAACGCGCAAACTCCACCCCGCTTTTGCTGCTCAGCTATACAATGAAGGGTCAAAGTGGTTTTGCCCGAGCTCTCAGGCCCGTAAATCTCAACAATACGCCCCATCGGCAGTCCGCCGATACCCAGCGCGATATCCAGACCCAGCGACCCGGTCGAGCTCGCCTCGATGTCCTGCCGGGCATCTTCGCCCAGTTTCATGATCGATCCCTTGCCGAACTGCCGTTCGATCTGGGCCAGCGCACTGTCGAGCGCCTTTTGCTTGTCTGCGTTTTTCTTGTCGCTCATAGTCAGAAGATCCGCCATTGTCCTGTCGCCTTCCCTTTTGTCACACCCTTAATCGGGCGGCAATCGCTGCTTTGTTCGCCTCTTGTTCCTTATGAGATCAAAAAGAGAACATTTCAACCAAAACTTACAGAAATCAGTCTTCTGCAATTGTGTTAAAGAGTCGTTTACGACAATCTGCACAAGTAACATGGCAATTTTTCGGATCGGTAAATGCTTGTTTTTTATAAAGAACGACTGGCTTTTCTTTCTGTCCCCAAGACCGGAAGCACGGCTTATCATACGGCGTTGCGTGACCGGGCAGATCTCATCGTTTCACATCCACCAGAGCTGAAACACGCCCCGGTGCGTCGGTATGACCGGTTTTTCCAGACCATGTTTCGAAAACTGTTTGATACCGAGATGGAAATTATGGCCGTTGTGCGCGAGCCGTTGGATTGGCTGGGCAGCTGGTACCGGTTCCGCAGTCGCGAAGACTTGATAGGTCAACTACGCTCGACACGTGACATGAGTTTTGACGCGTTCGTGCAAGCCTATTTGCAGGACACACGTCCAGAGTTTGCCAATGTCGGCAGCCAGGCGCAATTCTTCCGTACCCGCAACGACAGCGCTGGCGCTCATCATATCTTCAAATACGAACATCAGGACAAGGTGTTGGGTTTTCTGCAATCACGGCTGGACATGCAGATCGATCTGAAGCGCGAAAACGTTTCGCCTCAGGGAGATTTACATCTGTCACCAGCCACCGAGCAGAAGTTTCGTAGTGCCTTCCCGGAAGAATTTGCGCTGCACAAAGCCGCATTGTGATTCTTCAGTTGAGTTGTTGAAACACGGCCTCAGTCAGTTGGTTGAGGGAAAACGGCTTGGGCAGAAAGGTTGAGTTGGCAATATCCGGACCCGTATCGCCGAAAACGCCTTCGGTATACCCGGACACGAAGATCACACGCGCGTCCGGGCGCGTCTCCCTGGCCTTGCGCACCCAGGTCGGCCCGTCCATTCCCGGCATGACTACATCAGTGACGAATACATCAACACTTAACGCGGGATCTTCAAGCAGTCGAAGTGCCTCTTCCGCCGAGTCCGCCTCGAGCACGGTGTAACCCTTCAGCCGCAGGGCGCGCGTTGCAAAAGCACGAACAGGCGCCTCATCCTCGACCAGCAGCACCACGCCCTCACCCTGCCTGGCACTCTGAGATTCGGGCTGGGCTGGCAACTCGGCTTCGACTTCGGTCGCTGTCTCACAAACCGGAAGGAAAACCGTGAACTCGGTACCCCGTCCAATAGCACTGTCGACAAAGATGAAGCCGCCGGTCTGCTTGACGATCCCGTATGCCGTTGACAACCCCAACCCGGTGCCTTCACCAGTTCGTTTCGTCGTGTAGAAGGGTTCGAAAATCTTCTGCAGCTTGTCTGTCGGTATACCAACGCCGCCATCTACAACCTTGACTGTCACATAGTCGCCCGGTTGCACGGTTGCCCTGTCCCGCATCAGAGGTTGCGAAAGGGTCAACACGCTGGTTTCGATGCGAATTTCGCCCCCGTCCGGCATGGCATCCCGCGCATTAACGACAAGATTCATCAGCACCTGCTCGAGTTGGCGCTTGTCCGCCCGCACGGGTTTGAGCACCGGATCGTGGCTCAGCGTTAATTGCACCTTTTCGCCAACCAAACGGTTCAGCAGGTGAATAAGGTCCGAGATCGTGTCACGCAGATCCAACACTTCGGGCCTGAGGGTCTGTTTCCGCGAAAACGCCAAAAGCTGACTGACCAACGCGGCGGCCCGGTTGGCATTCTGATTGATCTGCACCAAATCCCCGTAATCCGGGTCATTCTGGTCATGGCGCAACAGCAGCAGATCGCAGTGACCCGAAATGGCTGTCAGCAGGTTGTTGAAATCATGTGCTACACCACCGGCCAATTGCCCTACGGCCTGCATCTTCTGGCCCTGAACGAATTGAGCTTCCAGCGTCTTCAGTTCAGTCGCATCGTTCAGAACCGCGATCAGGTATATCTTTCCGTCGACAAACACGCGGCTCAGGGTGACTTGAACAAAGATTTCCTTGTCGTCTCTGATGAACTGCAAGAACTCTGATCGCTGCGTTTCTTCTTGCGCTTCGGTCCGTTTCAACCATTCCAGCACAGGGCCACTCATGCCCCGCATGATGTCGCTGATATTACAGCCTTCAAGCTGCTTCTTTCCCAACAGTTTCGCCGCCAGCCGATTACTGTCCAGGATGATGCCGTCCACGGAAAGCCTGAGAATTGGAACCGGAAGGTCGGAGAAAGACATGACCGCATCCTGTGCGGGCATCTGCGTAACCGGTAACAAACAAAGGCTTCGTTCCGACCCGGATTGAGAAAGTTCGGACACGGCTGCCAGAATATGACCATCGCGGGTCCTGACCGCGTTGACAGCTCCAATCCGCGGTTCTGCTTCGCTGAAAATATCCTGCACTCCGGCAGGGTGCGCACCAAACAAACGCTCGGCCGTGGCATTGACGCGCAATACATCACCTGCGCGTCCAATGGTTACAACCGGCAAGCCAAGGGTTTGCCAACTATCCTGTTGAACGTAGTTAAAGCTCCAGCAGAACAGCCCCGGCCTCAATCGAAGCACGGAAATTGAAATGGACCGGCCGCCACCGGGAAACTCGCTCTGGGCGCGTCCCGCGGATTGCGCACGTGATTGCAGGCTTAGTAAAATCGCCGATGGATTGGCAAACTTGGAGCGTAAACAGCGGGCCAGGGTTTCGCCCCGTACGGCCCCCAACTTTTTCTCCGCCAGGACGTTCGCGGCCAATATGTCACCATACCTGTTCGAGATCACAACCGGAGCATCCGCGCGCTCTGCGAAAGCGGCCAAAAGGGCCGATATCTGATGCAAATGCCTGTTTGTAATCGCCCCCTTGATCCCAAACAAAAGCGCCACACCCAACAGGGAGATGCCTGTTGCCAGCAATCCTTTTGTCCAGTCCGACGGCATAAATCCAACCGCAGGTGCCAGGCTGATCAACAGCGCCAGAAACACCAACGACCCGATCCGAAACACCGATGGAGTATTGGCGGCTGAAGGGGCTGGAAAGAACTCAGTGGTGTCAGGCATAAACGGCTCGGGCACAGGTTTTGCGGTAATAACAGGTAGAATTGGTTAACACTCGCCTAACGGCGCTAAAAAACAATTCAGCTACCCAAGGTTGTATTTACTGAAAGATCAGCGCGTCAAGTGTGACGTAAAGAATCCGTCGGACCCGCGCGTTACCTGCCATGCGTGCCGGAAGGTTTCGCGCCAGCCCGCATGTTGCGCCAGAAACCTGTCGACAACCGCATCGTTCTCGTCCGCAAGAACCGAACACGTTGCATAAGCCAGCACTCCACCTGCTTGGACCAGCGGCGTGATCTCGGCAAGAATGTCGCCCTGACTGGCTGTAAGATCTTGCAAACGTTGTTCGGTCAGCACCCATTTGCCTGCTGGTGCGCGCCGCCACGAACCGCTGCCAGAACACGGGGCGTCGGCCAAAACGACGTCAAAAGGCCCGTGACCAGCTAGTTCCGCGCTGTTCAGGATGGTTATTCTGGCCCCTGCCCGTTCTGCCCGAGCCGGAACATCCTTCATTCGGCGCGCATTCACATCATGAGCGTAAACCTCGACACCCTTGTAGGCCGCAATCGCAAGCGACTTGCCACCGCCTCCGGCGCAGTAGTCCAAAACGCGCATTCCAGGGCGCAGATCCAAGGCAGCAACGACAGCCTGACTTGCCGCATCCTGAAGCTCGACCAAACCCTGAGCGTAAGCCTGACTTAGCGCGATCTGACGCGCCCCTTCTGTCACCTCCAGAGCAGTCTCGCATAACGGTGTTGGACGGGCTGAAATACCGTCGGTCGCCAAAGCATCAATCGCCCGGGTTACATCCGTTTTCAATATATTGACCCGCAGAAAAACCGGGGCGCGCTCTTGCAATGCCAATGCGCAAGGCACGGCGCCATCGTTCAAGGATGCAACGAACCGTGGCCACAGCCAGTCGGGAAGATCATATCTCTCGGCGTCGGATGCAAAATCCCTTGATACTTCGTCATTTTGAAGGGCTTCTGGCGCGTGGCGGTCACCGGTAAACAACTCAACCGGATCTTCACCCGATGCGCGAATTGCGCCGATCATCAGGCCACGGCCAGTTCCGGAACCACCCAACGCAGCAAACGAGCGTTTGCAACGCAAAGCATCAAACACATGATCGCGAATAGCTGCCCGATCCTTGGAGCCCGCAAACCTGCTGCGCCGTGCCCAGCCGGTCAGCGCCTTTTCAACCGGGGCCCCGGCCAGAATGTCGTCCAGAATTTCAATCGAGGCCTGAACGCGGGCAGCAGGTGTCATCACGGATTACCTTGGCTGAAACAGGCCGTGACAGGCCAATCCAAAATCACTACGGCACCCCGTGCATGGGTGCCGTATGTCATGCGCAACGGCTTACATCAGCCGGTAGTTCGGGCTTTCACGTGTGATCTGAACATCGTGTACGTGGCTCTCTTTCAGACCTGCGCCCGTGATCTTCACGAATTGGCAGTTTCTGCGCATCTCTTCGACAGTCGCGCAGCCGGTGTATCCCATCGCAGCGCGCAAACCACCAACAAGCTGGTGGATCACTGCGCTGGCTGATCCTTTGTAAGGAACCTGCCCTTCGATCCCTTCGGGTACCAGCTTGTCATTTGCCGCGTCCTTCTGGAAATACCGATCCGCCGATCCGCGCGCCATCGCACCAAGACTGCCCATACCGCGATAGGATTTGAACGACCGGCCCTGATACAAAATGACCTCACCTGGGCTTTCATCTGTGCCCGCGATCATCGAACCGACCATGGCGCAAGACGCGCCGGCCGCAATTGCCTTGGCAAAATCGCCCGAGAACTTAATGCCACCATCCGCAATGACCGGAACATCCCCCGCCGCAGCCGCACAATCACTGATCGCGGTCAGCTGAGGGACACCAACGCCCGCCACCATGCGAGTTGTACAGATCGAGCCGGGGCCAATGCCCACCTTGATGGCGTCAGCACCCGCGTCGATCAGCGCCTTGGTCGCCTCGCCTGTAGCCACGTTTCCGGCAATGATCTGAACCTCGTTCGACAGAGTCTTGACCCGTCTGACCGCATCCAGCACCCCCTGAGAGTGACCATGCGCCGTATCGACGACGATGATATCCACGCCCGAAGCCACCAGCTGCTCGGACCGCTCAAAACCCGCGTCCCCAACCGAAGTCGCGGCAGCCACTCGCAGGCGGCCAAGCCGGTCTTTGCACGCAGTTGGATTCAGAACCGCCTGTTCGGTGTCTTTCAGCGTTAGCAGACCTGTCAGTTTTCCCGTGCCGTCGACCACCAGCAGCTTTTCGATACGACGGGCCCGCATCAGGCTTTTGGCTTCTTCCAGATCGGCGGGTTCTTTCAGCATTGCCAGGTTTTCCGAGGTCATCATCGCCTTGATCGGCGTGTCGTCGGAATTGGCAAAGCGCATATCCCGGTTGGTTACGATACCAACCACGCGGCCATCCGCGTCAACTACCGGGAAACCGGTGAAATTATAGCGCTCGACCAGAGCCTTCGCATCGGCCAGGGTTTGATCCGCGCGCAAGGTAACAGGGCTATAGACGATACCCGACTCGAACCGTTTGACGCGGCGAACCTCGCGAGACTGCTCTTCTACGGAAAGGTTCTTGTGGATGACCCCAATACCGCCTGCCTGTGCCATGGCAATGGCCATGCGCGCCTCGGTTACCGTGTCCATGGCCGAGCTCAGCAGCGGGATGTTCATGGTAATCTCACGCGTGACACGCGTGGTTGTGTCCGCTGTTGCCGGCAGCACTGAAGATGCGGCCGGAACCAGAAGAACGTCGTCAAAGGTGAGTGCCTCACGAATCTGCATCTGAATACCCCATGCAAAAGCCCGTTTGGCGGTGACCCTATTGCATGGATTGAACCAAAGGAAAAGCCCTTGGGGGCAACTCTGTGGCTCCAGTTGCCTATACAGCCAAAGAAAACGACGCATGCCGCGCAAATCGTGCCGCTGTTGGCCCTTTCCCTTTGCGCTCAAACCCATATCTTGCCGGGAAAACGCGCGAACACAAAAAGGCATGTCACTCATGACCACCGACCCACTTGTCGTCTTTACCCCGTCCGGCAAACGCGGGCATTTTCCTGTCGGCACGCCAATTCTGACCGCAGCCCGCCAATTGGGAGTGGATCTGGATTCGGTCTGCGGGGGCCGTGGTATCTGTTCAAAGTGTCAGATCACCCCAAGCTATGGCGAGTTTCCCAAGCACGGCGTCACGGTGGCCCAGGATGCGCTGAGCGAATGGAACGCGGTCGAGCAGCGATATGACGACAAGCGTGGCCTGAAACCCGGTCGTCGTCTGGGCTGTCAGGCCTCGGTTCAGGGCGATGTCGTGATCGACGTGCCGCCGGAAAGCCAGGTACATCGTCAGGTCGTTCGCAAAGCCGCCACCGCACGCGCCATCACCATGGATCCGGCAACTCGTCTGTATTTCGTGGTGGTCGAAGAACCCGACATGCATTCGCCAACCGGTGATCTGGAGCGCCTTGAACGCGCGCTGCGCGAACAGTGGAATATTGACGCGGTCACGGCGGACCTGTCACTTTTGTCCAAGTTGCAACCGGTTCTGCGCAAAGGCAAATGGGAAGTCACTGTGGCCGTTCACAAAGGTCACAAGGACAGCGTCGCACGCATTGTCGAAATCTGGCCCGGCTTGCACGAAGGCGGGCTGTATGGGCTGGCCATCGACCTTGGCTCAACTACGATTGCGGCTCACCTGACCGCCTTGGAAACCGGCGAGGTCAAGGCCTCATCGGGCCTGATGAACCCGCAAATCCGCTTTGGCGAAGACCTGATGAGCCGTGTTTCATATTCCATGATGAACCCCGGCGGGGATCAGGAAATGACAAAAGCCGTGCGCGAGGCGATCAATGATCTGACCACCTCAATCGCTGAAGAAGCCGGCATTGACACCGCGCTGATCGTGGAAACGGTGTTTGTCTGCAACCCGGTCATGCACCATCTGCTTCTGGGTCTGGACCCGGTGGAGCTGGGTCAGGCGCCTTTTGCCTTGGCATCGTCCGAGTCGATGTCCCTGCCCGCACGCGAGATGGAACTGACCAACATGAACCCTCGCGCGCAGGTCTATATCCTACCTTGCATCGCGGGCCATGTAGGCGCGGATTGTGCGGCGGTTGCCCTGTCCGAGGAACCCGGTATTTCCGAGGATTTGGTTCTGATCGTCGATGTGGGCACCAATGCCGAAATCCTGCTGGGCAACACCAGCCGAGTTCTGGCCTGTTCCTCACCCACCGGGCCTGCGTTTGAAGGCGCTCAGATCAGTTCTGGCCAGCGCGCAGCACCCGGCGCGATCGAGCGGATCGAAATCGATCCCCTCACCAAGGAACCCCGCTTTCGCATCATTGGGTCCGAGAAATGGTCGGACGAAGACGGCTTTGACCTTGATGTCGCCACCACTGGTATCACCGGTATCTGCGGCTCTGGCATTATCGAAGCTGTGGCCGAGATGCGTATGGCCGGCCTTCTGGATGAAAGCGGCCTGATCGGATCGGCCGAGCAGACTGGAACGGCCCGCTGCATCCCCGAAGGCCGCACTCACGCTTACCTGATTCACGATGCCAGCGCCGAAGGTGGCCCCCGCATCACTGTCACGCAAGGCGACATCCGCGCCATCCAACTGGCCAAATCCGCGCTTTATGCCGGTGCGCGTCTGCTGATGGACGAGATGGAAGTCGACAAGGTGGATCGAGTGGTTCTGGCCGGTGCCTTTGGCGCCCATATTTCAACCAAGCACGCAATGGTTCTGGGCATGATCCCTGATGCTCCGCTGGACAAGGTCACCAGCGCGGGTAACGCCGCTGGTACAGGCGCGCGGATTGCGCTGTGCAATATCGGATCACGCGCTGAAATCGAACGCGTCGTGCGCGAGATCACCAAGATCGAAACCGCAATTGAGCCGAAGTTCCAAGATCATTTCGTGGCCGCCAACGCGATCCCGCACAAGACCGATCCGTTCCCGGAACTGGCGCAGGTTGTCACGTTGCCCAATCCAAGCTTCAACACAGGCGGAGAAAGCGAAACAGGCGGTGGACGCCGCCGCAGACGCCGCGGTTAAACCAGCATAGGAACGACTCGAAGGTACGACTCGGGTCGTTCTCCATATTTGGTTCAGGTTGCGCGTCGCACCTCGTCCAGCGACGAAACGCCCATCTGCGCCATGGCAATACTCATTTCATCACTCAGCACAGACCACAGCTGCTCAAGCCCTTCTTCCCCTTCTGCCGCGATTGCAAATTGCAGGATGCGGCCGAAGAAGGCAAAATCTGCCCCGTTTGCCAAGGCTTTCAAAACATCCTCGCCCGAGCGCAAACCGCTGTCGTAAAACAGCGGATAATCCGGACCGACGGCGTTCCGAATTTCCGGCAATACGGCAATCGGCGCTGGCGCACTGTCCAACTGGCGCCCTCCGTGGCTTGAGACCTGAATGGCATCGACACCTGCCGACTTGAGGCGCAACGCGTCTTCAGCATCCAGAACGCCTTTGACCACCAGCTTCCCGGCCCACTGTTCGCGCAGACGGGCCAAAGTCTCCCAAGTCGCCTTGGCCCGGCTTTCCCGACGATCAAAATCATATCCGCCCATCAGGAAATTCGCCATACCGGGCTTGCCCCGCAGCAGCGTGGACAGCGACCACCGCGGATGAAGCGCAAAATCAAGCACCTGTTTCAGGCCCATTTTGAACGGCATCCTGAACCCATGGCGCAATTCACGCGGGCGACGCCCCACTTCGGGCACGTCCACCGTCAGCACCAGTGTTTCGTACCCCGCTGACTTTGCGCGCTCGACCAGCTTGAATGTACCACTGCCATCACCGCTGAAATACAGTTGAAACCAGGCATGTCCTTCTGCCTCGAGAATCAGGTCTTCCATCGGAGTCGATGCGACGGTTGATACCCCAAGCGGCACCTCGTACCGCGCCGCAAGACGTGCCAGCATCAGGTCTGCACCGGGGGCCGACAGGTTGCACATACCCATCGGTGCGATGCCAAACGGGCGCTGGGTCGACCTGCCAAAGACGGAACAAGCAAGCGACCTTTCACTGACGTCTTTCAGAATCCGTGGACGAAGGATCTGCGCATCCAGTGCAGCCCTGTTTCGGGTTGCGCCAACCTCGGCCCCGGCAGACCCATCGATATAGTCAAACACCATCCACGGCAGGCGCCGCCGGGCCAGGCGGCGCGCGTCTTCGGAACTGTGGATAGCGCTGGATAGCATCAGGCCTGTACGGCCTTCATGAACCGGTCGCGGATCACCACCGGATCCATCGTGATAACCGGCATCTTGGCATTTCCGCTTTCACACTTGGCCACGATGATGGTCATCTGTTTCGAATCCAGCGCTTCTTGCAGCACGCGGCCGGTATCTTCTGCCTGACATTCGATTACGCGCTCGCATCCTGCGGCTTCCGCCATTTTCGCCAGAGAGGTCTTCTGCCCCGCATATGTCGGCTGATCCCCAGTGGACCCGTACGACCCATTGTCGACGATCAACAGGATATAGTTGTCCGCCACGTTATTGGCGATGGTCGGCAAAGTACCCAGATTGGTCAGGACCGACCCATCCCCATCGATCACGATAACAGGCTTGGGCTGCGACAATGCCAGACCCAGACCGATGGATGAGGCCAGCCCCATCGTGCCCAGCATGTAGAAATTGGTGGGCTGGTCGTCGATGGCATGCAGTTCCTGACTTGGAATGCCGATGTTACAAACAACAAGCTGATCGCGCAGGATCGGAGCGATTTCTTTCAGAATTTCAGAACGGATCATTGGTCGCCATAGCCTCCCCAGAAACTGGCATCGGTCAGAATGGCGACCGGTTTGTTGCACATAAAGGTGTATTTGAGGATCGCGTCGAGTTCCTCAACATCTGACTGATGGTGGAAGTGATAAGTCGGGATATTCAACTGAGCCAACAGCGCTTTTGTATGCACAGCCATTTCAACCTGGCAGGCAACCGGTTCGCGCAGCTCTCCGCGATAGGAAATCAGCATGGGCAAAGGCATGCGATAATACTGGATCAGTGTCGCCAGCGTGTTGATCGTCACACCGATTGCGGTGTTTTGCATGATGATCGCGGGACGCTTGCCGCCCATCCATGCTCCGGCGCACAGGCCCATCCCCTCGTCTTCCTTGTTGGACGGGATGTGATGGATGTCCTCTCGCTGGTCGATTTCAGCGATGACGCCTGCCAGTTGCTTGCAGGGGACGGTGGTGACAAACGAGATATCGTTGGCCACCAGATCGTCAGTTATCTTCTTGTCTATGTTCATGGTCGGGCTGTTGGTCCTGTTGGGGCGCATGGCGCGATGAAGGAAATCAGGTTCTGCGGTGTACATGTACAGCGCAGGGGGCATGACGAACGACGCGTGACGCTGTCGATCCCAAAAAATAGTCGCTCAGGTCCGGTTTGTGGGAACCTATAACAATGCAGTCCACATTGTTGCTGGTCGCGTAGTCAATAATGGTGCGGGCGGTGTGCCCTTTGATGATTTCGGCTTTCACACCATCCAGCCCGTCAACCTTTTGCAACAATGCCCGCCTCGCACGTTCGAACCCTTCGGCCACTGCGGACTTGTCCAGATAGGCGCTGACCGATCCCTGTGGCATTTCGTAGACATGTAAGCCTATGATCTCGGCCCCGTTTTCCGATAAGGCACGCGCGACTTCCAGCGTATGTTGTGAAATGCCGTGATCCAAAGCCATCGGGACCAGAATTTTCTTGTACATGGTGGCCTCCAGTTCTGTCGGGTTTATCCCCAGGGTCTCAGGATAATCTTCGGTGCGGCTACGGAGCCAGAGCGGATATCGCGAAACGCCTGGGCGCCATCGGCCAATGCACGCTCTTCAACCCAATTCAGGGCGCCAAGACGGCCGTCAAAGATCGCTTGAGCGGTGTCGCGGAAATCCTGCGCGGAGTAGGTGTAGGATCCGATAAAGGTAATTTCCTGCAAGGTCATGCGACGCACGTCCAGACCTCCGGCATCTTCACCCAATCCGACATGCACGATCACGCCGCCCGGCGCGGCCATGGCCGAAGCGACCGACCGTGTCGCGGCATATCCGACAGCATCAATGACCAACGGGAAAGACCCATTGGGCGCATCCACGAGTGCAAAACTTTCGATTTCCGCCAGAAAAGCCCGGCGCAACGCGTTTGGTTCCGCGATTGTAACGTCTTCAATGCCCTGTGCCCGCAGGGCCAAGGCCGCCGCAAGGCCAATGGCCCCACCGCCAATCACCAAGGCGCGGCGGTCCATCGCAGAATGCAGAGCCTCGATCCCCAATCTGACTGCGTGCCAGCTTACCGCCAGAGGTTCGGCCAGCGCAGCTTTGGCGAAAGAGACATCCTCGGGCACGTCGACAAGATTTCTGCCGAGCATCGAGACATATTGCGCGAACGCCCCTTCGCGCGGCGGCATCGAGATGATCTGTCGGTTCGGGCACAGATTCTCGCGACCCGTCCGACATGCATCGCATTGACCACAGCTTACCAGCGGGTTGATCGTCACCCGATCACCAGCGCGGATACCATCAGCGATGACACCGGCTGCCTCGTGCCCGAGGATCAGAGGCGCTGGGCGACGTGTATCATGGCCCAGATAAGCGTGCATGTCCGATCCGCAGATGCCAACCGCCTCGACCCGGATCAGGTGTTCCGATGCGCCCGGTTCGGCATTCGGCACATCGTCGAACACCATTTGTTCAACACCTTTGTAAACCAGAGCCTTCATTTGGCTGTAAACCCTCCGTCAACCATCAAAACCTGCCCCGTGACATAGTCAGACGCCCGAGAGCATAAGAACAAGATCGGCCCGTCAATATCCTGCATCCGCCCATTGCGTCCGATACAGGTTTGCTCGGCGTTCCGTTCTGCGCGCTTGGAGTCGTCGAACACGGCCTGCGTCAGTTCGGTGGGGAAGAACCCCGGCCCGATGGCGTTGGCGGTTATGCCAAAGGGCGACCAGGCCTCGGCCATGGCGCGTGTCAACTGCCCGATCCCCGCCTTGGATGCGCCATAGGCGATACCACCAGGAAAAGCGCGCGTTGTTTGCAGCGAGGCGAAATTGACAATACGCCCCCACCCCTTTTCCTTCATCGCCGGAACCATCGCCTGGCTGAGGAAGAACGGTGCGCTGAGGTTTAGGGCAAGCGTGGCATCCCACCCCTCAGGAGTAACATCATCCGCAGCCTCACGCGTGTTCACCCCAGCCGCATGGACTAGAATATCGGGGGGGTCAAACTTGGAAGCGACGGCCTGCGTCAGCGCATTCACCCCATCGCGATCTGCAACGTCTGCAACAACCGCTGCAGCGCGCGTGCCAATCTCGGCCTGCATCTGCGCCAATGCCTCGCTGCGCCGGGCTACGCCGACAACACGCGCACCGGCAGCGGCAAGAGTCCGAGCCACTTGCCGCCCAAGCCCCGAGCTGGCACCGGTGATACACGCCACCCGGCCTGTCAGGTCGAATAATGTGCGCGGGTCATCCATCGGCGGTCAAGTCGAACTGCTCGTCCGGGAAATACTTCGCAAGACGCACATCTGCGGCGCGGGCGTGACCTTCCATTCCTTCCAACCGCGATATCCGCGCGGTCGCTTCGGCAATGGGCTTCGACCCTTCGCGCGTGGCCCGCTGCCACGTCACGATCTTCATGTACTTATGGACACTCAACCCGCCAGTATAGCTGGCCGCGCCCGATGTTGGCAGAACATGGTTCGTACCGGTCGCCTTATCACCGTATGACACGGTGGTTTCCTCGCCCAGAAACAGCGATCCATAACAGGTCAGCCGTTCCAGCCACCAGTCCAGATCCTCAGCCTGAACCGTCAGATGCTCAGGTGCATATTCGTCGGAACAGGCGGCCATCTCTTCGCGGTTGGAACAGACGATAACCTCGGCATAGTCGCGCCATGCGGCCGAGGCGTTTTCGCGGTTCAATTCTGGCAGATCGGCGATTAGCGCAGGCACCAGTTCCATCACTTTTTGCGCAAGGCCACGATCATCAGTGACCAGCCAGACCGGTGAGTTGTATCCGTGCTCCGCCTGACTGACCAAATCGGTGGCGACGACATGCGCATCGGCAGACTGATCGGCAAGGATCAAACTGTCGGTCGGACCTGCGATCATGTCGATACCAACCTTGCCGTAAAGGATGCGCTTGGCTTCGGCCACGAATTGATTGCCGGGGCCCACAAGGATGTTGGCGCGTGGCAAACCAAACAGACCGTAGGTCATGGCGGCAACGCCCTGCACGCCCCCCATAGCCAGAATGCTGTCGGCCCCACTGATATGGGCCGCATAAACGATGGCAGGCGCAACCCCTTCGCCAGGGCGCGGAGGCGAGCAGGCCGTGATGTGGCGACATCCCGCAACCTTGGCGGTGGTCACTGTCATAATTGCGCTGGCGATGTGGCTGTATCGCCCACCCGGCACGTAACACCCCGCAGCATCCACTGGAATCGCCTTCTGCCCAGCAACGAAGCCCGGCACGATCTCAGTCTGGACGTCAGAAACGGTGGCTTTTTGCGTCTCGGCAAAGCGCCGAACGTTGTCGTGTGCGAAACGGATGTCGGCCTTCAGCTTTTCGGAAACTTTTGCACAGGCGGCCTCAATCTCAGCTGGGGTCAGCAAGACATTCCCTTCGTACTTGTCGAACTTGGCGGCATATTCTCTTGCCTTTGCATCACCGCCCGCCTCGATATCGGTCAGAATGGTCTTCACCGTATCATGCACCTCTGAGGCGTGTGATTGAGCCGTTAAAGTTGCCTTTTTCAGATATTCGCGAGGCATGTTCAGCAGGTCCTATTGGTAGATTTCAGGTAACAATGTTGTCGACACGGCTGGCACGTAGGCGATCAGGATCACCACGATCAGCATGGTCAATACGAAAGGCACAGCTCGGGCGGCAATCTTCAGAATGGATTCACCGGTAATGCCAGACACGACGAACAGGTTCAGCCCAAGCGGCGGGGTGATAAAGCCCACTCCCAGTGCGGTGATCATCATGATGCAGAACTGGATCTCGTTCATGCCGATATTGTCAGCCAATGGTTTCAGGATCGGTGCCAGGATCACGATATTCGGTGTCGTCTCCATGACGCAGCCCGCTGCGATCAGGATGCCGATCATCAGCAGGATCAGCAGATACGGATCGTCTGTCAGCGAGGTCACCGAAGTGACAAACCCTTGCGGAACGCCCATGATCGCCAGCGCCTCGGCCAGCGGTGCCGAAAAGGCGATGATCGGCAGGATCACCCCGTTCACCTTTGCAGAGCTGACCAGCATCGACGGAAAATCTGCCAATGTCAGCGTACGCAGGATGAAGCCCATGATGATGGTGACGACAACAGCCGTGGCACCAGCCTCAGTCGGTGTCAGGCGCCCCGAGAAGATGCCATAAAAGATAATCCCCGGTACGATAAAGGCATACCAGCCGGACCTGAGCGCCTTGCCCAGATTGGCGAACCACTCCCCCATGGTCATCATTCCGCCGCCTTCGTAAGCATAAAGGCGGTTCATGATGATGTTGGTGATCAGGATCGACACCAGGATAGCCAGACCCGGGATCAGAGCGGCCAGAAAAAGCGTCGATGCAGAGATACCCAGCACAAGGCCAATGATGATATAGGCGATTGAGGGCGGTATCAGGATACCGGTGCAGGCACCGGCGGCGACCAGAGCACAGGCGTAGGGGCGCGGATACCCGCTTTCCACCAACCGGTTGATTGTCATCCGGCCGACCGCAGCAGCCCCGGCGGCATCCGACCCCGAAATCGCCGCAAACATTCCGCAGACCAGCACCGTGGCCGATCCGAAACCACCCTTGGCGAAGCATGTCAAAGCCTCGGCAACATCCAGAAACTTGCGTGACAACCCCGTCCGTACCAGAACATCCCCGGTCAGGATAAACAAGGGCACGGCAGTCAGGGCAAAAGCGTCGATGCCGGTAAACAGGCTCTCTCCGACAAGGCTGAGAGGAAGGTCACCGGACATGATCAGCATTACGATCGCAGCCGTTCCAATGGCCGCCCAAACCGGTACGGCCAAGGCGATCAGGGCAACAAACAGGATCACCGGCAGATAAAAATCCCAGCCCAGTTCAACGGTTTGATTGAGGGAGTTCCAAAGCATCCGGTTTCTCCTCAGTCAAACAGTTTGTCGCCTTCGAAGACGGGCGTGCCGTCGCGAAGGCATTTCAGATCGCGCAACAGGGATTGGATCAGTCGCCAGATCATCAGGGCAAACCCGGTCGGCACAGCCATCAGGAACCAAACCTTGGAAATCCGCAAACCGTCCGTAACGGAACCAAACTTGGCCGAAACGTGAACCGCTTCATATGACCAGTAGAGTGCGATGATCGCCACCATGAACATCACCAGATCGCCGAAGATATAAAGCAGCGCTTTGGGGCGCGGCCCGACATAGTGCATGATCACATCGATCCGGATATGGGCCCGCTCTTTCACCGCGGCAGCCGCACCTATCCAAGCCAGGTAGATAAAGGAATACCGTACGATTTCCTCGCCCCAGATCGAGGAATAGGCGAATATCTCGCGCCGCAGCACCTCGATGGCCATAGTGATCACCAGCATCACGTAGAACACCAGCAGCAACCAGCGTTCGGCGTTTCGGTCAATTTTCTGAAGAACGGTCATCTGATCCTCCGGCGATGGAACAGCCAGGTCCGCACCTGCCTTGTCGGGCCGCTGTTGGCCGCGCGGTACAAGAATCGTGGACGCCAGCAGGCGCCCACGGGTTTCACCTTAGGCGTCGTGGACGTAATATTTACCCTGCGTACCAGCCGCTTCGACCAGCTTCTCAAAGTTGTCCATCGAACCAGCCAGTTCCGTCTTGAACGGATCCCATTCCGAACGCTGATACCCACCGGCATCCTGCCATTCCGCCAGCTGATCATCGCTGAGCGAATGGAATTCAACACCAGCCTTGTTCAACTCGGCCATGGCATAGGCGCGGGCCGACGGAACCTTGGACAGGTTCTGATGACCAGTCATCTCGGCACCCCACATGATGCCTTCCTGCACGTCAGCAGGCATCGAGTTGAACCACTCCAGATTACAGGAATAAACCTGACTGTCCGGAACGGCCTGCGTGAAGGTCACATGGCTGAGGATGTCCTTGAAACCGAAAACATACAGCGCCCCTACCGACGGGTCGAGCGCGTCGGCAACACCCTGCTTGATCGCCGAAGGCGTTTCACCCCATGCGACAGGCGTCGGGTTGGCACCGACCATGCGATAGTATTGTTGCAGCATCTTCGATCCGGGAACGCGGAACTTGATCCCGCCCATATCTCCCGGGGTTATGACCGCATTGCCGCCCTGCCGGACTGCGACAACACGCGGATCGATATTCACGTAGAACAAGGCTTTGAAGCCTGCCGCCTCGACCTTGGGATGGACTTCGCTTTTCCACGTGTCTGAATGGACAAGGTTGGTGAAGCGCTGGTTCGACCCGCACAGATACGGCATGTTGATCAGGTCGACCGTGGACGCAAAAGGTGCAAAATTCGACAGAGAATGCTGCGCGGCCTGAATCGTTCCACCCTGTACTTTCTGCACCAGCGCGCCGCCCGCGCCTAGCTGGCCACCGGGGGCCAATTTGACATAGACCTTGCCGTTGGTGGCATTCTGGATGTTTTCCTTCAGGTCCAACTGCATGATGGGATAGCTGCGCGACGCGCCCAGCACATAGGCTGTCGCCACCGTCATAACATGGTCAGCGGCCTTCTCACGCTCACTCTCTTCTTTTGCGGTTTGCGCGGCGGCCTCTGAAGACCACAAAACACCCCCAACCCCGGCAACCAATGCGGCTGTGAACGCGCCACTTGCGCTCAGCTTCAGAAAGTTGCGGCGCTCTGCTGACGCCAGTTCAATCTTGTCGTTGTTCATGAATTGCCCTCCCAAGCTAAAGTTCAGCTGCCGTTCGTTGCGTTTCGGTCAGCTTCCTTTTTCAGAATTGCGACAACGAACAAAATCGACGCCGCGAACAGAACCAACATCTCTCCTACGTCGCCAAGAAACGCGCGGCCTGAGAAAGCACCCAAAGCAACGTTGGCGAAATAGATCGCGAAAACGACGATAGATGCAGCAAGGACCATTTCCGGGACTCCCTTTTCAGAATCGGCTCAACACCTTTGTAAGCGCTTACATCAATATTGCAAGCGCTTACATTGACCCTTTCATCATCTGAAAAATGCGATTAACTTAAGCCAACCAGAATTGAGAGTTCGAGAATGTCAAAACATCGGTCTGCTCCGACACTGGATGACGTTGCCAAGGCCGCGGGAGTTTCGACCGCGACAGTGTCCCGGTGTCTGAACAACCCGCAGCAAGTTGTTGAAGCAACGCGCAAGCGTGTCCTGTCGACGGTCGAAGAATTGGGGTACACGCCAAATTTCGCGGCCCGCGTGATGGCGGCCAAGCGGTCATTTACCATTGGTGCCATCATCCCCACCATGGAGAACGCGATATTCGCAAGAGGGTTACAAGCGTTTCAGGAAGAAATTCATCAGCGTGGCTACACGCTGCTGGTCTCCAGTTCAGCTTATGAACCCGAAGCGGAAAAGGATCAGATCCGAACCCTGGTTGCACGGGGTGCAGATGGATTGTTGCTGATCGGTCATGACAGGGACGCAGATATTTACGATTACCTGGACAGACGGAAAGTGCCCGCGCTGGTTGCCTGGTCCTTTCTGCCGGATAAACCTGTGCCGTCAGTTGGGTTCGACAACCGCAAGGCCATGAAAGCGCTGGCAGACCAGATCATCAGACAAGGACATACGCGTCTTGCGACGATATCGGGTATCAGTTCGGGAAATGATCGGGCGCGGCTCAGGATCGCAGGGATAAAAAGCGCCATGGCTGAGCACGGCTTGCAGCCGGATGACCTAATGGTGATCGAAGCCACATATGAGTTCGAAAACGGCGCGACGGCGTTCAGGGATCTCATGGCGAGTGACACGCCGCCGACCGCAGTTTTGTGCGGAAACGATGTTCTGGCTGTCGGCGCATTGAGACAGGCGCAGAAAATGGGGCTCCGAGTGCCTGAGGATGTGTCAATTACCGGCTTTGACGACATCGAAATCGCGCGCATTGTCATCCCTGCCCTGACAACGGTTCACGTGCCCCACCGCGAAATGGGTCAAAAAGCTGCGCAAGAGTTGATACGGATGATCGAAACGAACTCTTCGGGCCAGTCTTTGGAACTGTCGACCCATTTGGTTACCCGAGACTCCTTGCTTGGCCGCATACCCTAGCGCTCAGAAAGGTCGGCGATTTGTCCCCTAGTTCATTGCGTGTGAAAGGCGCACCGGGCTGCGATTCAGTGTGACGTTCCGCTTTCATTGACCTGAATCAAAGCACGCAATGCGACCACATAGTGAAGTACGAATATATCATCGGGCCCGACGCTCACTTGCCTGACCCCAAGCAAATTTTCCGGTGATCAGTGATTCAGTGGTGTGAAAGTTCGCTCCGTGGGCGCGGCGAACGTGCGGCGCGCTCTCCTGCCGACTACCCTCTGGCTACTCGGCACTTACCGCATGCCAGTAAATGCAAATGATCAAGGCGACGGGACCAAGCACGGAAACGTCGATGCCAACTTAAGACACGCGATGTAATCCAATTGGCGGATAGATGATGTCCATCGTTGAACAAAAGACACCAAAGCTGCGACGGGCGCTGACGACCCCGCTGCTCACGCTCTATGGGCTTGGAGTGACCGTGGGGGCTGGCATTTATGTGCTTGTTGGTGCGACGGCCGGGATAGCGGGCCCGTATGCCGCGGTTTCGTTCCTGATTGCTGCGCTTGTTGTTGCGCTGACCGCCCTGTCATACGCAGAACTGGCAACCCGATATCCTGTGAGTGCGGGTGAGGCCGCCTATGTCGAAGCTGGGTTTCAGAAAAGCTGGATGGCCGTGCTGGTCGGTCTCGCGGTGGCCGCCTCGGGCATCATCTCGGCCTCGGCCGTGGCTATCGGGGCCGCGTCGTACCTTCAAACGCTTACAGGTTTAGGCATTTCAAGTCTGACAATCGGTGTAGTTCTGATCATGGGGCTGATCGCCCTATGGGGGATCACGCAGTCGGTAATGGTGGCGGCAGTCATTACCATCATAGAAATCAGCGGGCTACTTGTCGTTATTGGTTGGGGCCTGTCCCTTCCTGAGCCTCAGGGCTATGCGCTCACCCAGATGGTTCCCGGGCTGGACCCAACCGCCTGGAGAGGGATATTGGCCGCTTCGCTTCTGGCGTTTTTCGCCTTTGTCGGTTTCGAGGACATGGCGAATGTCGCTGAAGAAGTTAAAGACCCCGCCGGAACAATCCCGAAAGCGATCCTGTTGACGCTTATTCTGGCCACGGTCTTGTATCTTGGTACGTCCATGACTGTTCTGTATGTGGTGCCGATCGATGTCCTTTCGACGTCCGCCGCACCGCTGGCCCTGATTTTTACGGACGCGCCCGAGGTTATCCAGCAGGGGTTTTCGACCATTGCCATCGTAGCCACGATCAATGGTGTTCTGATCCAGATGATCATGGCATCCCGCGTGATTTACGGGCTCGCGGATCGGGATCATTTGCCTAAGTTTCTGGCTACGGTATCTCAGGTCACTCAGACGCCAACGGTAGCGACAATCATGGTCACGGCGATAATCCTGTTGCTGACCCAAACGCTTCCAATCGCCATTCTGGCCGAGCGCACGTCGCAAATTGTTCTGGGGGTCTTTGTGCTGGTCAATCTTTCACTGATCCTTTTGAAGACCCGGGCTGAAACCGATGAACCGCAGTTCCGCGTGCCTCTTGTTGTTCCCCTCTTTGGGGTGGTGACCAGTTTGTTGCTTTTTGCGTCCGCGTTTCTGTAAGCCTGTATCATTGGGTCAAGGAAATCCTGCGATGCGATTTACGTGAACATGACCACTGACCAGCCTTCTACAGGAGCGCCGCTTTCTGCATGGTGGCAAAGAACCTTTGTTGATCTGGCGCGACAGATGCGATGGTCCTACCTGCCACCGCTCATGGTCTACTTTGCCGCCGGGGTTTCTGGCCTGACATCGGTCGTCGGCGCTTTTTTTCTTAAGGACTATCTTAACCTATCCGCTTCCTTTGTAGCCGGGTTGGCGTTTTGGGCCGGGCTTCCCTGGATCTTGAAAATGCCACTGGGTCATATCGTTGATCTGTTTTGGCGGTGGAAGTCATTGCTGATCCTATTGGGGGCAACCCTGATCACCTTGTCCCTGCTCACCATGTACGGGCTTGTGGCCTTTCCCGGACATATGGTTGATGTCATACCGCTGGAACACTGGTATATCATTGCCCTGCTCTTGGCGCCTTCCGGCTATGCCATTCAGGATGTCGTCGCCGACGCGATGACGGTCGAGGCCGTTCCAAAGATCAATCCCCACGGGCAGCCGTTTTCGCCCGAGGAAACCCGTGCGCAGCATACAACAATGCAAACACTGGGCAGGATCGCCATTTTCTCGGGATTCGCAGCCGTAGCCGCGGTCAATATCTGGGTGTTCTCGGGAACCGAGGGCATGCAGAAATCAGACCGTCTTGCATTGTATGGCAACGTCTATCTGATCGCGCTTGTCATTCCCCTGTTGTCCGTCAGCGGTGTGGTTTTGCACGGTTTGATACAGCGTCAACATCTTCGCCTAGGTCATCCCCCGCATACTCCTGACGAAACCACCGAGGTCAAATGGCCAATCCTGCTGGGCGGTCTCGCCTTTGTTGTACTGAGTATCGTGTTGGGAACATCGAATTTCCAACTCGCCCAGGAAACTATTTTTGTAGTCTCACTGAGTGTGATCTTGTACCTGATGTCGCGCTTGGTGAAGGAACTGAACCCAAATCAGGCAAAGGCTCTGATTGGTACGGCGATAATCATTTTCGTGTTTCGTGCGGTTCCTTTGCCCGGGCCGGGGCTGACCTGGTTCGAAATCGACGAGTTGGGGTTTGACGAGCAGTTCCTGGCAATCCTGGCGCTTCTGACGTCCCTGCTTGCACTGGTCGGGCTCATCGTTCTGAGACCGTTTATGGCCAACCGCTCGATTGCGCAGGTCGTTATCATTCTGACCATCGCGTCGGGGGTCCTCGCCCTGCCCAACCTTGCGCTGTATTACGGCGTGCATGAATGGACATCTGCGCATACCGGCGGGATCGTAGACGCGAGGTTCATTGCAATCCTCGACACCGCAGTTGAATCCCCGCTGGGTCAAATCGCGATGGTTCCGATGCTGGCCTGGATCGCACGTAATGCTCCTGTGCATCTGAAGGCAACTTTCTTTGCCGTCATGGCGTCATTCACCAACATGGCCTTGTCGGCCAGCAGTTTGGCAACGAAATACATGAACCAGATTTTCGTGGTGTCGCGCGCGGTAACCGACCCGGAAACCGGTGTCGTCACATCGATTGCCGATTACGGCCAACTTGGACACCTGTTGATCGCCGTGGCCCTGATTTCTGTGATCGTTCCGTTGACGGTCGTATTCATTGTTCAAAAATCGCCTTTCCAGACCAGTGATTGATCACTGGCTGACAGTTTCATTCAGCAAGGTTTTCAGGTGCAAAACCGGAACCCCGATGTTTGAACCCCCGAACTCTGGCAGGATCGCGGCGTTAATCGCGACCACCTCTCCCTTGCGGTTCAGGGCCGGCCCTCCGCTTCCTCCTGACGTTGTTTCTGCGTCGTAAACGACTGCACCCGGGCTTGTCTGCGCCACGATTCCTCGGCTGGCGAGAGGTTGAACCTGGTTTTGCGCAGATAACCGTGCGGCGATCGTCCAGAAATTGACGGACCCGTCTTTTTCGAGCGTATTCAGAAATTCCGGCCCCGCCTGCGCAATTAATGATTTCAGGCCAGTAGGATACCCCAGCAGAAAGACTTCGTCACCGCTTCGTGGAAGATCTTCCGCCAGTGGCAATCCCAGCCCCTCGATACGGTTTGGATCAACCGACAAAAGTGCCAGATCAGCGGTTTCACTGAACCGGTCCAAAGTAGCCTCAATCGGATCGGTCTGACCTGGCAGATAGGCCAGCAACCGAAGCATCTCGGCCTCAAGACCTGCGTTTTTCAGTGCCTGAGCTTGGTCGCCGGATGTCCAGGGCAAGGCAACGTGGCGGTTGGTGGCCATCAGCGGCGTACCCTCCAGCAGAAATCCGGTGCCAGTGAACTGGAACTCCGCGGGCTCGCCTGTTGCGTCCGGTTCGATCCAGGGTTGTCCGAAGGGTGTTTGCAACTTCTCTCCGTTCGGCCCCAACACGTGGCGCAGCAGTTTACCGCTTTCGATATGACGCAATCCGTAGGCGCCCTGAATGAAAGCCACGGATTGAGTAGAGGCGGTGATGACCCGCGTAGACGCCCCCGCGCGTTGTTCAAGGGTACCCAACCGCTGCTCGGTTGATATCAGCTGGTTCTGAAAGGCTTCCCTCAACGCCACAAGGTCTTCGGGGGTTAGAACATCTTCCCGCGTCTGGCTAAGCATGGTCGCCACAGCTTCAATCTTGCGAGCTTCCTGTTGCAGGCTGTCGGCCAGTCTCCGGTCGTTTTGATAAAGCAGGAACAGCAGACCTGCGATCAGCGCAATCGCGGCTACTACCGTAATCCTGAAGAACATAGTGGTTTGAGAAACAAGCCTTCGCCCACTCTCACGCAGCGCACCCGACATTCTTTGGGCAAAGGGTCGGCGACTTGACCGCGCATAGGCATAGGCGTCGCTCAGGATATCCTCGACCGTATGACGGATGGGAAACCTCTGAGTACATATGCGGTATCGGGAGATCGGGCCCAATTCGCCAAACTCGATCATGTCGCCGTGTTTCAGCGTTGCCGACACAATCTTGTGGCCATTGACCCAGATGTCTTGCCCTACCAGCGCGTTGAGCACATAGCCCCCCTCGGTCCACTGAAGCGTTGCGATATCTTCGTCATGGGGCGGTGTGTTGTCTTTCAGGCGTAGGCCTAGCGCACGGCCTTCGCCAACTGAAACAGTCAATGCGCTGTCGACAAGCCAGGAAACCGTTCCACGGGACGGGCCGGTCAGGCTCTCCAGAAAGGCATGAACATCACCTGCGCAAGGCTCTTGGGGGGTTCTCGTGCCGGTCTGATCAATTTCCCGCATAGTTGGGCTCTGCTCAACAGTGATGGGGTCACTCTATCATAAGACGCCCGGAATCCTACTAATCGCAAGGGGGATGCCCCAAACCGGAACTATCTACAGGCATAAATCAATTTGGTGGAACGTCCCGAAACGACCCCCATGCCTGCCAGAGCAGGCCTTCACCGGAATTCGCCGTCTTACCTGAGAGTTCTGGAGCGGGTAGCGGGAATCGAACCCGCGCGTTCAGCTTGGGAAGCTGACAGGCTACCATTACATCATACCCGCCGCGCCTCTGAGATATAACCAGAGTTCCCTGACGCGCAAGCCGGATCGTTTCAGCTCGCCCGGAAAATGTCACTCAGTCCGCGCACGAAGACTGTCGATCAGCGAGTCTTCAACATCCAAAGCCTGGATGGCCGCCTCAAGCGTACGGCTGTCCAGATGTTGCGGGTTCAGATCGACCCCTGCTGAAAACGCTTTGACAATGGCCTTCATGGCGCTGATGCGCGCATATCTTTTGTTTTTGGCCGGTATTACGTGCCACGGCGCCAGATCGGTTGACGTCCGGGCCAACATTTCATCCACGGCGACCTCGGTAACATCCCATTTCTCGCGATTCCTGAAATCCTCGTACGTCAGCTTCCAGCGCTTCAACGGGTTTCTTAGCCGTTCTGTAAACCGCTGCATCTGTTCATCTTCAGAGATGTGGAAGAACAGCTTGACGATCCGGGCACCATCGTCGACCAGCATGCGTTCGAAATCATTGATTTCCTGATAGGCAGCGCGCCAGCGTGTTTCCGGGGTCAGGTTCTCGATCCGCTCAACCAACACGCGCCCGTACCAGCTGCGGTCGAATGCGGATATCGCTCCGGACGGTGGCAAACGTTCCCAAAACCGCAGCAGGTAATGCCGGTTGAGGTAGTAGTTCCGGGGTGCCCCAATTGGCCAGACCTTAAAGCTGCGCGGGTCCAGAGCCTGGCTGATCCTGCGAATGGTTCCCCCCTTGCCTGCCGCATCCCAACCCTCGAACACCAGCACACCCTTTAGCCCGTGAAACAGATAAGCTTGTTGAATCCTGGCCAGTTTGGCCTGAAGATCAACCAGTTGCTCGAAATACTCCTTTTTGCCCAACCGCTTGGTCAGATCCGCTCCTGAGAGTTTCGGGGGGTGATGTTTGCTCATCGTGCCACCTGATCGTTGCGTCCCGGATCAGGATATCCTGAACCATTACGCAAAATCGACATTAATCAGGGTCAAACGAAAAGGCCGGGCAAAGTGCCCGGCCTTAGCTGTCTTTGTTGATGCAATCAGGCGCGGCGACGACGGCCACCGCCGCGACGACCACTGGCTGCGCCACCAGCCTCGTCAGGTGATTTGTTGAACCGGATCCATTCCCCACCATGCGGGTCGTTGTTTGTCAGCAGGTTGGCGGCGCGGATGGCCTCCATCTCTTTACCGGCGCGCGGCTTGGTGGAGCCCAGGCCGAACATCTGAACAAACGCCTCGTCATCCATACCTTCTGGCAGAATGATGCCAGCTGCGGCAAGGGCTTCTTTTTTCTCAGCAATTTTTGCCTGCGTTACTGGCAGAGCCACCGGGTTCATAATCGCCGAGGTCATGCCGGCACCCATTGCCATCGGCAGGAAGGCATTGTTGATGCCGTGGCGGTTCGGCAGGCCGAACGAGATGTTGGATGCACCACAGGTGGTGTTCACGCCCAGTTCCTCGCGCAGGCGGCGAACCAGAGCAAACACCTGCTGACCAGCTGTTGCCATCGCGCCAATCGGCATGACCAGCGGGTCAACAACGATGTCATGCGCGGGGATTCCGAAATCGGCAGCACGCTGAACGATCTTTTTGGCCACTTCGAAACGGACATCGGGGTCTTCCGAGATGCCCGTGTCGTCGTTCGAGATTGCCACAACAGGAACATTGTATTTTTTGACCAGCGGCAGAACCAGTTCCAGACGCTCTTCCTCACCTGTGACCGAGTTCAGCAGAGGGCGACCTTCCGCCGCCTCAAGACCCGCTTCCAGAGCACCGGGAACCGACGAGTCGATACACAACGGAACTTCAACCAGACCCTGCACCAGCTCAACGATCTTGCGCATCAATGGCGGTTCGGTTTCATTCGGGTTGGGGTTCGAGTTGTAGACGACGCCCGCGTTGATATCCAGAACGGTCGCGCCCGCCATCACCTGCGCCAGCGCATCCTTCTCGACGGTCGAGAAATCGCCTGCTTCCAGTTCGGCCGCCAGCTTTTTCCGACCGGTCGGGTTGATCCGCTCTCCGATCACGCAGAACGGTTCATCAAAGCCCAGAACGGCAGTTTTTGTTTTTGATTCTAAGACTGTACGGGTCATGTCCGTTCCTTAGGAGTTTGCAGGCTGCGCCGAGGCACCGCCATTATTGATCGCCCAGTTGGCGTTGGTTTTGATCCCGCCCAGCGGGAAGAAGTGCACGTTGGTGATGTTGAAATCCGGGTTGGCCGCTTTGTAGTTGGCCAATTCAGTCACAACATCGTTCGGTTCATAGGGCAACAGAAGCTTCGACACATCCATGGCGCGCTTTTGCAGAACTTTCAGCGACGGGCCGACGCCGCAAGCAATTGCGAACTTGATCAGGGTCTGCAGTTTGGCCGGACCGGCGATACCAATGTGGATGGGCAGGTCGATACCTGCCTCTTTCAGACCATCCGCCCAGGCGATGATCGGCTTGGCATCGAAGGCAAACTGAGTTGCCAGGGCCATCTCGGCATCCGTGGTTTCGTTGAATTTCTGTTTCCAGCGCAGGGCGTCATCGACGTTCTTGGTGGACCCATCGGGATCGATGTCCTTGTTACCCTCGGGGTGACCGGCAACATGAAGACGCTTGAACCCTGCCTTGTCGAACAGACCGGTTTCCATCAGCTGCATGGAACTGTCGAAATCGCCATGCGGTTTTGTCACACCACCGGCCAGCAACAGCGCCTGCTCGACGCCCGCCTCGCCCTGGTACATCGAGATCCAGTTTTCCAACGTCGCCGCATCTTTGATGATCCGCGCCGGGAAGTGGGGCATGATAGGATAGCCTTCGGCCGCAATCCGCTTGGCTGTCTTGACCATGTCTTCAATCGGGGTGCCTTCGATATGGGCAATGTAGACGCGTGTGCCTTCGGGCAGCAGCGCGCGGAAATCCTCGACCTTTTCGGCGGTCCGCGGCATGACCTCGATCGAATAGCCTTGCAGGAAGGCTTCGACAGTCGGGTTCACAGGGCTGTTTTCGACCACATCACGTTTCTTGAAGTTCAGCAAAGCCATTGAGGCCTCCCATTAAGATCCGGGCTTATGCCCAACCGTCATTTGCGATCAGCGCTTTAATGCGGTCCTGATCGTATTCCTTTTCCAGACGCAGGGCCTCGGCCTCGGCTACTTCTGCCGGGTCGCCATCAACCACAAAAGGCTCGGCCTTGCGCCATTCAGCCAGATAGGCATCACTGTCCTTTGCGTTTACCTTCATGGCGGCGCGGTCGATGGCTTGCTCGAACCGTTCTTCCAGTTGCCGCTTCGCGCCGCGACGGCCTTTGCCGACGATGACCTGAGCGGGAATGTCGCGCCAGTACACGATGGTGACGTCAGGCATTACTGTGATTCCTCCTAACCCGATGGGCCGGTTCTAAACTTCAATGTGGGGATTGGTCGGTCGGTTTTCGACACCCGGCGCTTTTCAAGCGACGTTTTCGCCCACGGTGGCGTGGCGGGGTTTTAACCCGTCTCGCGGCAAAAACGCATACCAAAATTCTCATTGTCACTATGAGAGCATTGCATAATGAACAAAAAGCCCCGGACGGCATGACCCGCCCGAGGCTTGTTTCAACGCGTCTTGCCAAGGTTAACCGACCAACCCACCGTCTTCACGAGTAACCGCAATGATGGCTGAACGTGGAACCGAGTTACCACCGTCGGGCCAGTGGCTATTACCGTCTTCACCGGGGTGTTGAATACCAACAAACATGGTGCGGCGATCCGGCGACCAGCTGAGCCCAGTGATCTCACACTCGTTCGGGCCAACCAGAAAACGACGGATTTCACCGGTAACCGGGTCGCCTGCCAGCATCTGGTTGTTCCCCTGCCCTTCGAAGTCGCCCTCGTTGCTGTATTTGCCGTCGGTCTGGATCCACAGCAGGCCGTTGCTGTCAAACTTCAGACCGTCGGGCGAGTTGAACATGTTGTCGGCGTTGACATTGTCCGAACCGCCATACGCATCCTGATGCACGGTCGGGTTTCCGGCCAGTACATACAGGTCCCATTCGAAACCCGATGCGCCATGGTCTCCGCCTTCAGGGCGCCAGCGCACGATCTGACCGTATTTGTTCGCCTCGCGCGGATTCGGCCCGTTGACCGAAGTGTCGTCGCCACCGGCATTCGGTTTCACACCGCGGTTCTTGTTGTTGGTCAGGCAGCAATAGACCTCGGGCGCGTTCGGGTTGGCCGCAACCCATTCCGGGCGGTCCATGGTGGTCGCGCCAACAGCCGATGCTGCTTGCCGCGTATGGATGCAGATTTCGGCCTGCGACGTCATACCAGTTGTTTCGGGGGTCAGGTCCAGCCACTCACCAGTCCCGTCGTCGTTGAACTTTGCAACCGACAACGTACCGTTCTCAAGCAGCGCATGCGTGTCCACCCCAGCGGCATAAAAACCTTCCGAGACAAAGCGGTACAGGAACTCGCCCCGTTCATCATCACCCATGTAGACAACGACACGACCGTCATTGTTCACAATGGCCTCGGCGTTTTCGTGCTTGAACCGACCGAGCGCGGTCAGCTTACGAGGGGTCGAGGTTGGCTCGGTCGGATTGATTTCGACAACATAGCCTGCGCGGTTCGGTTCGTTAGGGTTTTTCGAGACGTCGAAACGCTCGTCAATTCCGGCCCATCCGTATCCCCAGTCCTTGGACGAAACGCCGTAGCGCTGAAGTTCGGCGCTGACCTCATGGTTTTCGTCCTCAGTCGAGAAGTAACCATTGAAATTCTCTTCACAGGCCAAATACGTCCCCCATGGGGTCATGCCATTACCACAGTTGTTCCAGGTGCCTTTACAGATGGTGCCTGTCGGATCGGCGGCAGTTTTCAGCAGATCATGGCCAGCGGCAGGCCCCGTCAATGACATGTCTGTCTGCGGCGTGATGCGGCGGTTATACGAGCTATCCTTGACGATGCCCCATTTGCCGTCGGTAACCGCAATCTCGACCACCGTCACACCATGCGCCATCATGCCTTTGGCGACATCGTCATCCGAGGCGGCTTTGGCGTCCGGGTTGTTGCCCCAAAGGATATCGCGATTGGTGTATTCGTTGTTCACGACCAGTAGAACGTGACCCTCGTGCAAAAACACATCCTGACCGTCGGTGTTATCACCAAATGCGCGCTCTTGGCTGGCAGCGGTTCCACGGGTGGCCGGATCAAATTCGGGCACATCAGACCAAAGCGGGTCGCCCCAGCGCACCATCACCTCGGCCTTGTAGCCCGGCGGCACGATGACGTCATCGGCAGTTGACGCCGGAATCGCCTCAAACGCAAATCGATCTGCGGCTGCGCGCGCACCAGTCGGAAGCAGCGACCCGCCCAAAGCCGTGAAACTTCCCACCGCCAATACGCCGCCCAGAAATCCACGACGTGACAGGGCACGTTCAACGACGCGGTCAAACTCACATTCCTCTGGGCGCGGGTTCACCATTTCATCGAATTCGTCAAAGGTCAGGACACGTTTATCTTTCATGGCAGGCTCCGTCTGCGGCTGATTGCGATCAAGAATCCCTCAACCGGGATCAAAGATCAAATCGCACCTCAGTATGAACGGCGTGTGACATCCAAGCCAAATTTGAAATGGAAATCGCTTGCACGTCGACGACGCCCCGCCTAGGGTCAAATCAACTCGAAAATCGGAGGGCGTTACGATGGCGCCCAAGCGTCCCAAAGGTGCGGGCGCGTTCCCGAAAGCGGTCGAAAGCCCCGCGCCGGCAAGACCCGATCCGGATGCCCTGTATGCGGCTCTGGATTTGGGAACAAATAGTTGCCGCATGTTGATAGCCCAGCCCAAGGGCAGCGGGTTTCATGTGGTTGACAGCTTCTCCAAGTCCGTGCAGCTGGGCGCGGGTCTGGAACGCACCGGACGTCTGTCGCGGGCGTCGATGGCACGCACCGTTCAGGCGCTGCGAATCTGTCAACAAAAGCTGAAGCGGAACAAAGTAAAGCGGATGCGTCTGATCGCAACCGAGGCCTGCCGCCGCGCCAAGAATTCCCGCGAATTCATCCGACAGGTCAAACGCGAAACCGGACTGACGCTTGAAATCATCCAACCCGAAGAAGAAGCCCGTTTGGCGGTGATCTCCTGCGCCCCGCTGGTGTCCACCAAGACCGAACAGCTGTTGGTTGTCGATATTGGCGGCGGTTCGACCGAGCTGGTCTGGATCGACATTTCGTCCGTCCCTCGCCGTGACCGCCCGGCTGCGATCATGCGTTTGCACAACGGGTTTCACACGGTCGACAGCCCTTTTCCGGCTGCAAAAGTTGTAGACTGGATCAGCGTACCGCTGGGTGTTGCCACGTTGCGGGATCAGTTCAATGACGTCGAAAACGACGCCGCTCGCTTTGCATTGATGAGCTGGTTTTTCGAAGAAAACCTGGCCGATTTCGCACCTTACAAAGATGAACAGACCCGCGAAGGTTTTCAGATCGTCGGCACCAGCGGAACTGTCACAACGGTTGCGGCATCGCATCTTGGCCTGAAGCGCTATGACCGGACCAAGGTTGACGGGCTGCGTATGACCAGTGATCAGATTGACAAAGTGATACGCGGGTATTTAGAACTCGGCCCTCATGGGCGCCGCCGGGATCCTCGGATTGGTGAAGACCGGCAGGCCCTGATCATGTCCGGCTCGGCCATTTTGCAGGCATTGTTGCGCTGCTGGCCCACTGATCGCCTTTCCGTGGCAGATCGGGGGCTACGCGAGGGCCTGCTTTATGCACAGATGAGCGCGGACGGGGTACTGGAAGACGGACCGTTCTGATGGCGAAGACACCAACTGGCAAAAACAACTCGGGGCGCGGTCAGCGTGACCTGAAGGTAAAGGTAAAAACCGCACGTGGTCGCAAGCTGAGTTCGACCCGCTGGCTCGAACGACAGCTGAACGATCCCTATGTCAAGCGCGCCCAGACCGAAGGATATCGGGGGCGGGCCGCGTATAAGATCATGGAGCTAGACGACAAGTTCCGCTTTCTCGTACCCGGAGCACGGGTTGTTGATCTGGGGTGCGCGCCCGGTGGCTGGTGCCAGGTTGCAGTCAAACGCGTAAACGCGCTTGGCGAAAAGTCAGGGAAACGGATCGGAACCGTGCTGGGCATCGACCTGCAGGAAGTCGAACCGGTTGCGGGTGCCGATACTCATGTGCTGGACTTCATGGAGGATGACGCCGACCAGAAGGTCAAGGACTGGCTGGGTGGCAAAGCGGACGTGGTGATGTCGGACATGGCAGCGGCGTCCTCGGGTCACAAGCAGACCGACCATCTTCGGATCATCGCACTGTGTGAAACTGCGGCCCATTTCGCGTTTGACGTGCTGGAAGAAGGTGGCACATTCGTAGCCAAGGTTCTTGCCGGCGGTGCCGAGGGCGAATTGCAAAAACTTCTGAAGCAGAAATTTCAGAAAGTGGCGCACGTGAAACCGCCCGCATCCCGTTCCGACAGTTCGGAAAAATTCGTTGTTGCAACCGGGTTTCGCGGCTAAACTTAATCTTCCAATCGGATACGGTTCCCGGTCAGCCGTTGTTCGCGCAGCGACGTCGCGGCCATACCCTGCAACATCAGTGTATCCCCGTGCGAAACATATACAGGCTCGCGATTGCGCAGCTCTTCAATGCGCTGCGCCAGCGTAGCGGGGTTCGTCCCGGTTGCTTTCTGTCTTGTTGAATCAGCGGACATACATCACCTCAAAACAGCAGTTCTGAGTTGCTGTTAGCGTGAAATTTTGCCGTGAAGTTGGAACAAATCGGGCAAACCTGTGCCGGATCAGGGCCCCAGTTGTTGCAGCAATTGCAGCAAGGCCGGGTCATCGGGCAACCTGCCCAAGGCTTCTCGCAGGGCGATACGTGCGGCTTCCGGGCCGCGATTGATCTGTGCCAGCTGCACCACCATGGGCCACGCTTCGGCGCGCTGAGGATCCAGCGCTACAACCTCGCGAAATGCCCGTTCGGCAGCCGGGGCGTTGCGCAGCGTCAAGGCCATCCCTCCCAGAACCAGATGTGTTTCCGGGGCATCCAGCCTGTTCGAGATCGCCGCCTGCCACTCGGCCATCCCCTGCTCGGTCAGATCCTGTTGCTGAGGTGTCAGGGCTTGAGGAGGGATACTCAGATACTCCTTGGCGGCGGCAATGCGAACGTTGCGAAAAGGATCAGACAAAAGGGGTTCTAACCTTTGAGCACGATCCGTTGCGCTCGCCTGACGCTGCAAGGCTGCTGCATTTGCGCGTATCAGCGGATCGCCTTCCTGCAACAGTGGCGCTGTATACGCGGCAACCTCAAGCGAGCCAAAAGGTTGCAGCAGATACGCTGCTGTTGCCCGCACGATAGCGGGTTGCGAGGGGTCCGTTGCGACAGCAATCAAACCCTCTGGCGTGTTCAAATGGCCATCGGCAGCAGCTTTGAACACCGTGCCATAATGCGGGGCCCGATTGGCTGTGTCAGGAAACCAGCCTTTGATCCGGCTGGCAGCCCAGACCTGATCCTTATTCTGGTGGCAATCAGTGCAGGCATCAGCCCCCAATCCCAAATCCGGTCGCGGCACGCGAAAGCTGTGATCCCGGCGACCGTCCACGCCCATATATGTACGTTCGATCATGTGGCAGCTTTTGCACTGGGCACCCGCGCTATCCGTAACGTGATGATGGTGATTGGGTGTATCGTATTCCTGTTTCGCCAGCGTCGGGAAATCAGGGTTTCCGGCCGTGGAATGACATTGGGTACAAATACCGTTGCCTTCGGCCTTCAACTGCGCACTGTGTGGCTCGTGGCAGTTCATGCACCCGACCCCTCGGGCATACATTTTGGATTGCAGGAATGAGCCGTAAACGTAGACCTCATCCAGTATCTGCCCGTCCGGATGATACGAACCGGGCCGCAACACAGCCAGGTTATAGGCATCATGATACGAGGTTCCCGGCAAAGGGTTTCCGTTGCCATGTGCCTCGCGCCGCGAATGACACCCGGCGCATTGCTGGATCTCAGCCTCGGTCTGGCCTTTGCCCCAGCTCATCGAAAAGCCTGTATCACTCAGCCCGTCAGTAACGCTCTGCCCTTTGGTCCAATCGATATGAGCTGACCCCGGTCCATGGCAGGCTTCGCAGCCAACACCAATCTCGGCCTGTCGGGAAGAGTATGTTCTGGATTGCGCGCCGTAGTTCTTTTCAAACCCTGTGGCGTGACATTCGGCGCAGCGCGCGTTCCAGTTCTTGTAAGGGCCCGTCCAGTGCAGCCCGTCTTCTGGTGGCAGATCCTGATCGGGGTATAAGTGATACCAGCGCTTCTGCTCGGTATCCCAAACCACATCAAAGCTTTGCAACCGCCCCGGTTCGGTTTCAAACAGATATTGTTGTAGAGGTGCGATTCCAACGACGGAATGCACATCATATGCCGTCGTCGCTCCGTCTTTTTCCGTTACACGAGCTGTGAACCTGTCTGCCTGTTTAGTAAATTCAACCGTCATCCCGTTCTGCACGAACCGGGTTCCATCGAATTCGGCGACCAGATGGCCGTCGCCAACTTCTGTCCAGGCCAAGGCATGATGAGACGAAGCCCATGCCTCGGCCTCGTGCTGATGGCAGTCTGAACACCGATCTGAGCCCACATATTCCAGTGACTGCGCCTGCCCTTCACTTGCGAGGGTTAAACAAGCCGCCAGAATGGCAAATCTCATGCCATATCTCCTGCAGCGGCGTTCCGAAGGTCGATCAATGCGCCGTTGTATTCAGCACCAAGGATCAGCATCGCAGAACACAGATACAGGAAAATCAGCGCAGCCATTGCCCCGGCCAAACCCGCATATGTGGCACTGTAGGTGGCGAACTGACTGATATAGACTGAAAATGCCCATCCGCCAGCTGCCCACAAAACCAATGTCAGTATGACGCCGGGCAGGATCTGGGTCAGGCTGTGCCTGCGGGTTGGCAGAATTAGATGTGCCAGCAGGACAGTGCCTGCCGGAACGGCCACGGTAAACGTCCACCGCAGGCGATCTACGGACAGCCAGTCCGCTACCGGAGCTTCGGTATGCTCTGCCACCAGTTTCGTGTAGACCGGCAAGACCACCTCGACCGTTGCAATAACAAGGATTGCCGAACCGCCAAGGATAACCAGGACCAGACACAAAAGCCGGGTTTTCCAAAAAGGCCAACTGTCCTGATCGTGATAGGCCTGATTCATCGCTGCGCGTACTGCGGCAACCCCGTTGGAAGCAAAGTAGATCGCAAGCAGGCCACCCAGCGTAATCACGCCCGACCCGGCACCGGCCAGAACCGCACGCAATTCGGCCACGATCGGGTCCGCAACATCCTTGGGCCATGCCCCGAATAGCAGGTCAATCAACTCATCAGTGACATAGTCCTGCGACAATGCCCCGGCCAGCGCCACGGTGAACAACACAAAGGGAAACAGGGCCATCATCAGCGACATGGCGACGTGGCTGCTCATGACAGGTCCGTTTTTCCGGACGAACCGGCGAAGTGCCAGCCATAGCGCCTGAAGCGGGCGGCCAAACGGGGGAATCGTAGGCTTTGTCATCCTGCAACCCTAACCCGCCTAAATAAAACACAGAACCCGTCATCGGTATCAAAGTGACAAAAGCCGGTCTGCAAACCGCTGACTGCATTGCTAAAACCGGAATGCAGGTGCAGGATTGGGCAAAGCGGGACGATCACTAGCCTGCTTAAGAACAGATAAACAGGATACTGAATGATCCCGGATCAGGAAGATTTCACGGCTCGCCCCAGGCTAAAACTGTCTGTTGTCCGCGACACCTGCATTATCGCGGCGCTGATGGTGCTGGGGCTTTATGCGGGGGCGAACTTCCTGATCCCGCTTGCCATGGCACTGCTGGTCAACGTTCTGATCATTGCGCTGAGCGACCGCGTCGTCGCGCTAACCCACGCTCCAGTCTGGCTGGCAAATATCGCTGGAGTGACCATCGTTCTGGCGGGTTTGTTCATGATCATGTACGTGCTGGGCAGTCAGGCAACGCAGTTTGCACGGTCCGTCAGCACGTACGAAAACCAGTTCGACGGGGCGGTTGAGCGCATAACCGGTCTTGTCGGCAACGACGTCACCACTTTCATCCGCGACAATCTGGTCAGCATCGACATGACCTATGTCGCACGCCTGTTGCTGGGCAGCGCTACGTCCCTACTGAACCAGTTCTTTCTGATCAGCCTCTATGTCGCGTTCCTGATGGCCGAGCGTCTGGCCTTTCGCAAGAAAATTCAACTTGCGGCTGGCGACCCCCAAACCGGCGCTGATTTTGCGACCATGCTTGATGCCATATCGATCAGCCTGCAACGATATGTTGGGGTAAAGACCCTGATCAGCCTGATCACAGCGGGCATCAGTTATTTTGTATTCAGGGCCCTTGGTTTGGAATATGCGGAAACCTGGGCCGTTTTGACCTTTGCTTTGAACTTCATTCCTTCGATCGGGTCGATCATAGCGGTGTTTTTTCCGGCCATGATCGCGCTTGTTCAGTTTGATACGATCGTTCCGTTTCTGATCATCTTGTTTGGGTGCGGCACCCTTCAATTCCTGATCGGTAACTTCCTTGATCCGGCCATGCTGGGCCGCTCGCTGAACATGTCGACATTCCTTGTCATTCTGGCGCTGACATTCTGGACAACTGTCTGGGGCCTGATCGGCGCTTTCCTGAGCGTGCCACTGACGGTCTGTATTCTGATCGTGTTCAGCCACATCCCTGCTTTACGCCCGGTCGCGATCCTGATGTCTCTGGACGGCCAATTGGGCGAGGAGGACGGTCAGGCGCGTGCTAATAACTGAACTGCGGCGTGGCGTAGGCTTAAGTTCGTCGGGTGCCGTACACAGCCGCCAGCCTGTCCGCATATGTTGGACCGCATCCCGGTGTCACGACCCGAAACCTCAGGTCTGACAACTGGCTATCAATGCGCCCCGATCCAGCAGTCGAACCCGGCCATACCCCAGTTCGATTAACCCCAAATCCACAAGCCTGTGAAGGTTCCTGTGCAAAGTCGGTTGCGATACAGCAATCATCGCCGCCAGATCTTCTTGTGAAACATCAATCCAGCCATCGGTTTTCGAGGTCCCTTCGTCCAAGTGAAGCAACCTCAAGACCAGCCGCTTCTCCGTTCCCGTCACAGCCAGATTTGCCATGATGCGCAAAGCGGTCCGCATATTCTCATGCGTCAACGCATAGAAATCCCGGATGTAGTCAGGATTGTTCTGAATCAACCGCGAGATGCTTAAATTTGGGAAAAACAAGGCTTGAGTGGCTTGCGTCGTGATAACACTGACCAGACGCAGCGCACCTGCAAACAAAGCCAGATCGCCGATCCAGAACCCAGCGCCGTCGCGGTGAAGCACAAACTCCTGACCATCATCCGCTGGGGCCGTTATCTGCACACCACCGCTGAGAATCGCGTAGATACCATTTGCCGGATCACCATAGTGATACAGCGTCTCTCCCGCCTCTACCGATTTCGGTATGCCAAGGGCTGCCAAATCGGCCTGAAACTCTGACGAGCGTTCACTGAACCATCCGGTGTTTCGTAATAGCTTCAGATTATTCATTTTGTCTCACATTTGTACTTTGCGATATAATCATATGATGAGTTTCCGACGCAAGAAGTAACCTATGCTAATGGTGTTCGATTCCTGCTACCAAAGATTTTCAATATGGGAATCAACACTTTGCTGCCGCGTTGTTCATGCATTTGAACGCCGGCTGATTCATTTCCTTTGGGGTCGCCAAGATCCTCTCAGATCAGGAGCAAACCATGTTACCTCCACGTTCGCTATCCGGCACCTGGCGCAGTAACTTGCGCCGACTTGCCGTGGTAACCGCCACGTTGACACTGGCCATACCCGCCTGGGCGCAGGACCAGAAACCGAATATCCTTGTGATCTGGGGCGACGATGTTGGTCAGTCCAACATCTCGGCCTACACGCGGGGGTTGATGGGGTATCAGACACCCAATATCGACCGTATCGCCGAAGAAGGTATGATGTTCACGGATTACTACGGTGAACAGTCGTGCACGGCTGGGCGATCATCTTTTATCATGGGGCAATCCGTTTTCCGCACGGGCCTGTCCAAAGTTGGCCTGCCGGGCGCTGAGGAAGGCATGCAGATCGAAGACCCGACCATTGCGGGCCTTCTGAAAGCGGAAGGCTACGCCACGGGTCAGTTCGGAAAAAACCACCTGGGCGACCGGGATGAACATCTGCCGACAAACCACGGTTTTGACGAATTTTTTGGCAACCTCTACCATCTCAACGCCGAGGAAGAGCCGGAAAACATCGACTATCCCAATGATGCTGTTCTGCCCGATGGCAGAACCTTCCGACAGGCTTTTGGCCCGCGCGGTGTAATCAAGTCGACAGCGGGTGGCGAGATCGAGGATACCGGCCCGCTGACCAAGAAGCGTATGGAAACGGTCGACGATGAAACCGCGGCGGCTGCGATTGAATTCATCCGCAAACAAGAGGAAAGCGGCACGCCGTGGTTCGTCTGGTGGTCAGGCACCCGGATGCATTTCCGCACGCATGTTTCCGAAGAGAAATGGGCAAAGGCCAATGAAATCGTCGGCAAGCAGGTAGATGAGTATACGGCTGGCATGATCGAACATGATATGCATATTGGCGACTTCCTGACTGCGCTGGATGAGCTGGGCATCGCCGACAAAACCATCGTGTTTTACTCGACCGACAATGGTCCGCACATGAATACCTGGCCAGATGCCGCGATGACCCCGTTCTGGGGTGAAAAGAATACCCAATGGGAGGGCGCATGGCGCGTACCTGCCATGGTTCGGTGGCCCGGCAAGATAACCGAAGGCGCTGTGTCGAACGAGATCGTGCACCATATGGATTGGTTACCGACATTCCTGGCTGCAGCTGGCAACGAAACCGTGAAAGAAGATCTTCTGGAAGGTGTCACCGTGGCCGAAGTTGGCGGCGGGCGTGACTATCGCGTGCATCTGGATGGCTACAACATCTTGCCGTTGCTGACCGGCGAAACAGACAAGAGTCCGCGCAGGGAAATCTTCTATTTCACGGACGATGGTGACCTTGCGGCACTCCGCTTCGGTGATTGGAAAATCACCTTCCTGGAACAGAAGGCATGGGCAACCTTGCGCGCCTGGATGGAGCCACTGACCCCTCTGCGCGTGCCATTGATCACCAACCTGCGACGCGACCCGTACGAGCGTGGCTACCGCACATCGAACACCTACTATGACTGGATGCTCGACCGTGCCTACATGCTGGTACCTGCGCAGGCCTATGTCGCGCAGTTCCTTGAAACCTTCAAGGAATACCCACCCCGACAGGAAGCGGCGAGCTTCAGCCTCGACAAAGTGATGGAGAAGTTGACGTCACCTCCGGGCGCACCGTGAACCTGGCTGTTTAATCCAAGACACAGCAAAGCCGGAGTCCCGATACCGGGGCCCCGGCCCTTCTCATTAGCGGTTGAAAATTGAGGAATAATCCGTGCGTCTATTTTTGATATTGTGCAGTGTGCTAGGAGCGACGGTCGCCATCGCTGACCCCTTGCCCTCATGGAACAATCTAGAATCCAAAGCGAAAATCGTTTTGTTTGTTGACGATGTAACCGACCCTGCCTCAGCTCATTACGTGACGCCTGATGATCGGATCGCCGTATTCGACAATGACGGAACGCTTTGGGCCGAACAGCCGGTGTATTTCCAGTTCCTTTTCGCCATGGATCGTCTGGCCGATCTGGCCAAGCGGGACCCGTCGATCCTGACAACTCCTGCTCTGGAAGCTGCTGCAAAGGGTGATCTAGCGACCGTTCTTGAAGGCGGGCATGAGGCGCTGATCGAAGTTGTCAACGCATCGCATTCTGGCACCAGCGTCGAAGACTTTCAGGCAGCTGTTGCGCAGTGGCTGGAAACCGAACGCCACCCCAACACCGGCCTTCGTTATGACCAGATGACCTATCAGCCGATGGTCGAGTTGCTGCGTTATCTACGTGACGAAGGTTTCAAGACCTACATCGTATCCGGCGGTGGCATTCATTTCATGCGCGTCTTTGCCGAGGATGCCTATGGTATCCCGCCGGAACAGATATTGGGGAGCTATGCAGACAGCACCTATAAGGTGATCGACGGCAACCCGACGATCATCAAGGCACCGGGGCTAGCCTTCATCGACGACAAGGAAGGCAAGCCAATCAATATCGAACGCACGATTGGCAGACGCCCTATTCTGGCCGCAGGCAACTCGGACGGAGATTTCGCTATGCTGGATTGGACAACGTCGGGTGATGGTCCGCGTTTGGGAATTCTGATCCACCACACGGACGCCGAACGCGAATGGGCTTATGACCGCGAAAGCCCGATCGGAAAGCTGGCAGGTGGGCTGGATCAGGGTTCTGACAAGGGATGGATCATTGTCGATATGGCGCAAGACTGGTCACGCATCTACACTGGGGCAAACTAAACGGCCCGAAAGATGTAAGACCCCATGTGGACAGCGCTGGTATCTATCTTTGTATTCACGTTGTACGTGGCTGCATTTGTGTTTTCGATCCGAGCGGCACAAACCGCGCGGACACCGCAAGGTGCAGTTGGGTGGGTGGTCTTTCTGGTATCAGCACCTTTCCTGGCGGTGCCGTTATATCTTTTTCTGGGACACCATCGCTTTCACGGATATCGCATCGCGCGCCAGAAAAGTGAACGGGTTGTTGAAGGGATCAAAACCTTTGCCGATTACTCAAGGCCCGATCCCTCCTCAATGTCCATCAATCCGCGCCCGTTCGAGTTTCTGGCGCATCTTCCTGTGTCCAGCGGAAACGGTGCCCGGCTACTGGTTGACGGGCAAGCCACATTCGACGCCATTTTCGACGCCATCGACAAGGCCAAGAACTATATCCTCATTCAGTTCTACATCATCAGAGACGACGCACTGGGCCGCAAACTGCAATCCAAGCTGATCGAGGCGACGAAACGTGGGGTTCACGTCCGTTTCATGACCGATGCAGTCGGCAGTTACGGATTGCCGCGCGCGTATCTGGATACCATGCGTGAAGCCGGAATTGATGTAGCCGACCCGCGTCAGCAACGCGGCCCGAATTTCCGGTTTCAGCTGAATTACCGAAACCATCGTAAAACTGTCATTATCGATGGCGAGACAGGCTTTATCGGTGGCCACAATGTTGGTGAGGAATATCTGGGCAAACATCCGCATTTCGGTCATTGGCGCGACACTCACATAATGATGTCCGGTCATGTCGTCCGGCAATTGCAGCTTATCTTCACTGAAGATTGGCATTGGGCGCATAACGAAGACCTGATTGATGAACTTGACTGGGCGGGCAGTGAATCCGAACAGAACATGAATGCCCTGCTGGTCGCGACCGGACCCGGAGACGAAACCGAAACTGGCGCCATGATGTTTTTTGCAGCAATCGCCGAGGCAAAAGAACGGTTGTGGATTGCGTCGCCTTACTTCGTACCCGACATCGATGTCATGACAGCGCTGCAACATGCCGCGATGCGCGGTGTGGATGTGCGCATCCTTGTTCCTGACATGATCGACCATCGCCTGCCATGGCTGGCCGCGTTTGCCTATTTCGATGAAATCCGCGACTGTGGCGTGCGCGTATTCCGCTATACCGGCGGGTTCATGCATCAAAAGGCGTTCGTTGTCGACGATACGCTGGCCGCTGTTGGAACAACAAACCTCGACAACCGATCCTTCCGCCTCAACTTCGAAGCAATGGCGCTGTTCTTTGATGCCCGGGCTGCACAGGCCGTCGACCAGATGCTACAAGAAGATTTCGAAACCAGTTTCGAATTGACCCGTAGGTTGCGTCAACAACCGGCCCACATCCGCTTTGGTGCGCCGCTGGCACGGTTGTTTGCACCGATCCTTTAGGAAAAGAACTTCTCCTGAAAAACGCGGGTCATCAATGCGACCAGATACGCGGTCGACAATCCAAACGCCAACAGCCCGGTGACCGAAGCAAACGAGCCGAAAATGCGCAGCCCTTCACCCAAAACGATGTCGCCGTATCCGAGCGTCGTAAACGTCACCAACGAGAAATAGATGGCCGAGTTCCAGTCCGGCAGAACATTTAGCAACACCCAGACGATAGCCCAGATCCAGACCTGAATGGTGTGCGTTGCGATAATGAAGCCCAAGGCAACGGCAATCGGCCCCGCGGTTGCCACAAACACCCCGCGTGTGACCCATTTTTTGTCCATCTTGATAATGGACATCGTGCACCAGGTCAGAAAGAGAATCTCGATCAGGATGCAAATACCCAGAAAGGTACTGCCCCAAACGATCTGATGCAGCAACGTCATGTATTTACACCCTGATTTTCGGCCACGAACTGTCAGGGCACAATGACCTTTCAAAACGCAAGGCACAACCCCGCCACCGGATAAGGTAGCCTGCGGCGAAAGGAACCGGAGTAAGGTCTGCACTGGACAGTTGGGAAGTCCGGCGCACATCCTGTGCAAAAAAGGGCGCTTCATGCTGTTGATCATCGACCGAGTTCAAAAGACTTATCCCGGCGGGCGGCCCGTTCTGCGCGACGTGTCTCTGACACTGGATCAGGGACAAACGCTTGCTCTGACCGGTGAAAGCGGCAGCGGTAAGAGCACCTTGCTGAATCTGGCCGCCGCCCTGGACAGTTTCGACAGAGGCGAGATTACGCTGGATGGCACGCCCCTGTCCCCTTTGGATGATGCGGGCCGGGCCGAGCTGCGGCGCAGAAAGGTTTCGCTTGTGTTCCAGCAGTTCAACCTGATCCCATCGCTGACCGTGGGGCAAAACCTGTCCTTTCATGCCCGCCTTGCAGGTACCGAAAATGCCCAATGGTCCGGGCAATTGGCAGACCGGCTTGGGCTTTCGGATCTGCTGGACCGCTACCCCGAAAGCTTGTCGGGCGGCCAGCAGCAGCGGGTGGCCATAGGACGGGCCATGGCCGCGCGCCCGAAACTGTTGCTGGCGGACGAGCCGACAGGCAATCTTGACGAAACCGCCAGCGCCAAAGTGCTGAACCTGATGCTGTCACTTGTGGCTGATACTGGCGCAGCTTTGCTGCTGGTGACGCATTCCCCGCAAATCGCGGCCCGTCTGGACACGCACCTGCGCCTGAGCGGTGGGCGCATCCAATGACATTGGCCGTCGTCCAGGCCCTGCTGTCCCATTGGCGGGTGCATTGGTTGCAACTGGCAACGCTGCTGATCGGTATCGCCCTGGCAACTGGTTTGTGGTCCGCTGTACAGGCCATCAATGCCGAGGCCCGCGCCAGCTATTCCCGTGCCAACGCCCAACTGGCACTTGGGCAGTTTGACGAATTGCACGATCCAGCCGGTTTCATCGCCATGTCCCGTTATGTCGACCTGCGTCGCGCGGGGTGGCAGGTGGCCGCCGTACTGGAAGGCCCTTATCGGGTCGCCGGACGTACGTTGCGTTTGATGGGCGTGGATATGGTGGCCTATCCCGCCCTGCCCGCAATTACCGAGGCCCAGCAAAGCGGTGCGCCGCCCGAACCGGCGGACATATTGACTGCTCCGGGTCGCCTGCTGGTTTCGACAGAATTGGAGCCCTTGTTGCGCGATCAGGACACTCTGCCCCCGGTTCTCAGTACTTCTGCGCTGCCGCCGGATGTGATCCTGACGGATATCGGCGTTGCCGAACGTCTTCTGAATCAGCCCGGTGCAATCTCGCGGCTCATTATTCTGCCCGATCAGCCGCGCGGGCTTCAGTCCCTAACCACGATCACGCCTGAGCTGGAACGTATCAGCCCTTCACAAAAGATCGACACTGCTCGGCTGACCGACAGTTTTCATTTGAACCTGTCAGCCTTTGGATTGCTGTCCTTTGCGGTCGGCCTTTTTATCGTGAACGGCACGGTCGGGCTGGCCTTTGCACAACGCAGAGGCATCATCCGTTCGCTGCGGGCACTGGGTGTCTCGATGCGATTACTGGTCTGGCTGATCCTTGCTGAACTGACTTTTCTGGCCCTGATCGGTGGGCTCGTCGGGTTGCTTTTGGGCTTCTTTCTGGCCGGAGCACTTCTACCCGATGTCGCGGCCACGTTGCGTGGCCTTTACGACGCACCAGTAACAGGGCAACTGACGCTGCAATTGCAGTGGGTTTTGGCAGGGATCGCCATGGCAGTCTTCGGCACATTGCTGGCCAGCGGCCACGCATTATGGCGCCTGTCGCGCATGCCCCTGCTGGCAAGTCCGGGCGTTCAAGCGTGGCGGGGCGACCCCCGCGCGCGCCATCTTGCAGCGGCATTGGGATTGGTCATGATCCTGAGTGGCGTTTTGGCTTATGTCAGTTTCGGGGGGCTGATCGCCGGGTTTGCCCTGTTGGCTGGCTTGCTGACCGGTGCAGCGCTGCTGCTGCCTGCGCTTTTGTCTGTAATGCTTTCACTCTGCGCCCGCGCGGCGCGGGGCCCTGTTACGCAATGGGTCTGGGCAGATATGCGGGCACAACTGCCCGGGTTGTCACTTGCCCTGATGGCCCTGTTACTGGCTTTGGCAGCGAATGTCGGCGTAGGCACGATGGTGTCCAGCTTCCGGCTGACATTCGTCGGGTGGCTTGACCAGCGCCTGACGTCAGAACTCTACCTGACTGCAAGCGACGACGATCAGGGGCAGGAGATTACCGACTGGCTGCGCCCTCAGGTCGAAGCTATTCTGCCAATCCGAAATGTGGAATTGTCGCACGAGACGGGGCCTTTGTTTCTTTACGGTGTAGTAGATGATCCGGTCTATCGGCAGAACTGGCCAGTGATCACCTCAAGCCCGAATGCATGGGATGACGTCATGGCCGGACGTGCGGTTCTGATCAACGAGCAACTGGCGCGACGTGCCGATCTCTGGCCCGGCGGTGCTTTGGCCTTATCGCCGGACCACATCCTGACCATCGCCGGGGTCTATTCGGATTATGGGAATCCGACCGGGCAAGCCATGGTCTCGATGGACCAACTGAACCGGATCGCTCCGGGTACGGAGGCCCGCCGCTTTGGCATTCGTCTAAACCCCGAAAACGCAACCGAAATGGCGCAAACCTTAAGGGAACGATTCAACCTTCCACGTCAGGCTGTCGTACAGCAAGCTGCAATGAAGGCGCAGTCGCTGTCGATATTTGAGAAGACTTTTGTCGTGACCTCGGCCTTGAATGTGCTGACCCTCGGCGTGGCGGGATTTGCCATTCTCACCAGTCTGCTGACCCTGTGGACCCAGCGCCTGCCACAGATCGCACCGGTCTGGGCGCTGGGGCTGAACAGGGCGCAACTTGCAGGGCTGGAACTGTTGCGCAGCCTATTGCTGGCGGCATTGACCGCCTGTCTGGCGTTGCCACTTGGGCTTGTTCTGGCATGGGTTCTGCTGACGGTGATCAACGTTCAGGCTTTTGGTTGGCGCCTGCCGATGTTCGTCTTCCCCTGGGATTGGCTGTGGCTGTTTCTACTGACCCTTCTTGCTGCCCTGCTTGCCGCCGCCCTGCCCGCGCTACGGATGCTGCGCCTGCCACCCGCCGATCTGCTGAAAGTGTTCGCCAATGAACGTTAGGACCCTACTAATCCTGTTTATGTGGCTCTACCCGATACCGCTTTGGGCGCAGGGCTATGCAGGTCTAGGCGGAACCGCTGAAGGTTTTGAAGTGCCGGCAGCCGGGTTTGAATTTGATTTCCCAAAGGATCACGGCCCCCACCCGGCCTACCGCATCGAATGGTGGTATCTGACCGCCAATCTTCAAGGGGACGACGGCCTGGATTATGGCATTCAATGGACCCTGTTCCGGTCAGCCCTGAAACCCTATGACAGCGACGGGTGGCAAAGCCCGCAACTTTGGATGGGTCATGCTGCCGTGACGACCCCCAAAGCTCATTTTTTCACCGAGCGATTATCACGCGGGGGGATTGGCCAGGCCGGTGTAACCGCACAACCGTTTGAGGCCTGGATTGACGAATGGCGCATGGCCGGATCGGATTTGGACAGCCTGTCACTGACGGCCAATGGTGATGAATTCGGCTATGATCTTTCACTGACTGCGCAAGGGCCATTGGTATTTCACGGCGACGCGGGCTATTCGGTTAAATCCGCCGATAGACAGGCAAGTTACTATTACTCGCAGCCCTTTTACACAGTCGAAGGCGTGCTGCATTTGCCGGATGGCGAGGTGCAGGTAACCGGTCAGGGGTGGCTGGATCGGGAATGGTCCTCACAACCCTTAGCGGCGGATCAGAGGGGCTGGGATTGGTTCTCGCTCAGTTTTGAGGGAGGCGATAAGCTGATGGCTTTTCGCCTGCGCGGGGATCGAGGCGATTTCACCTCGGCCACCTGGATCAATTCTGACGGCAGTACTGAGGCCATCCCCAACGGTACAATCGGCCTTTTGCCGCTGAGTACCGACGAGGTTGCCGGACGCAATATCCCGACACACTGGCAAGTCGACCTAGCGGATCGGGGCATAGATATTCAGGTCTCAGCCCTGACACCTGATGCGTGGATGGGTACCAGTTTCGAATACTGGGAAGGCCCTGTCACCGTAAACGGCAGCCATAAAGGCGTTGGCTATCTTGAGATGACAGGTTACTGAACCAACCCGACTTTTCTCTACGACCGGCGACACGATCTTTTGCGCGCTGGAAAATCAGTCAGCGAACCACATAAACTGAGACGTTGGAATGCCGCACCACACGCGCTGCATTCGGACCAAGCAGATAGTCTTTGAAATCCGGCCTATGCGCGCCGATCACAATCAGGTCGGAACCGGCACTTTCGGCGGTTTTCAGGATCTCCTGATAGGCTGTGCCTGTCGCGACTACATGGCGGATGCTTTCATTGCGCTCTGCCCCCAATGCCGAAATGCACAGCGCCGTCAGTTTGGCTCGCGCCTCGGCCAACGCCTTGTCGTGAAAACCTGATTCAAAAAACCCGGACACCCAGCTTTCCCCGAAATCGGGCAGCACAGTCACGACATCCAACTGTGCCCCTTCCAGATCCGCCAAAGCAGCGGCTTTTTGCAGGACCGGAGCATCAATCTCGCCATTGCTGATATCAATGGCACACAGAACAGAACGTGTCATGCGGGCACCCCTTGTCTGGCGGCACGGCCGCGTTGCAGGAACGCGATAAGACCCAAGAGGATCATCGCTGGGATATACACCAGCTGCTTGGGCAGCTGGTCGGACGGCAAGCTGACCGACGTCAGTCGTACGGGTTCATCGCCATAGTAGTCAAAGATGGCCAGATCGTCGGCCACTGGCGCGCCGAACAGCGGCTCGTCAAGCTTGACCAGCCCGTCCTCGGGAACCAGCAGCAGGCCCATCGCCTCGACCCGTGCGGCCCCTCCTTCTTCGTCGCCCACAGTAACAACAACGGTTGTGTCCACCATTTCAAGCGTATCGTAATCGGGGCCTGCGACCACTAGGCGGACATCCGTTCCCGGCGGTGTCTGACCAATGGTCTCTTCAAATGCAGCGGGTTCAACCGATTCGAACGGAGGCGAGATGCGATCCATGAAATAGTCCGGTCGGAACAGGGCAAATGCCACCAGAACGAGCGCGACACTTTCATAGATACGGCTGCGGGTCAGGAAATACCCCATCGTACCCGCCGTAAAGACCAGAATCGCTATGGTCGCGAAAACGGCCACCGTAATTCCTTCGAACCATGTTACGTCAATCAACAGAAGATCGGTGTTGAAGATGAACACAAAAGGCAGTGCCACGGTGCGCAGGCTGTAGAAGAATGCTGTGAAGCCGGTTTTGATTGCATCACCGCCTGATACAGCGGCAGCGGCGAAACTGGCCAGACCCACCGGTGGCGTCACATCCGCCATGATCCCGAAGTAGAAGACGAACAGGTGCACGGCAATCAACGGCACGATAAGTCCGCTCTGCGCCCCCAGTTCAACGACCACTCCGGCCATCAACGAGCTGACAACGATATAATTCGCCGTGGTCGGCAGGCCCATGCCCAGAATCAGGCTCAGCAGGCCAACCATGATCAGCATCAGGATAAGATTGCCGCCCGACAGGAACTCGACCAGATCAGCCATAACCTGACCAACACCCGTCAAGGTCACGGTACCCACGATCACGCCCGCAGTTGCAGTTGCCAGTGCGATACCGATCATGTTCCGCGCGCCGTCAATCAGACCTTGCCACAGGTCAGCGACACCGTCGACGAAGGTACTGATTAAATTGCTCTGCCCCCGGAAAAGCGCCTTGAGCGGTTTCTGCGTCAGCAGGATTACGAACAGCAATGCGGTTGCCCAGAAGGCCGACAGCCCCGGTGATTTCTGTTCGATCATCAGGAAGTAAACCAGAACGACGATCGGCAGCAGGTGGTGCAAACCTGCCTTGTAGATATCTGCGACAACCGGCAGCGTGACTTCCTTTGCATTCGGATCGTCAGGCTCAAGGTCCGGCACTTGTGCCGCCAGAAAAAGCAATCCGACATAAACCGCGCAGACGATCAGGCTCAGCACAAGGCCCGCCGCGGACGGAATCAAGCTTGTTACAGCATCAACCGGGAATTGCGAGCCATAGCAAAGTCCTGCAAACACCAGGAAGAAGGCCAGCATACCCACAACGGTTCGCGCCAGATGCACGTCTCGGTCACCCAAGGTCGGCATGTTCCGTTTTACCGCTTCCAAATGCACGATATAGACCAGTGCGATGTAAGAAATCGCCGCTGGCAGGAAGGCGTGGGTGATCACCTCGACATATGAGATGCCCACATATTCCACCATCAGGAACGCCGCAGCACCCATTACAGGCGGCATGATCTGACCGTTCACGGAACTTGCAACTTCGACCGACCCCGCCTGTTCGCTGGAAAAGCCAACGCGCTTCATCAACGGAATGGTGAACGTACCGGTGGTAACAACGTTTGCAATCGACGAACCCGAGATCAGGCCGGTTGCCGCAGACCCCACGACGGCCGCCTTGGCAGGGCCGCCCCGCAGGTGACCCAGGGCGCCAAAGGCCATTTTTATGAAGTAGTTCCCTGCCCCGGCCTTATCGAGTAGCGCGCCAAACAGCACGAACAGGAACACGAACTTCGTGGAAACACCCAGAGCGATGCCAAACACGCCTTCGGATGTGATCCACATATGGCTCATGGCCTTTTTCAGGCTCGCACCTTTCCACTGGATCACTTCGGGGACCCAGGAAGACGATCCAAAGAACACATAGGCCAGGAAAACCGTGGCTATGATCGCCATTGCCGGACCAAGTGCGCGGCGCGCGGCCTCAAACAGCAACAGCAGCCCCAACAAAGCCACCCATTTGTCGATGTCATCGGCCAGCAGGCCATTATTGACCAGTTTCTCATAGAAGATGTAGCCGTACAGCGCGATACCCGCGCCCAAAACGCCCATGACCCAGTCCTGAACAGGGACATAATTGCGCGGGCTGGATTTCAGCGCCGGATAGGCCGCAAACGCCAGAAAGATCGCAAAGGCCAGATGGATCTGGCGTGAATTATTCACCACGCTTCCGGGCAGCAGGTAATTCGACAAGGGAGAGGCCAGAACGATCTGATATACCGACCACAAAACGGCAACAATCGCCAGAAACAGCCCCACGTTTCCAGCGGGATTTCGCGCCCCTGCATCGGATGAGGCGACAAGGTCCTGAAGCTCTTCCTCCGAGAGTGGGCGATTGCCCTGTGTATCGGAACTCATGTGAAATCTCCCCGTCCTGCGGCCTTGGATTCTTTGGCCCTCTTGTCCCCGGTTTATCCCGGATGTGAACCGGGGCGCCGCAAAAGGACGCCCCGTGTAAAGTCTGGCTTACTGAATCCAGCCTTTTTCTTTGTAGTACTTTTCGGCGCCCGGATGCAGCGGAGCGGACAGGCCGTCCGAAATCATCTCCTCGGGCTTGAGATTTGCAAATGCCGGGTGCAGCTTTTTGAAGTCTTCGAAGTTCTCAAAGACCGAGCTTACAACCGCATAGACAGCATCGTCCGACACATCCGCCGAAGTCACGAAGGTCGCGCCCACGCCAAAGGTGGTGGTGTCATTGTCCGAACCCCGGTACATGCCACCCGGGATAGTCGCAGTGCGGTAGTATGAGTTGTTGTCGATCAGACCCTGAATCGCATCACCGGTGACGTTCACTAGAACAGAATCGCAGGCTGTCGTAGCTTCCTGAATCGAACCCGACGGGTGACCCACGGTGTAAATCATCGCATCCAGTTGGTTGTCACAAAGCGCAGCCGACTGCTCAGCCGCTTTCAGCTCGGACGCCAATTCGAAATCATCGACGGTCCAGCCCAACGCTTCCAGAACCACATCCATGGTGCCACGTTGGCCAGAACCCGGGTTACCGATGTTCACGCGCTTGCCCTTGAGGTCTTCAAAGCTGGAAATACCGGCATCCGCGCGGGCCACAACGGTGAATGGCTCGGGGTGGACCGAGAACACCGCACGTAGCTTTTCGAAGGGACCTGCCTCTTCAAATTTCGAGGTGCCGTTATACGCGTGATACTGCCAGTCGGACTGGGCAACACCGAATTCCAGCTCGCCTTCGCGAATGGTGTTGATGTTGTAGACCGAGCCACCGGTCGATTCGACCGAGCAGCGCACACCGTGTTCTTTCCGACCCTTGTTCACCAGACGGCAGATCGCGCCACCTGTCGGATAATAAACACCGGTCACGCCGCCGGTACCAATTGTAATGAACTCTTCGGCATAGGCCGCCGGAGCCAACATGGCTGCGGTTACAAACGCGCCGAGGCTCAATTTGCTGCTGTTTTTCATTTCAGAACTCCCACATTTTTTGTCTGGCAGTTGGAATTCAAATCAGTCACCCTGCTCATGAGTCCGTGCCGATAAAAAAAATCGGCCCGCTTCACAGCAGATGCAACCTGTTGAATTTTCCAGTTTCTCCCAACCCCCTTGAGGGTTCATCCAGATACATTCAATGTCAAGGCCAGCGCCAGCCTGACTTGCTCCATTCCGCATATATGAGCGTAAGTTTTGAATTTTCCCCTCTGGTACACAGGAAAACCCGCCCGATCAGTCTTCCGGAACTTTACTGTCCTTTTCTGTTCAGGTCGGTTCGACAGCAGGACGTATACGGTGCCCCTGTATTAGCATGAGACTAATAACAGAGGACTGAAAAGAACGAGACCAGATCGAAAAGTGAGAGTTAAGTGCGCGAGAACGCAATAAGCCCGAAAAGAAAAAACAGGAAGCAGGTTCCCCTAACCCCCTGTTTTTACTTTGGTACCCAAGGCCGGACTCGAACCGGCACGGTATCACTACCGGGGGATTTTGAATCCCCTGCGTCTACCATTCCGCCACTTGGGCCACGGACACTGGATTAGCGCCCATCCGAGGGAAGGTCCAGAGGCAAAAATCATCCAATAATCCATTTGTTTCGACCGCGATGGTTGACGGGCCGTCAGGTGCGTGGTTTGGCTTTCCGGGGCCGAGAACGGGATTTGAGTGCTTAATGTTGCGATCACTTTATGACTGGACAATTCGTCTGGCGGAACACCCTCATGCGCTGTGGGCGCTGGCTGTTGTGGCCTTTGTCGAAAGTTCGTTCTTTCCGATTCCCCCCGACGTTCTGATGATTCCGATGATCCTGGCGCGCCCGTCGCGCGCCTGGCTGATTGCAACTGTTGCTCTGGTGGCTTCGGTTCTGGGCGGGATGCTGGGCTATGCGATTGGTGCGTTTTTCTATGAAAGTCTGGGGCAGCCCATTCTTGAATCCATGGGCAAGGCCCATGCGATGGAAGAATTCAACACACGCTTCAACGATTTCGGGTTCTGGGCGGTCCTGGCCGCCGGAGTGACGCCTTTCCCGTACAAGGTCATCACCATCATGTCCGGCTGGACAGGAATGCCGCTTGGGACATTCATCGCAACGTCGATACTGGCACGTGCGCTCAGATTCTTCCTTGTTGCGGCCCTGCTTTGGGGCTTTGGCGAGCCGATCCGTGAATTTATTGAAAAACGCTTGGGGCTGATGTTCACCTTGTTCATCGTCCTCCTGTTCGGCGGCTTCCTGGTGGTGAAATACCTATGACGAGACGTTCACAACTTATCGCACTGGCAAGTCTTGGGTCCCTGGCCCTTCTGCTGGCAGCTTTTGGCTTTCAATATCTGGGCGGCCTTGCCCCCTGTAAAATGTGTATCTGGCAGCGCTACCCGCATGGGGTCGCAATCGCGATTGGCGTTTTGGCGCTGGCCTTGCCAAGACTGAGCATCCTGCCGCTATGTGGCGCGATGGCAGCGGCTGTCACTTCGGGTATTGGGTTTTACCACGCCGGCGTTGAACAAGGATGGTGGGAAGGTCCGACCAGTTGCACATCCGGCAGCATCAGTGGGATGTCGAATGACGACCTGTTCGACCAGATTATGTCAGCGCCTTTGGTTCGCTGCGACGATATCCCGTGGGAAATGTTCAACATCTCGATGGCCGGATGGAATGCCATTGCCTCGGCTGTTCTGGTACTGATCTGGCTCGCGGCGTGGCGGGCAAGCAAGGCCTAGAATTCGTCCAGCTCAGCATCCCAATACAGAAAATCGATCCAGCTTTCGTGTAAGTGATTGGGCGGAAACTTCCGACCAACATTGCGCAGTGCTTCGGCGTCAGGCTGACGGGGCGGCTTTCGCAGGCTCATTCCTGCCTGACGCAGCGATTTCGACCCTTTGCGCAGGTTGCACGGGCTGCACGCCGCCACAACGTTCTGCCAACTGGTCACCCCACCGGCGGCGCGTGGCACCACATGATCAAAGGTCAAATCACCGCGGCTGCCACAGTACTGGCACCGGAACTCGTCCCTCAGAAATAAATTAAAGCGCGTGAAGGCCACGCGCTTTCTGGGTTTTACATAGTCTTTCAGAACAACGACCGAAGGTATTCGGATCTGAGTACTTGGGCTGCGAACCACTTCGTCGTATTCGGCCACGATGTCGACGCGATCCAGCCAGGCGGCCTTGATCGCTTCCTGCCAGGGCCACAGGGACAACGGGTAATAAGACAGGGGGCGATAATCGGCGTTCAAAACCAATGCCGGATGATGCTTCAGCGCACCAGGCTCCCTGACAAATTCGGTCCTGAAGTCTCCGTCCATATCAGAATCGCTCCTCGCTCTGCTCTGCCCGTTTTTGACATCAGAGCGGGGAACACCCGCCCCGGCCTTAGTATAACTATATATCGTGTTAATACTCTGACAAGCCCTGATTTTCCACAATATGTCGCAAACTGGGTAATGCGAATCCGTAACAAGCGCATGACAGTTATCCACAGCTTGCGCGGGACGCACTCTTCGGGGTATGCGCGGGTCATGTCCTGGTTCATTCGCTTCAACAAACCTTATGATGTGCTGCCGCAGTTCACCGACCGCGACAATGGGGATACTCCGCGCAGTACACTGTCCGATTTCATCGATCTGCCCGGGGTTTATCCCGCCGGTCGGTTGGATCGTGACAGCGAAGGTTTGATGCTGCTGACTGACCACGGCAAGTTGCAGGCGCAGATATCGGATCCCAAGCACAAGATGGCAAAAACCTATTGGGTTCAGGTCGAAGGCATCCCGGACGAAACCGCCCTGAAAGCGCTGCGAAACGGCGTCGAGTTGAAAGACGGCCTGACCCGTCCGGCAAAGGTGCGCCAGATCGACGAGCCAGACGACCTGTGGCCCCGCACCCCACCAATCCGCGAACGCGAGACAGTTCCAGACAGTTGGATAGAACTGTCCATACGCGAGGGCAAAAACCGTCAGGTGCGTCGAATGACGGCCGCCGTGGGCCTGCCGACCCTGCGCCTGATCCGTTATCGAATCGGAGACTGGACTCTGGACGATCTGGAACCGGGCCAGTGGGACAGCCTGCCCATGCCATCCCTGAACACCACACCGCAACGAAAACGCGACCGTCGACCGCGCCGGTGACATACCCTGCCCTGATCTGCTAAACTTGAGTCATGAAACTAACTCCCGGAATACCGGCCCCTTCGGCGATTCTGGAAGCGTCGCTTTATGTCGATGATCTGGACGCAGCAGAACAGTTTTACGGCGAAGTACTGGGCCTGAAACGCATTCAGCGTGTCGCCGACCGCCACGTGTTTTACCGAATTGGCGGATCGGTCCTGCTGATCTTTAACCCGGAACAGACGGAACAGCCGCCCCTCAACCCGGACATGCCCGTTCCGCCACATGGCGCCCGTGGTGCCGGGCATGTGTGTCTTGTACTGACCCGTGATGAAATCGCGGTAATGCGCAAGCACCTTCTGGACTGGAATGTCCCCGTAGACGCAGAATTTGACTGGCCCGGAGGCGCACGATCTTTGTACGTGCGCGACCCGGCCGGAAACTCAGTCGAGTTTGCGGAAGCGCATCTTTGGTCTTAATCCGATGCGAAACGACAGTGTTCTGCTGATTTAATCTTACCGGCTAAAGGCTCAGCTTGTCGCGCATGAAGGCCAGGGCCACACTCAGCCCGTCCGGGGCGATGCCGTGCCCGGTGCCCTTCATGACATGAGCGTAGACCTCTTTGAAACCGGCGGATTGCAGGGCCTCCGCCGCTTCGGGCAAGGATTGCGGCGGGACGACGTCGTCGGCGTCGCCATGCACCAGCAATACCGGCATCCGGCTGACAGTTTCGTCTGCCAGAAGGTCCGCCTCTAGCAAACGGCCTGAGAAAGCGACAATTCCGGCCACGGGGTCTTCGCGGCGGGGCGCGACATACAAGCTCATCATTGTGCCCTGGCTAAAACCAAACAGGACAACCTGTTCGGGCAGAACGTCTTCATCCACCATCAGCGCATCCAGAAAGGCATTAAAGTCCTCGACCGCCATTTCCATGCCCCTGCGCGCTTCTTCCTCAGACGACCCGTCAATCCAGGGAATCGGAAACCACTGAAAGCCATTGGGCATTCCGGGGATCTGCTCGGGCGCGTCCGGGGCCACGAACAATGTGTCGGGCAGATGTTCACCCAGCGGGTCGGCCAAACCCAGCAGATCGGCACCGTTTGCGCCATAGCCATGCACGAACACCACAACCGAGCGCGTGTCGCCCGAAACAGGCTCTTTCCGGAGCGCATTCAAAACCCGTGTCATCTGATCCCTTCTCTTTGCTTTGCAACCCGGTAATAGGCCCACAGCACCCGCGCCGCAACCGAGCGCCAGGGCGACCAGGCCTCGGCCATCTTGCGCAGTTCTTTATCCGTTGGGCGATTGGGCAGGTCATAGAGGATGCGCGCGGCCTCTTGCAGCGCCAGGTCGCCGGGGGCGATCACGTCAGCGCGACCAAGCGAAAACATGGCGTATATTTCCGCAGTCCATACGCCGATGCCTGGCACTTGCGTCAGCGTGGTCACAACCTCCGCATCAGGAACATCACGTAACGCTTTGTAATCTATACGCGCTTCTGCCAACGCCTTTGCATATCGGATCTTCTGACGGCTTAGCCCTACGGCCCGCAGATCGTCATCCGTTGCCCACATGATCTTACGCGGACCTGTCAGTTTGGCGTCTTGCAGGCGTTGCCATATTGCATTGGCCGAAGCCACGCTGACCTGTTGGCTGACAATGGCACTCAGCAGCTGCGTGAACCCGTCAGGACGGCGACGTAGCGGCAATGGGCCAATCTGTTCCATTGCATAGGCCATGCGTGGGCAGCTCCGGGCCAGCCATTCAGCCCCTTCCGCCACACAACCCGGCGTTTCGATGATGCGGCCAACGGGCATGTAGTCCCCCTGCTCGGTTGTTACTGGCACGTTAGGCGCATGTGCCGCAGATGCAACCGGGTTGTGCCGCAAACACTTAGCCGATACCCATTCCGCCATGACCATGATCTCGACCCTTCCTAATGACCGTCAGGCCAAACGCAACGTTGCTGTCTTAGTGGCGGCGCAGGCCATTCTGGGCGCGCAGATGCCAATGATGTTCATCGTCGGAGGGCTGGCCGGTCAGTCGCTGGCGACCAATCCCTGCCTGGCGACATTGCCCATTTCACTGATTGTTCTGGGATCGATGCTGGCGGCCACGCCAATTTCGGCCATCATGCAAAAATGGGGGCGTCGGGTCGGGTTCCTTGTTGGCGCGACATCCGGTGCGTTAGGCGGGCTGATCGGGGCCTATGGCCTGTTTCTTGGCTCTTTCCCCGTCTTCCTTGTCGGCAGCCTGTTGACGGGCCTCTACATGAGCGCCCACGGATTTTACCGGTTCGCCGCAGCGGACACCGCGTCGGACGAGTTCCGCCCCAAAGCGATTTCCTATGTCATGGCTGGTGGACTGGCGGCTGCCATCATTGGCCCGCAAATCGTAAAACTCACATCCGAAGCCTATGTCATCCCTTTTCTGGGCACCTATCTGGCTGTCATTGGGATCAATGTTCTGGGGTCCGCCCTGTTCTTCTTCCTTGATATTCCAACACCTGCAAAACCCACCGGCTCCGAGCCCAAGGGGCGGTCGCGACTGGAATTACTGAAAACACCGCGCATCGCCGTGGCCATCATATGTGCCATGGTATCTTACGCGCTGATGAACCTTGTGATGACGTCAACGCCGTTGGCCGTGGTTGGTTGTGGTTACTCGGCCAATGACGCGGCGGACATCGTTACCAGCCACGTGCTTGCCATGTATGTACCCAGTTTCTTCACCGGTCACCTGATCGCCCGGTTTGGTATCGAAAGGATTGTTGCGCTGGGTCTGGCGATTCTTGCAACCGCTGGCCTGGTCGCCTTGCAGGGCGTTGAATTGGGGAACTTTTTCGTTGCCCTCATTCTTCTGGGTGTTGGATGGAACTTTGGCTTTATCGGCGCGACCACGATGCTGGCCGCATCGCATGAGCCGCAGGAACGCGGCCGGATGCAGGGCCTTAACGACTTGCTGGTGTTTGGCGGAGTGACTATGGCCTCGCTGGCTTCGGGTGGATTGATGAACTGCTCGGGTGGGTCCCCGGTCGAAGGGTGGACAGCAGTCAACCTTGCAATGATCCCATTGCTGACACTGGCAGGCGGGGCCCTGTTGTGGCTGGTTCTGCGACCGGCCGACCCGGAACGGGCCTGATCACCAGCGCCCGCTGCCCACAGCCCACATCAAGGACAATCGCTGCTGTATTTCTCCCGGTACCAGAGCACCGGAGGCAACACGTTCGGGTCGGGCTATGGCTTGCTTCAATATCCGTTCGGCCAACCACCCGGAATATAATGCCGACCGTGCCTCAACCGAAATATCAGCCCGAAGCGATCTGGCTTTGTACAGACGATTCAATGCGGCCCCGGCCAAGGCACGCACCCCTTCAGAGGTGCCGTCCAGCAACGGTATCCGCCCGCGTCTTTCCAGTTCAGGAATAGCCCTCAGCCAGTTCGCCACCCCGACCGCATATCCAAAGTCACGCAACGCTGGTTCATCCGCTGCCCCCAGCGCCTGAGCGGATGCAACAAACAATGAACCCGTACTGTGATCGATATAGGCGTCAAAGTGTTCCTGATCTTCGAACGGGTCACGGTATATATCCCAACGCCTTACGGCCACATATTCATCCAAAACGCCAGCCAGATGGGGCGAAAGAACCCTTGACAAGGGTGTTACCACCTCGTGCCGCCGTACGGTTGCCCCTTCAGCAATTTCCTGTAGCGCGTCACGCCACCATTGCAGCCGCATCTCGGCGATCATCGGTTCTTGCGTAACCCAGGGTGCGCGGGCAACTTCGACGTTCAGCGCGTAAATTGGGAACAGGACTGCACGGTCTGCAACCGGTGCAGCCATCGCTGCGCGGAAACGATCTGGATCAGCCCGTTGCACAAGTGCCGCGCAGGCTTTGACGTCTTGGTCAAAGATCACGCTCACTCGGCAGCTGCCTTTTTCGGATCACAATCGCGCACCAATTTCCACTGAATCGCATCCAGAAGCGCCTCAAAAGACGCATCGACTATGTTCGCGCTGACGCCCACGGTAGACCAGCGCCGCCCCTGCCCGTCTTCGCTGTCGATGATGACACGCGTGACCGCTTCGGTGCCGCCTTGCGTAATCCGCACCTTGAAGTCGACCAGACGCATATCTGACAGTACCTGCGAATACTGGCCCAGGTCCTTGGCCAAGGCTTTGGCCAGCGCGTTCACCGGCCCCCTGTCGCTGCCTGACTCGTCCATGGATTCGCTGACAGACAGCTTCTTTTCGCCATCCACTCTTACGACAACAACGGCCTCGGACAGGCTGACCATCTTGTTGTATTTGTTCTTACGCCGTTCAACGGTGACTTTGTAACGCTTAACCTCGAAGAACTCGGGCAATTGACCCAGCTCTTCCCGCGCCAGCAGTTCAAAACTGGCCTGAGCGGTATCATAGGAATATCCGTCAGCCTCGCGGGCTTTTATCTGGTCAAGGATGCGGCCAAGTGCCGGGTCACCTGCCTCAACACGCAAACCGGCCTCGGTCAAACGCTTACGCAGGTTTGACTGGCCAGCTTGGTTCGACATCGGAATGATACGCGAGTTCCCGACGCTTGCGGGTTCCACATGCTCATATGTCGATGGATCCTTGAGGATCGCGCTGGCGTGCAGCCCGGCCTTATGCGCAAAAGCCGACGCCCCGACATAAGCCGCCTGCTTGCTGGGCACCCGATTCAGAACATCATCCAGCATCCGGCTGATCCGGGTCAAACCAGCCAAAGCCTCACGGCTGACACCAATATCAAACTGCGACGCATAGGGTTCCTTCAGCAACAGCGTCGGGATCAAAGCGGTCAGATTTGCATTGCCGCAACGCTCGCCCAAACCATTCAATGTGCCCTGAATTTGCCGTGCACCTACCTCAACAGCAGCCAGAGAACAGGCAACGGCATTTTCGGTATCGTTATGGGTGTGAATGCCCAACCGATCACCGGGCAGCCCGGCTGCGATAACCTCGGATACAATCCGCCCAACCTCGGACGGCAAAGCGCCACCATTGGTGTCACACAGAACAACCCACCGCGCGCCAGCCTCTAGCGCTGCGCGACAAACATCCACGGCATATTCCGGATTGTCTTTGTAGCCATCAAAGAAATGTTCCGCATCAAACAGCGCTTCACGCCCCTGCGCGACGATATGCGCGACCGAGGCGCGCACGTTTTCCATGTTCTCTTCCAGTGAAATGCCAAGCGCGTGGGTGACGTGATAATCATGCGACTTGCCGACCAGACAAACAGCCTGCGTTCCCGCATTCATTACGGCTGCCAGCACATCGTCATTTTCGGCTGAGCGCCCTGCACGTTTGGTCATTCCAAAGGCCGTCAACCGGGCCGCGGTTTTCGGAGCCACCTCGAAAAACGCGCTATCGGTCGGGTTGGCGCCGGGCCAACCGCCTTCGATGTAATCCACGCCCAATGCGTCCAGCGCCTGCGCGATCTGCGCTTTTTCTGCGGTCGAGAACTGCACGCCCTGCGTTTGCTGCCCATCACGCAGGGTTGTGTCATAAAGGTAGAGGCGTTCCTTGGTCATCAGACCTCCTCCAGCTTAGCGGCATCAAAACCGGCGCCCGGCACCAGTTCAACACCTTCCTTGCTCATTCGAACCTCAAGCCCTGCCGCAACATAAGCTGCCTTCAAGCGATCAACTTCCGAGAAGTCCTTGCTTTGCATCGCGGTGGCTCGTGCTTTCGCCAAACGGTCCGCATGGGCGGTCAGGTCGACAGATGCGGTATCGGCCCAGTCGCCCATCTCAGGCAAAAGCAAACCCAGCTGTTGCGCACTTGCCAACAGGCCTGCGGCGTCACCATCTGAAGCCAGACGGTAAAGCTCGCTCATGGCACCTGCCGTATTCAGATCGTCACTTAGTGCTGCGATGACTTCAGGTGCCGCGCTGGCGGCAGGCTTGATGCCCGCTGTCAGCGCCCGCCATTTGCGCAGCGTCGCCTCGGCCTCATGGGCCTTTTTCTCGGTCCAGTCCATCGGCTTGCGATAGTGCGTTTGCAGAAAGACAAACCGGATCACCTCACCCGGCACGCCCTGTTCCAACAGATCATGCACGGTAAAGAAATTGCCCAGCGATTTGGACATCTTCTTGCCCTCAACCTGCAACATCTCATTGTGCAGCCAGACCCGCGCGAACTCCCCATGCGGGTGCGCGCATTTACTTTGCGCGATCTCGTTTTCATGATGCGGGAACATCAGGTCATTGCCACCACCATGGATATCAAAGCTCTCGCCCAGCAGTTCATAGCTCATGGCTGAGCATTCGATGTGCCAGCCCGGACGTCCCCTGCCCCATGGGCTGTCCCAGCCCGGCAGGTCGTCGGTCGAAGGCTTCCACAACACGAAATCCATGGGGTTCTTCTTGTATGGCGCGACCTCAACCCGCGCACCCGCGATCATGTCATCGACCGACCGGCCAGACAGCTTGCCATAGCTTTTCTTCCAGCTGTCGACCGCGAACAGAACATGACCTTCGGCGGCATAGGCATGGCCCTTGGCAATCAGATCTTCGATCATCGCGATCATCTGGGTGATATACTGGGTCGCGCGCGGCATCTGGTTGGGTTCCAACGCTCCCAACGCCCCCATGTCGTGCAAGTACCAGTCGATGGTCTCGTCCGACCGCTCCTGCACCAATTGTTCCAGCGTGCCTTCTGCACCAGCCTGCTTGCGCGCCAGCGCCGTCGCATTGATCTTGTCGTCCACATCGGTGAAGTTGCGCACATAGGTCACATGCTTTGCGCCATAGACGTAGCGCAAAAGGCGATAGAGCACATCGAACACAACCACCGGACGGGCATTACCCAAATGGGCACGATCATAGACCGTTGGGCCACAGACATACATCCGCACGTTTTCAGGATCGATCGGTACGAAGTCTTCCTTCGTCCGCGTCCGTGTGTTGTGCAGCTTGATCGTCGTCATCGGTCGGGCTCCTAAGAAACAGCAAAGGCTTGCGCGTTGGCGCGGGCTTAGCAACTTGTCTCAGGGATGAAAACGAAAGAAACCGGCCCGCTTGATAAATCAGCAGGTAATGCAGCAGATAATGATGCAGGTCACCGGGTTCATGAGCCATCGGTTAGCATGGGATCATTCGCAAGCCAAGTGTTGAGTTTGCCGCCGCCGTTCGGCACAGTGCCGAACATGGACCGAGATTTCGTCAATTCCATCTGCAAAACGCTACCCGGCGCTGAACTGTCCGATCCCTGGGGCGGTGGCCATGACGCCTGGAAAATTGGTGGCAAAATGTTCGCCTGTATCGGGATCGCAAATGATGGTGTTTCCGTCAAAACGCCTGATATCGAGACGGCGCAGATGCTGATAGACGCCGGGATCGGAGTAAAAGCCCCCTATTTCCACCGCAGCTGGGTGCGTCTTCCGTTTGACACCGGCGCAGACGAAATGCGCCACCGTTTGACTATGTCCTATGACCTTGTCCGCGCATCATTGACCAAAAAACTTCAGGCCTCGATAAGGCCGCGAACCTGATTGACAAAGGCCCGCCGCTCTGCCCCATTCAGCGCAGAGTAACCGGGGCCCTTGTCATGGAATTGTCCAAGCGCATCACGCAGATCACCGGCGGCAGCGACGGGTGGGAGGTGTTCAATCGGGCCCGACGGATGCTGAATGATGGGCATGCCGTGACAGAATTGACAATCGGCGAGCATGACGTTCGTACCGACCCGTCGATCCTGCACGCTATGGGCCTGTCGGCCCGCAACGGTCACACCGGTTATGCCACTGTGCCCGGAACAGATTTGCTGCGTGATACGGTTGCTGCCCGGGTTCAGTCCCGCACAGGTATTCCAACGACGCGCAACAATGTACTGGTCACGCCCGGTGGGCAGTCCGCCCTGTTCGCGGCGCACATGGCGGTGTGCGATCCCGGCGACACCGGGCTGTTTCTGGACCCTTATTATGCCACCTATCCCGGGACGATTCGCGGTGTCGGGGCCATTGCCCGCGCTGTTCGGACCGCTGCAGAGGATGCATTTCAACCGCGCGCCGAATTGATTGATGCAGCCGCGGAAGGCGCGGTTTCGCTGTTGATCAACACACCGAACAACCCGACCGGAGTGGTGTATTCCCGTCAGTCACTTGAGGCCATTGCCGATGTTTGCCAACGCCGTGACCTGTGGTTGATATCAGATGAAGTCTATGACACCCAGATCTGGGAGGGCGAGCACCTGTCCGCCCGCGCGCTGCCCGGAATGGCCGACCGTACCTTGGTGGTTGGATCAATGTCCAAATCTCATGCCATGACCGGGTCCCGATGTGGGTGGATCGTAGGTCCTGAACACGTGATCCGTCACCTGATAGATCTGGCTACTCATACAACCTATGGCGTACCGGGGTTCATTCAGGACGCGGCCAGCTTTGCACTGACCGCAGGACACGAACTTGAAAACAAGATCGCCGCGCCATTCCGTCGCCGCCGTTCATTGGCGATGGACGTATTAGCGGCACAGAACACAGTGGGGCTCGTCCCGGCGCAGGGTTCTATGTATCTGATGCTGGATGTACGGGCGACCGGGCTGACGGGTGAAGGGTTTGCGAACGCCCTTTTGGACACTCATGCGATTGCGGTCATGCCGGGCGAAAGCTTTGGCAAGGCCGCAGCGGGGCACATTCGGGTTGCCATGACCGTGGATGATGAGAAGTTTGTCAGTGCCTTGAGAACCCTGTGCATGTTTTCAGCGCAGCTCGCCAAGCGACACGCGGCTGAATAGCCGCATTCAAAACCGAAACGTCGTACGCAGGTTGAAAACATTGGTGTCCAGACTGCCGCTGGACCGGGTGACATCGTCGAAATTCTGCCGCAGTGCTTCACCGCTGATGACGAAATTCTCGCCAATCGGATAGGCCAGTCCAATTCCGTAAACCGCGGCTGTGTCACTGTCGACCGATGTATCAGCCCGCGCTGCGCCTACGACCACGTACCCCAGAGCGTTACCGAAATCATATCCACCACGCAATTTCAAGCTGGTCATGCTGTCGAGACTGCCCTGAGACTGTCCGAGGTTCAGGGACAGCCGATTATACTCCAACTCACCGCCCAGAACGAAATTCCCAAAGTCCCGGTCATAGCCCAGATGCGCACCAAAGGCCGTATCATCGCCATTCGCACCACCCGGACCATCGGCATCTGCAAATCCAAAACTGAAACCGGCATACCCGCCAGTCCAATCCTCCGCCGCAACAGGGTTAGCGCCGGCGATAAATATCGCAACAACAAGGACGGAAATAGGGTTCATAGTCGGGTTCAATGCAACACCGCTCTGGTTTCGATCAGAGGCATGACTTCAATTCAATCTGTGACCTGCTGCTCATAATTTAACTCCGTGCAGCAGACCTTGGAAGTAAGTGAATGCAGTATAACAGATTTCTTCCAAAACGGGCGAAAATCTCGGCGTTTGGTTCTCTGACCCCATAAGCCGTGAGAATTGTCCATATGAATAATCATCAAAGGTCGCAAATAGAACAGATTGTGTCGCCGCGTTTTGGAATTGTCGCGCAAGATGTTGAGGGGCAAAATGGCAGACGATGACTGGAAAATCAGCCTGATCAGCCGCACTATTGGGGCGGATCGCGGGCGTGCCGCACGAGGACGGCCGTAAAGGTGTGCTTGCAGACACCTTAAGACATCACTCAACGACCGGATTCTTGAAATGAACGACCAACCCCGCAATTCTTCGCGCAGTGGCGGCCGCGCCGCGCGCCGTGCTGCCCGTGCAACCGCACTGCCTGAGCACCTGCGACCTGTCCGCCCCGGAATGGAAGGTGGCGTCCTGAATGTACTGACACAGGCGCAGATCGAACGCATCCACGAAGCAGCACTTACCGCGCTTGAAACCATTGGCCTGGCGGATGCCCCGCAAAGTGGCATTGACTATCTGGTCGGTGCGGGCTGCACCTTGGGTGACGATGGCCGTATCCGTTTCCCACGTGCCCTTGTCGAGGACACGATTGCTAAGGCGAACCGCTCAGTCACTTTGTACAGCCGGGATGGAAACACCGATCTGGAATTGTCGGGCACCAAAGTGCACTACGGTACGGCCGGGGCCGCCGTGTCCATGGTCGACGTCCACGGTCGGGAATATCGCCATTCCACCGTGCAAGATCTGCACGATGCCGCGCGAATCTGCCAACAGCTTGACAACATTCACTTTGTGCAGCGGCCAATGGTCTGTCGTGACATCGCGGACAACCTCGAAATGGACCTCAACACAATTTACGCCTGTTGTTCTGGGTCCTTCAAACATGTCGGGACATCCTTCACCGAACCAAGCCACGTCGCACCGGCGATGGAGATGATCTATATGATTGCCGGCGGTGAAAACAAATTTCGCGAGCGCCCCTTCGTTTCGAACTCGAACTGCTTTGTTGTTCCTCCAATGAAATTCGCAACCGAAAGCTGCGAAGTGATGGAAGCATGCATCAAGGCCGGTATGCCTGTCTTGTTGCTATCTGCCGGTATGGCCGGTGCCACAGCGCCGTCGACCATCGCCGGTGCGATCACGCAAGCAACTGCGGAATGCCTGGCGGGATTGGTTTATGTTAATGCCGTAAGTCCCGGTGCCCCGGCGATTTTCGGCACCTGGCCCTTTGGTCTGGACCTGCGGACCGGTGCCATGTCGATTGGTTCAGGGGAACAGGCCCTTCTGACTGCCGGATGCGCCCAGATGCACCGGTTCTATGACTTGCCGGGCGGAGCTGCGGCTGGCGCATCGGATTCGAAACTGCCCGATATGCAGGCCGGCTGGGAACAGATGTGTTCGAACGTCATGGCAGGTCTGTCCGGTCTGAACATGGTGTATGAGGCGGCCGGGATGCATGCCTCGTTGCTGGGGTTCTGCCTGGAAAGCCTAATCCTCAGCGATGATCTGATCGGACAGGCGCAACGCTGTGTACGCGGGATCGAGGTGACGGATGACACGCTGGCACTGGATCAAATGGCGGCGGTATGCATGGGCGGCCCAGGCCACTATCTGGGAACTGACGCAACGCTGAGCCGGATGCAGTCAGATTACGTCTATCCAACATTCGGAGATCGCTCCTCGCCGAAAGAGTGGGTGGAGCTTGGCAAGCCCGATCTGGTGGAAAAAGCCGTAGCCCGGAAAGAGGAAATCCTTTCCACCCCTTCCCCTGCAAGGTTCGACCCGGTTCTGGACGCCGAGATTCGGAAAAAATTCAAAATCCATCTTCCCGCCTAAGGTGATGGAAAATGCGGCCCGAAATGGATCGGGCCGCCTGTTCATTCGATGCCTACCCGTCGCTGGGCGGCAGCAATCCTGCCTCCTGCGCGATCGCGACCTCGTCTGCATCCAACGCTCCGTCACCATTGGCATCCATGGCCGAGAAAGTGTCAGCGTTGATTTCCGGTACGACTGCCTGAATTTCCTCGATGGTCAAAAGACCATCACCGTTGGTATCGGCTGAGGATTGGGCCGAAGCAACGCCGGGCAAGCCCAGAACGGCCACGGAAAGCCCGATCAAATAATGCGATTTCATTTCAGTGCCTCCTGAAAGGTGTGTTTGTGTTTACGTCCGGACAGCGCCCAGAAGCACATGGACACCCCGGCGCGTCACGCGCTTTGGTAGAACTTCGTGATTTCACGCCAATCTTCGCGTGTTTGCCCGAGTCGGGTTTGCGGCCCTCCGCCTGAAGAAGGCGGCAAAACCTGTATCGGCGGCTCTTGCCCGACAGGACCACCTCAATCCGGCAATGTGGCGCTTATCCGGGACGACTCGGCGGGTAAAAAGAAAGGGGGCCGAAGCCCCCTGTCAGTTTCGCCTTCCAGGCTCATTTCGTTGACCGCCCGGTGTTTTTTTGCCTGCGGCCTGGACTGCGCATGGGGCGAGCGCACCCGCCCCGTGAAAGAGTGGGAAGGAGCAAATATTCCGCCCCACCCTGTTCCCGGCCAACACGGGCATGTCGGCCGAGTGGAGAATGGTCAGTCGGTAACAGACCTGTTCTCCGTATTCGTCGGGGTCGGTTACTTAGGGCAGCGTCCGACCCCTACGCCCCGGGGTGCCAGGGCGTTAAATTCAGCTACACCCGCTTGTCGCGCCGCAGGTGTTGCACTTCATGCAAGTTCCGTTTCGTACCAGCGTGTAGTTTCCGCACTCGCCGCAGGGGTCGCCCTCATAGCCCTGCATCTTGGCTTTGGTGCGGGCGTCCATCCCTGTTGCCACTGCCGTTTCGGTGGCAGGCGCTTCAAAGACAGTTGCTGTTTCTGCTAAACCGGCCACGTCACCATAACTGCCGTTGAACACCATCAGATCCTGCGGCAGACGCTTGCGCAGATACCCGGTTGAACTGATTTGTTTTAACACTTCCAACGACTTGGACGCCGCAGTTTCACTGATTTCCGAGACGTTGGAAACGCCTTCCTCTTCACCGCGTCCCAGATCATCAAAGGTAGCACCCTCGGGTTTCACATGGGCCAGATCGGTACGGTCCAGATAAGACACGGCCAGTTCGCGGAAGATGTAATCCAGGATCGACGTCGCGTTCTTGATCGAGTCGTTGCCCTGCACCATCCCTGCCGGTTCGAACTTGGTAAAGGTGAAGGCGTCGACAAATTCCTCCAGCGGCACGCCATATTGCAGACCGACCGACACGGCGATGGCAAAGTTGTTCATCATCGCCCGGAAGCCAGCACCTTCCTTGTGCATGTCGATGAAAATCTCGCCCAGTTGACCGTCTTCGAACTCACCCGTGCGCAGATAAACCTTGTGGCCGCCAACGATGGCCTTCTGTGTATACCCCTTTCGGCGATGCGGCAGTTTCTCGCGATGACTGCGGATAATTTCCTTGACCACAACCTTCTCGATCACCTTTTCGGCCAGAACGACGGCTTTTTCCTGAGCAGAGCCGCTTTCCAGCACCTCGGCCGCCTCGTCATCATCCTCGACCAGCGCAGCCGCAAGGGGCTGAGACAGTTTCGAGCCATCACGGTACAGCGCGTTGGCTTTCACACCCAGCGACCAGCTAAGTTCATAGGCCTTCTGGCAGTCTTCGATTGTTGCATCATTCGGCATGTTGATCGTTTTGCTGATCGCACCCGAGATAAAGCTTTGTGCCGCTGCCATCATGGTGATGTGGCTGTCAACCCCAAGGAAACGCTTGCCTTTCTTGCCGCACGGGTTGGCGCAGTCGAAGATCGCGTAGTGTTCTTCCTTCAGATGCGGTGCACCTTCCAGAGTCATGGTTCCGCAGACGTGGTCGTTGGCCGCGTCGATATCCGCGCGGGTGAACCCCAGATGACGCAACAAATCAAAGGTCGGGTCATTCAGCTTGGTCGCCGGAATGCCCAGAACACCGGTGCAGAAATCTTCACCCAAGGTCCATTGGTTGAACACAAACCGGATGTCAAAGGCGCTTTCCAGTGCGGCGTCCACCTTGGCCAGTTCATTGGCACCAAAGCCGTGGCCAGTCAGTGAGGTGTGGTTGATCCCCGGCGCATTGCCGATTGTGCCGTGACCGACCGCGTAGGATACAATCTCTTCGATCTGCGACGAGGAATAGCCCAGCTTTTCCAGCGCAGATGGTACCGAGCGGTTGATGATCTTGAAGTAACCGCCGCCTGCCAGTTTCTTGAACTTGACCAGCGCAAAATCGGGCTCGATCCCCGTTGTATCGCAATCCATCACCAGACCGATGGTGCCTGTGGGGGCAATCACCGTGGCCTGTGCATTGCGGTAACCGTTCTGCTCGCCAAGGCTCAGCGCCTCATCCCAAGCGGACATGGCCAGATCGACCAAACGCTTGTCGGGGCAGTTGCCATGGTCCAGAGGCACCGGCTTGACGGCCAGTTTCTCATACCCCTCAGTCACACCCTGCGCCGCGCGGCGGTGGTTGCGGATGACGCGCAGCATATGCTCGGCATTGCGCTTGTAGCCCTTGAACGGGCCAAGCTCACCGGCAATTTCAGCTGAAGTGGCATATGCCACACCGGTCATGATCGCGGTCAGCGCACCGCAGATCGCCCGCCCCTCGTCCGAGTCATAGCTGTAGCCCATGTTCATCAACAGGCCGCCAATGTTGGCATAACCAAGGCCCAGCGTGCGGAAGTCGTACGACAGCTGCGCGATTTCCTTTGACGGGAATTGCGCCATGGTCACCGAGATTTCCAGCGTCAGCGTCCATAGGCGCGAGGCGTGCATGTAATCGGCGGCCTGGAACTCACCGTCCTTGAGGAAGGTCAGCAGGTTCATCGAGGCCAGGTTACAGGCCGTGTCATCCAGGAACATGTATTCCGAACACGGATTCGATCCGCGAATTTCACCATCTTCAGGGCACGTGTGCCATTCGTTGACCGTGTCGTGGAACTGGATACCCGGATCCGCACAGGCCCAGGCGGCGTGGCCAACCTTTTCCCACAGATCCCGTGCCTTGACGGTCTTGGCGACCTTCCCGTCAGTGCGGTTGATCAGTTCCCAATCCGCGTCTTTTTCCACCGCGGTCAGAAACCCGTTGGTCACGCGGATCGAGTTATTCGAATTCTGCCCCGAGACCGAGCTATAGGCTTCCGAATCCCAGTCTGTATCATAGGTCGGGAACTCGATGCTGTCGTGGCCCTGCTTGGCGTAATCCAGAACGCGTTTGATATAAGTTTCCGGGATCGCGACCTTTTTTGCCTCTCGAACCGCCGTTTTCAACGCGTCGTTCTTTTTCGGATCGTAGGCATCTTCCTGCGCGCCGTCCCACGTGCGGATAGCCTCGAAAAGGCCGTTCAGCATCTTCTCGTGCATCTTCGATCCGGCAACGATCGAGGCTACCTTCTGCTCTTCAATCACCTTCCATTCGATGAATTTCTCGATGTCAGGGTGATCTGCATCGACGATCACCATCTTTGCTGCCCGACGGGTTGTCCCGCCTGATTTGATCGCGCCAGCGGCGCGGTCGCCGATCTTGAGAAAGCCCATCAGCCCCGAAGACTTACCGCCACCTGACAGCGCCTCGCCTTCTGCACGCAGATGGCTGAAGTTGGTCCCGGTGCCCGAGCCGTATTTGAACAACCGTGCCTCGCGCACCCATAGATCCATGATGCCGCCTTCGTTCACCAGATCATCATCAACGGACTGGATGAAGCAGGCATGTGGCTGCGGATGTTCGTAGGCGGATTTGGATTTGGTCAGCTTGCCGGTCTTATAGTCGACGTAGTGGTGCCCTTGCGCCGGACCGTCGATTCCATAGGCCCAGTGCAGGCCAGTATTGAACCATTGCGGGCTATTGGGCGCGGCGCGCTGAGTCGCCAGCATGTACCGCATCTCGTCGAAATAGGCGCGCGCATCCTCCTCGGTCGAAAAGTAGCCACCTTTCCACCCCCAGTATGCCCACGCACCGGCCAGCCGATCAAAGACCTGCTTTGAGGAAATTTCGCCCTCGAACTCAGCATCTTCAGCGGGAACCGACCGCCAGAGGAACTCGGGAACATCTTTTTCCTTAACTTTGGTCAATTTGGACGGGACGCCAGCCTTGCGAAAGTACTTCTGGGCGATCACGTCGCTTGCCACCTGCGACCAGGTTGACGGAACTTCGATCCCTTCCAGACGGAATACAATGGTTCCATCGGGATTGCGGATTTCAGATGTCGCGGACACAAAATCCAGTTCCGAATAGGCATCCTGATCTGGTTTGGTGAATTTTCTTTCAATCTTCATGTCCGCAGCCCTAGTTAAATTCCGCCTAATTTTCGGTTCACGGCACTACATTTTGAGTTGCGGAGCACCACCCGCAACGCCGACAGAAGCGCGCAAAGGTACTGGACGCTGCTTTGGACAGCGAAAAAGCCGTTACAACGGCTGCACGTTAATAGACTGTGCTTATCCGACCCTCGCCTGTTGCCGTCCCGGCTTGAACACCAGATATTGTGGCAATCTCTTCGGCTCATACAATTTGACGTATATTGCCATAGAAGGTCAACGCCCTTTTTCAGCCAAATTTGAAATCTTTTTTGTTGACCAGACCCAGACATGAGAGGAGTCAAACTCTGGGTACGATTCCTCCACAGGCTCGCCTGCGGTAAATTTTCGGTCACGACTCGAAGTCTCAATTCGAATTACCGTTTTTACCAGCATAGTTATCTGTATTTGATCAACCAACACCTCGCTGGTTAGGCTGCAAAGGAATCAGCTTCGCCGGGTCTGTCAAACTCACACTGAACGACCAAAGGTTCACTTCGAAATGAGAAAGGCCAAACGAATGAAGTTGCTTCGCTTTATCCCCGCGTTGGCCTGTATCGTGGCCTGCACGCCACAAGAAACGCCCACCCCGTCACGCAGCGCGCTGTTCGAAACCCATCCCAAAAGGTTATTTGAAGCATTCGAAACCAGTTGTTCTGGTCCCGGCAAGGTCTATGAGAAAATCGGCGAACAGGCTTTTGAATGCAGCGAGTATCTGCCCCCAAAAGCGGCTGCCTATTTGATTCTGAACTATGACGGATTTCCGCAGGACCTGCCCCAGAGCGTCATGCGCCTGACATCGTCAAAAACAGGGTCCGGCTATCGCGTTGACGCACGATCGTACTTTAAAGTGCCGCAGAAAACCGGCGCAATCGTTGAGGTTCCACTGGAAAGTGACGTGCTGGATCAGGCGATCAGCTCGTTGTATCTGGCGATGGGCGGCACGCCCACATGAGAATGTGAAGGAAGTGGTCGGGGCGGCAGGATTCGAACCTACGACCCCCTGTACCCAAAACAGGTGCGCTACCAGACTGCGCCACGCCCCGGACCGTGCGCCTTCCTAACGATGACAATCTGATTTGAAAAGCCCTAACAGGGCCAAATCGCAGGACCTTGCGAAAAAATTTCGTGCTGCATCTGAGTGCCGACGCCGATAGAGTAGCGCGCGGACAATCCGGCATTGATTTCCAGCACCGCAAAAACGGCATCCCCACCTTCAATCGGTGTCAGATCGCCGGGAATCGCACTCTCATGCACATGTGTCACTGTGCCCGTACGGTCCAGAAATATCATGTCGAGCGGAATCAGCGTGTTCTTCATCCAAAACGCGACAGGTTGCGGTGGATCGAACACGAACAGCATACCGGATCGATTCGGCAACGACTCGCGAAACATCAACCCCTTTGACCGTTCTTGAGGCGTAACCGCCATTTCCACGTCAAATCGGATTGTCGCGCTGTCGTTTCGGAGTGTGACACGGCCGGCGCTGCACGCAGCAAACGCCCCCCCCGTCCACAGCGTGATCAGAAGCGTCCAGAATACCAGAAAACGGGTCATGGAACGGTCAGCCGTCCAGCGCGGCTTCCCAGGCGAGAACCTGCGCCGCCATTCGGCCACGTTTGCCGTCAATTACGCGCATCGCAAGCGCCTCTCCGGGCTGAAGGTCAGCAAGCCCCGAGCGCCGCAACACTTCGATATGCAAGAACACGTCTTCGCCGCGCCCGAAAACATTTGCGAACCCGAAGCCCTTGCCTTTGTCGAACCACTTCACCCGCGCGGCCTCCAGAGGGGCTTCTGTGATAGCGTCCGGATCCAACTCGGCGAAATCGGCCAACATCATCGACTCGGCGCGCGCCGGCGGGTCGATTGCAACAACCTCAACCGCCTGAACACCTCTGTCCGTGCGGTGTGTCATGATCTCGATACCTGCTCCGTCCGCGACGGAACTTTGGCCGAAATTGCGCAATACGTTCACATGCAACAGAATATCCGGGCCGCCTTCGTCAGAAACAACAAAGCCGTATCCCTTGGCGGGATCGAACCATTTTACGTGTCCACGGACGCGATACATGTTGTTCAGGTCTTCAGGCACGGTTTTCCCATCGCGAATTTTAGCAGTTCGTTAAGGGTCTGTTGTTTATGGGATTGGTAGACAATTTCAAGCCGAAAAAGTTGTTTACTTTCTGCTTGTTGCATTTCACGACACGTGAACGTCATGGATTCAACCTTTCAACATGCCATGCCGATCCCGGCTCAATTCGTTGCCATCTGAACCGATCATGCAAGCGGAACGCTCCATCGGCCCAGAATTCTATCTCTGTCGGCGTCAATCGGTACCCGCCCCAGAATGGAGGACGAGGTGGATTCGGCCCAAGTTTAGCAGTCACTTTCGCGACCTCTGCCATCAAAGCTGTCCGACTTGAAAGCGGTTGTGACTGCTTTGAAGCCCAGGCACCCAGTCGGCTTTTCAGTGACCTCGATGCATAATACGCATCAGCCTGGGGCCCGTTTTCACGACATACTGTACCACGAACACGAAGTTGACGCCGCAAAGATTTCCAATGCATTACAAATGCGGCTTTTTCGGACGTATCCAGCTCGTTCGCTTTGGCGCTTTCGTAGTTTGTATAGAAAACAAATGAATCCGCTTCGATTTCCTTCAGCAGAACCATGCGTGCATTTGGCAAACCGTCCGGGTCAACGGTTGCAAGCGCAATCGCATTCGGATCGTTCAATTCGGTTTCCTGGGCCTCAGCCAGCCACCGGGCCGCTATTGCAAACGGATCGGAGCCAGCAAAGATGCCATCACGCTCGGTCATTTCCATCCCCTGGAAAGTATTAATGACGAGCCTAAGGCGAGAACCCGCTGCGAGCAAGAGCGCACGGCCTTGATGCAGCGCTACCAATGGCATAAACCATGCCAATCTAACGCGAAGACAGGCGGAGAACCAAACATGTCAAATCAGTTGATGGCCGGCAAACGTGGCCTCATCATGGGACTGGCCAATGACAAATCTATCGCATGGGGAATCGCCCGCGCCTTGTCCGAAGCCGGAGCTGAACTTGCCTTTTCCTATCAGGGTGACGCCCTAAAGAAACGTGTGGACCCACTGGCTGCGCAACTGGGTAGCAAAATCGTTCTGCCCTGCGACGTGAGCGATGAGGCTTCAATTGATGGGCTTTTCTCGGCACTGGAAGAGAAATGGGGCAAGCTGGACTTTGTCGTCCACGCCATCGGTTTTTCTGACAAGAACGAACTGCGTGGGCGCTACGTGGATACCAGCCGGGCCAATTTTACGCTGACGATGGATGTATCCGTCTATTCGTTCACCGCAGTTATGCAGCGCGCGGAAAAGATGATGTCTGAAGGCGGCAGCGCCATAACGCTGACCTATTACGGAGCTGAGCAGGTGATGCCCCACTATAACGTGATGGGTGTTGCCAAGGCCGCTTTGGAAGCGTCGGTCAAGTATTTGGCGGAGGACCTGGGCAAGGACGGCATTCGCGTGAACGCGATTTCGGCCGGTCCGATCAAAACGCTGGCCGCCAGCGGTATTGGCGATTTCCGCTACATCATGAAATGGAACGAATACAACTCTCCGCTGCGCCGCAACGTGACCATCGACGATGTCGGCAAGTCGGCCCTGTACCTGTTGTCAGACCTCAGCAGCGGCGTCACCGGTGAGAATCTGCACGTGGATTCGGGCTACCATATTGTCGGAATGAAGGCCGTTGACGCCCCAGACGTGGAAAAAGGTTGAGAACATGAGCGCTAAGGACCGCCTGCCGCACGAAAAAGGATTTCACATCAGCTGGGACCAGATCCACCGCGACTCGCGCGCATTGGCGTGGCGTCTGGATGGGCAAGGCCCCGATGACGGCAGCTGGCGTGCTGTCGTGGCGATCACCCGTGGCGGCATGGCCCCTGCGATGATCGTAAGCCGGGAACTGGATATTCGTACCGTCGATACGGTCAGCGTGAAATCCTACCACCATCAAGCCCAGGGAGAGGCGGAAGTTCTGAAAGCACCCGATGCCAAGCTAATGGGTGACGGAACCGGAATTCTGATCATCGACGATCTGGTAGACAGCGGAAAAACCCTGGAGCTGGTTCGGGAGATGTATCCGAAAGCGCATTTTGCGACGGTTTATGCCAAACCCAAGGGACGCCCAATGGTGGATACGTTCATCACCGAAGTCAGTCAGGACACGTGGATCTTTTTCCCGTGGGATATGGCCCTTCAATATGTCGAGCCCTATCGGGGCACCGATTGAAATCAGATCAGTAGGCAGCACATGACGCTCAGCCGTACCGCCGCAACATTCGCGCCGCCAGTAATGGAAGCGCGCCGATGGGTCGAGGGCGTTTCGTTCCCACCCGAACGTCCGTTGATCAACGTAAGCCAGGCGGCGCCGGTTGACCCGCCGCCACTGGCCTTGCGCGAGGCTATGGCCGAATTTACCGTGCGCGAAGACCATGCGCATCTATACGGCCCTGTGCTGGGAAATGACGATCTTCGCACGGAACTGGCTGCGCAGATCAGCGCGCATTATGGGGCAAAGGTCGAGGCACCTCAGGTTGCTATCACCTCAGGCTGCAATCAGGCGTTTTCAGCAGTGATATCGGCCATCACCGGTGAAAGGGATGAGGTTATTCTTCCAACTCCATGGTATTTCAATCATAAAATGTGGCTGGATATGTCGGGTGTCCACGCTTTGGACCTGAAGTCCGGCGACGATTTGCTGCCCGACCCTGAGAGCGCACGCGCGCTGATCACGGACAAAACACGTGCCATCGCTCTGGTCACGCCCAACAATCCCGGCGGCGTTGAATACCCGGCAGACCTTGTCCGCGCCTTCTTTGAGCTTGCGCGCGAAACCGGGATTTACCTAATCGTCGACGAAACCTACCGTGACTTCGACAGTCGCAGCGGGCCGCCACATGATTTGTTCCAGCAACCAGACTGGGAACAGACGCTGATCCACCTGTATTCCTTCTCCAAGGCATACAGGCTGACGGGTCATAGGGTCGGTGCCATTGCAACGGGCCCTGCACTTCTGGCTGAGGTCGAGAAGTTTCTCGACACCGTTGCCATTTGCCCCGGTCAGATCGGACAGTTCGCCGCGCTTTGGGGTATGCAAAACTTGTCGCAATGGCTGGCAGGCGAACGCGACGAAATACTCGACCGTCGCGCTGCCATCCTTGAGGGTATGCCCGCACTGGAAGCCAATGGCTGGCGTCTTTTGGGACTTGGGGCGTATTTCGCCTATCTGGAGCACCCGTTTGACATTCCGTCCGACGAACTTGCCAGGCGTTTGGTGCGTGAAGCCGGTGTTCTGTTATTGCCCGGTACCATGTTTATGCCCGATCACCACCCGGACGGGAAACGGCAAGTGCGCATTGCCTTCGCCAACCTCGACCGCACAGGTTTGGGCCAATTGTTCGAACGGTTGCAGGGCCTGTCCTTCTAAGCTTGCCCCCCGGCGGTGTGCGTCGTATTCAAGGCGGCAACCGACAGGGCAGAACGCTGCCGTAATAACAAGAGGGCACCATGGCCGCAGGCGCTAAAAGTCTTTCGAAAACCTTTGTCTGGATTCTGATGGGCATGCTGATGCTCGGGCTCGCGGGGTTCGGCGCGGTCAACCTGAGCGGCACAGTCCGTACTGTGGCGCAAGTTGGTGATGAAAGCATCTCGATCGATGATTTTGTCCGCGAGTTGCAGCGCGAGATCCGCGCGGTTGAGGCGCAATCGGGTCAGCCCCTGCAAATGTCGCAGGCGCGCGATCTGGGGCTGGATCGAAACGCGCTTGCCCGCCTGACAGCCTTGGCGGCACTGGACAATGAGGTGAGCCAGCTCGGGATCTCCATTGGGGATGAGAACCTGCAAAAAGAGATCGTGTCTGTCCCGGCCTTTCAGGGCGTAGACGGCAATTTCGACCGCGAGGCATACCGCTTTCAGCTTGAACAGGTCGGCATGACGGATTCCGAGTTCGAGTCGGACCTGCGCAAAGAATCCGCCCGTACGATCGTTCAAGGTGCGATCATGGGGGGTGTGGAAATGCCTGCCACCGTGACAGACACAATGGCCAACTATATTGGTGCCCGTCGCAGCTTTACCGTTGCGACGGCAGGGGCCGAGGCTTTGGAAACCCCCGTCGCCGAACCGACTGACGCGCAGATTCAGACCTACTATGACGAAAACGCTGAACAGTTCACCCTGCCCCGCACGAAACAGCTGACGTATGCGATTCTGTCTCCGGCCATGTTGGTGGACACGGTTGAGGTTGACGAAGAGGCTCTGCGAAAACTTTTTGAAGAGCGGTCGGCAGAGTATAATCAGCCAGAACGCCGTCTGGTCGAGCGCCTGAATTTCCCGGATGAACAAGCGGCCAACGACGCCAAGGCGCAGCTTGAGGTCGGGGGCACGACTTTTGAACAACTGGTTCGGGACCGTGATCTGGAGCTTTCGGATATCGACCTGGGCGACCTCACGCGTGAGGATCTGGGCGAAGCCGCCGACGCCGTGTTCGCGGCAGAACTTGACGCCGTTGTCGGCCCTCTGCCATCGGTATTTGGCCCCGCCCTGTTCCGTATCAACGGATCCCTGGCTGCAAACAGCGTTCCCTTTGAGGAGGCCGAACCGGCCCTGCGCGAAGAACTGGCGACAGAACGCGCCCGCCGCCTGATCGAGGCGCAGTCCGAAGATGTCAACGACATGCTGGCTGGTGGAGCGACTCTGGAAGAATTGGCAAATGAAACTGAAATGGAGCTGGGTCAGATTGACTGGACCCGCGACAGCGCCGAGGACATAGCGGCCTATGACGGGTTCCGCGCGGCCGCCGAAGCCGTGCAAGAGGGAGATTTCCCTGAAATCGCATTTCTCGAAGACGGATCGATCTTTGCCTTGCGCCTGAACGACGTTCTGCCACGCCGCCCTGAACCGCTGGAAAGCGCACGCGACCGTGTCGCCGCTGCCTGGGTACAGGCAGAGACCAATAAAGCCCTTTTGGACAAAGCAAACGCCGCACTGAGCCAACTGGCCACTGATGGTGACTTCGCTGCGACTGGCCTGCCCTTCCGCATTGAAAACGCACTGACACGTACCGCGTTTCTTGATGACGTTCCCGCCAGTTTTATGAACGAAGTGTTCCAGATGGAACTCGGTGAGTTACGCGTCATAGGTGGAAATGGTGCAGCCTTGCTTGTTCGTCTGGACGAGGTTCTGCCTCCCGAGGATTCCGACGAACTGCGCCGGTTGCGCGACGCACTGGCTGCGCAGATGGATCAGGCGCTGTCGCAAAATATTTTTGACGCATACGTACGGGACGCTCAGACCCGCGCCCGCCCGGTCGTGGATCAGCAGGCGCTGAACGCCGTGCAGGCGAGCTTTTAAGCGAGACCAAGATGGCCCTGACACCCGATTTCGATACCTTCGCGCGCGCCTATGAAGCGGGCGAAAACCAAGTGGTTTACACACGTCTCGCCGCCGATCTGGACACACCCGTGTCGCTGATGCTCAAACTGACGGGCGCGCAGAAAGATGCGTTCATGCTGGAGTCGGTTACGGGCGGAGAAGTGCGTGGCCGCTATTCGATCATCGGCATGAAACCGGACCTGATCTGGCGCTGCCACGGCGAAACGTCCGCGTTGAATCGTTCGGCGCGGTTCGACGCCGACGCCTTTGTCGCGCAGGACGGCAATCCGATGGACAACCTGCGGGCGTTACTGGCAGAAAGCCGTATTGAGCTGCCAGACGACCTGCCTCAGGCTGCCGCCGGGCTGTTTGGTTATCTGGGCTATGACATGGTCCGGCTGGTCGAATACCTGCCGGACGTGAACCCCGATCCGCTGGGGCTGCCAGATGCGATCATGTTGCGCCCGTCTGTTGTCGCAGTATTGGATGGTGTCAAAGGCGAGGTGACGGTGGTCTCACCCACCTGGGCAAGCGACGGTCAATCTGCCAAAGCTGCCTATGCACAGGCGGCCGAGCGTGTGATGGATGCGGTCCGCGATCTGGAACGCGCGATGCCCGCCGAAACCCGTGATCTGGGCGACGCGCGCGAAGTTGCGGCACCGGTGTCGAACTTCACCAAGTCGGGCTATATGGAAGCGGTTGAAAAGGCCAAGGAATACATCCGCGCTGGCGATATCTTCCAAGTTGTTCCGGCTCAGCGTTGGACGCAGGATTTTCCGCTGCCGCCTTTTGCGCTTTATCGTTCGCTGCGGCGCACCAACCCCTCGCCATTTATGTTCTACTTCAACTTCGGCGGTTTTCAGGTCGTTGGGGCCAGCCCCGAGATTCTGGTGCGTGTGTTCGGCAGCGAAGTCACCATTCGCCCGATTGCAGGCACCCGTCCCCGTGGCGCGACCCCCGAGGAAGACAAAGCGAACGAGCTTGACCTGCTGGCCGATAAGAAAGAGCTGGCCGAACACCTCATGCTTCTGGACCTCGGGCGCAATGATACCGGCCGCGTGTCCAAAATCGGTACGGTTCGCCCGACCGAAGAGTTCATCATCGAACGCTACAGCCATGTGATGCACATCGTGTCCAACGTGGTGGGTGAGCTGGCGGAAGACAAGGATGCCCTGGACGCCTTCTTTGCCGGGATGCCTGCGGGCACCGTCTCGGGTGCGCCGAAAGTGCGGGCGATGGAGATCATTGACGAGCTTGAGCCGGAAAAACGCGGCGTCTATGGCGGCGGTGTTGGCTATTTCAGCGCTGGCGGTGACATGGACATGTGCATTGCCTTGCGCACCGCGATCGTGAAGGATCAGAAACTCTATATTCAGGCTGGCGGCGGTGTTGTCTATGACAGCGACCCCGAGGCCGAGTTCATGGAGACTGTCCATAAGTCAAACGCCATTCGGCGCGCAGCGGAAGATGCCGCTCGGTTCACCGGAAACGGCAACGGTTAAAGAACAAGGCGGCTGATCAGGAGATCGCCGCCTGATTCAAACAGTCACTGCACCTGTTTCATCAAGACGGCCGAGATCGGCGCCATCGCCACCCGGTTCCCGCGATCTTCAAGACCCCACAGCAAAAGGGCTGAGATTGTCTCTGGCCGTACCCGCCCCAGCATGACAACGGTTCCTTCCTGACCCGCCCGGAACGCGGCCTGATCCAGGAACCGGCGCATGATTCTGGGATCCTGTCGCGCCCCATCGATATCGCGGAACACAACGCTGGACGGAATGCCATTGCGAACCGCAAGCTTCTGGACAGTGTTCAGCCCATTGTCCTGTGTGATCAACCCGCGTCCGGTTCCGGCAGCAATTGCCGCGACCTGATCGGCCAGCTTGCGGTTTCCCTGAATGCCGCTGTTCACGCCTTCCAGAATACCCACTGTTTCAGGCAATGTATCCAGCCACACGGACAGGGAAACTTCGGCATCCTGCGCGCTTGCTGCCTCGGGCAAGTCCGCAAGGGCCAGAACTTCGAACCCAGCCGCGCGGTGCCGTTCCATCTTTTCCGCCGCATCCGGATCAGACGGGTTCACGGCAAAGCTGATCGGGTAAGGGAAATCCTGCAACGCTTCGGCGCCGAATGCGCCTTCGTCATCAATCAGAATGATCGACATCAGCGGCTTAGATTCCGGGTTCTCGAACTTGGCAGCAAAACGTTCAATCGGTTTTTCCGCAGATGGCTGTTCGGAAATCGCCTGTTCTGCAACAGGCTCATCATCGCGTTCCGTCAACGGCAGGATACGTTTTCCGACAATCGAACTGGCACTTTCTTCCTGTTCTCCCCCGATCTGAGGCAACGCAGCAATGCGCGGAAGCTCGCGGGGCAAGGTGTCTTCATCCCCTTCCACCGCAATCGGACTGCTTTCAAATGAATTATCAGTCGTGGTGTCATTTGTTTGTGGATCAGCCTCGACCTGTGGCAACGGATTTGGTTCGGGCTCAAGAACCGCGACCTCGGTCGAGTCAGGCTCGGATGGAGGTGCGGGCGTTTCATCAATTACAACCGGCAAGGACTGTTCCTGCTGAACTGCGGGCACCTTGCTGGGCTCGGGCGGCGCAGCGGGGGCTTCGGTCATGACGGACACTTCGGTCGCGACCGTTGCAGCGGGCTCGTTCGGGGCCTCAGCCGCTTTGCCAACCTCGGGTTGGGGCTCGGATGACGCTTCCAGCCCGGACAAGTCGGCCAGATCTTCGCTGGCATCATCGGCGGCTTCTGGCGCACGCGGGGCCAGTTCCACCAGATCGGCATCAGAAACATCCTCGGCAAGTTCAGTAGGCGCCTCTGGTGTTTCTGAAACTGTCGGCGCTGGTGCTTCGGTCGCAACAACCGGTGTGTTGACCATCGGCGTGTTGAGCGACACGACCGCACCCAAGATCAAAACAACGATCGCCCCTGCGACCATTCCTCCGAAAAATCCGCCCATATTTCCTGCCTTTCGCCTCTTTTCCCTGCCTCGCCCTGCTCTGCGCCATCTGGTGTGGCGCTCGGTCAATTGGAGGCGTCAGAAACCGTATGTCCTCTTGACGCTGCCGCCCAAGCCTGAGCATGTATGTGCGGACATTATACCGTGGCCCGGGGTTGCATCGCCAGCCCGAAATGCCCAAGCGAAGATAAGTGCCCATATGCTGCTGCTGATCGACAACTACGACTCGTTTACCTACAATTTGGTACATTATTTGGGCGAACTTGGTGCCGAGATGGTCATTCGCCGCAATGATGCGCTGGATGTACAGGAAGCAATGGCCATGAACCCGGCTGGGATCCTGCTAAGTCCCGGCCCCTGCGACCCGGATCAGGCGGGTATCTGTCTGGCTCTGACCGAAGCCGCGGCCGAGACCAAAACACCCCTTTTGGGTGTTTGTCTTGGGCATCAGACCATCGGACAGGCTTTCGGTGGCAAGGTGGTTCGATGCCACGAAATTGTGCACGGCAAAATGGGCATCATGCACCACACCGGAAAAGGCGTCTTTGCTGGCCTTCCATCGCCCTTTGAAGCCACACGTTACCATTCGCTGGTGGTCGAGCGCGAGACGCTGCCCGACTGTCTTGAGATCACAGCCGAGCTGGAAGACGGCACGATCATGGGGCTGCAACACAGGGAACTGCCTATTCACGGTGTTCAGTTCCACCCTGAATCGATTGCTTCCGAACATGGTCACGCCCTTCTCAAGAATTTCCTGCAAGAACTGAAAGTCCCCGCATGAGCGACGCGCTGAAACCGTTGATCGGAGCAGCCGCCGATCGTCCTTTGACCCGCGACGAGGCCGAGACCGCCTTTGGCATCCTGTTCAACGGCGAAGCCACGCCAAGCCAGATTGGCGGGCTGTTGATGGCCATGCGTACAAGGGGGGAAACGGTTGATGAATATGCCGCGGCCGCGGCTGTGATGCGCGCCAAGTGCAATGCCGTGCGGGCGCCCGAAGGGGCGATCGACATCGTTGGCACGGGCGGGGACGGAAAAGGTACTCTGAATATCTCGACCGCGACGGCCTTTGTCGTCGCAGGCGCTGGCGTGACAGTCGCCAAACACGGCAACCGCAACCTAAGCTCCAAATCCGGCGCAGCGGATGCACTGGGTCAAATGGGCATCAACGTCATGGTTGGCCCGCAAGTCGTTGAAAGCGCATTGAAAGATGTCGGGATCGGATTCATGATGGCGCCGATGCATCACCCGGCTATTGCGCATGTTATGCCTTCGCGGCAGGAGCTGGGAACGCGCACGATTTTCAATATCCTTGGCCCGCTGACCAACCCTGCCGGTGTCAAACGGCAACTGACTGGCGCCTTTAGCCGCGAGTTGATCCGCCCCATGGCTGAAACACTAGGCTTGCTGGGGTCAGATCGCGCGTGGCTGGTGCACGGATCAGACGGGACAGACGAATTGACGATCACCGGTATCAGCTGGGTTGCCGCTTTAGAAGATGACGTGATCAAAGAGGTCGAGCTGCACCCCGAGGATGCCGGCCTGCCTGTGCACCCTTTCGAAGACATCCTCGGCGGAACCCCTGAAGAAAATGCCATCGCATTTCGTGCGCTGCTGGACGGCGCCCCGTCCGCGTATCGTGACGCCGTGTTGCTGAACTCTGCCGCCGCATTAATTGTCGCCGATGCTGCAAGTGATCTGCGCGAAGGCGTGGCCATGGCCGCCGAGAGCATCGACAGCGGTGAAGCCAAAAACAAAATCACGGCCTTGGCCGCCAAGACTCAGGAGGCCGCATGACCGAAACCGTTCTGGACAAGATCAAAGCCTACAAACTGGAAGAGATCGCAGCAGACAAGGCTCATAAGTCCTTGGAAACTCTGGAAAGTGAAGCACGCGCCGCTTCGGAAACCCGTGGGTTTGCCGCAGCTCTTCAAGCTGCGTCCCGGCAAGGTTACGGCCTGATTGCCGAGGTCAAGAAAGCCAGCCCCTCCAAGGGTTTGATCCGGCCAGATTTTGATCCGCCTGCCTTGGCCAAGGCCTATGAAGAAGGCGGTGCTACGTGTTTGTCCGTGCTCACCGACACGCCGAGCTTTCAGGGTGCCAAGGAATATCTAACACAAGCGCGTAACGCGACATCTCTGCCCGCTTTGCGTAAGGATTTCATGTATGACCCTTATCAGGTGGTCGAGGCACGTGCTTTGGAAGCCGACTGTATTCTGATCATCATGGCATCCGTCAGCGATGATCAGGCAGCCGAGTTGGAACAAACCGCTTTCGATTGGGAGATGGACGTTCTGATTGAGGTTCACGACCAAGCCGAGCTTGAACGCGCAGCCCAACTGAAAAGTCCTTTGATCGGCATAAACAACCGCAATCTCAAGACCTTCGAAACCACTCTTGATACGACTCGGCGCTTATCCAAACTGGTACCGGCAGACCGTACTATCGTCTGCGAAAGCGGGTTGGGCACGCCAGAAGATTTGCGGGATATTGCGCGCTATGGCGCCCGGTGCTTTTTGATCGGCGAAAGCCTGATGCGTCAGGACGATGTCGAAGCGGCCACCCGCCACATCCTGTCCAATCCGCTTATCCCCGGAGTGATGTGATGCCGCTGACCCATTTCGATGCTCAAGGTCAGGCGCATATGGTCGACGTCTCGGGCAAAGAGGTCACAGATCGTTTAGCCGTGGCTGTGGGTCACGTTAAGATGGCACCGGAAACCTATGAAATCATTTCAGAACAACGCGCCGCTAAGGGCGATGTTTTGGGCGTTGCCCGCCTGGCCGGCATCATGGGTGCAAAAAAGACGCCGGATCTGATCCCGCTCTGCCATCCTTTGCCAGTAACTAAGGTTGCCGTTGAACTGACCCTCGACCCGGATCTGCCGGGAGTTCAGATCGAAGCAACGGTCAAAACGTCAGGTCAAACCGGAGTTGAGATGGAGGCCCTGACCGCCGTTTCCACCGCGGCCTTGACTGTGTACGACATGACCAAAGCCGTCGACAAAGCGATGGAAATTGGCGGCATTCATTTAAGTCTTAAAGACGGCGGAAAATCAGGACGTTACGAGGCGAAATGATTACCGTCGAAGAAGCGCGCGCCCTGCTGTTCGATCTTGTCGGCCCTCTACCTTCGGAACAGGTTCCCCTGGCCCAGTCTGCGGGACGTGTTCTGTCGCACGAGGTTGTGGCAACGCGCGACCAGCCGCCATTTGCGGCATCTTCGATGGATGGCTATGCCGTCAAAGCCGACGAAGTCGAGCTTCATGCCATGTTCATAGTGGTGGGCGAATCCGCTGCGGGTCGTCGTTTCGACGGCTCGGTGGGCCCCGGTCAGGCCGTGCGTATCTTTACCGGCGCTCCGGTTCCCGAGGGCGCGGATTTCGTTGTGATTCAGGAAGATACCGACCGGCGTGACGATCTGATCACGATCACAGACGACCCCGGCCCCAAAACGAACATCCGCCCTGCCGGTGTGGATTTTATGACAGGCACCCCCATCACGGCACCGCGTTTGATCCGCGCCGAAGACATTGCACTGATGGCTGCGATGAATGTCGCGCGGGTCCCGGTTTCTCGAAAACCCGTCATTGCCCTGATCTCGACCGGCGACGAACTTGTCATGCCCGGCGAAGAACCGGGACCGGACCAGATTATCGCGTCAAACACGTTTGGACTGCGGGCATTGCTTGAGGGGCTCGGTGCTGTGGTTCGTGTCCTTCCGATTGCACGGGATACGGTCTCATCACTTGAAACGGCTTTTCACCTGGCACGAGGGGCCGATCTCGTCGTGACGATTGGCGGTGCGTCGGTTGGGGACTACGACCTTGTGTCTGACGTTTCGCAGGGGCTGGGGATGGATCGGTCTTTCTACAAGATCCGAATGCGCCCCGGAAAACCTCTGATGGCTGGTCGCATGGGTGACACCGCGATGGTCGGGCTTCCGGGGAACCCGGTCAGCGCGATGGTCTGTGGCTATCTGTTCCTTGCCCCGATGGTGCGGCGGATGCTGGGGCTGGAAATGGTTCTGCCACCCTTTCGCTCTGCCCGGTTGACCGAACCACTGTCACAAAACGGCCCGCGCGAGCATTACATGCGTGCGGTTCTAAGCGAAACGGGTATCCAGGCCTGTGCAGATCAGGACAGCTCTCTGCTCAGCGTTCTGGCGCAGGCAAACGCCCTTTTGGTCCGTCCCCCGAACGACCCCGCCCGCAAGGCCGGGGAAACGGTTCGATACCTGCCGATCTGAGCTTCGCCCAAATTCATTGACACAAAACGTGAACATGCGTAGAACAAAAGAAAACGCATGAGCGACGAGGTGTGAGCAATGCTGACCAAGAAGCAATTGGATTTGTTGAAATTCATCCAAAAACGAGTGCAGGCGGACGGTGTTCCGCCCAGTTTCGATGAAATGAAGGCCGCGCTTGACCTGCGGTCGAAATCCGGCATCCACAGGCTGATCACTGCGCTGGAGGAACGCGGCTTTATCCGTCGCCTCGCGCATCGTGCCCGCGCGATTGAAATTGTGAAACTTCCTGAAAGCCTTGGCGGTGAACCAACTGCCGGATTTTCACCCCGCGTGATCGAAGGTGACCGGCCCAAAGGCCCCCGCCCGGCCAATATTGAACCGGTTGCGGTGGACGCGTTGGAATTGCCGGTGATGGGCCGGATCGCGGCGGGTGTCCCCATTGAGGCGATCAGCCACGTGTCCCATCACGTAGCGGTCCCCGGCCCCATGGTTTCCGGAAAAGGCCAGCACTATGCACTAGAGGTTCGCGGCGACTCGATGATCGACGCGGGCATCAATGACGGGGATGTGGTCGTCATCCGCGAAACCGCGACTGCCGATAACGGTGATATCGTGGTTGCACTGGTAGAAGATCAGGAAGCGACGCTGAAACGCTTCTTCCGCCGCGGCAACGCTATTGCACTCGAAGCGGCCAACCCGGCTTATGAGACGCGCGTTCTACCTGAAGAAAAGGTCAAGGTTCAGGGTCGCCTAGTCGGTCTGATCCGAACCTATTGATCCGGATTCAAACGACGGTCCCCGACGGGCTTCGGGGACCAGAGCCTGTGACCTGTCAGTTCCGCGCTTGAAGTCAACTTTCCGTCCGACAATGACAGGCTGCCGGTTTCGGTCAGGTGATCCGGATCGAAGACGGCGCACGCTCCCTCAAGGGTCAGCGCAACTTTCGAAACTATGATCTGGTTGTTCTTGCATTCGTCGAACGCGTGCGCGGCCTTTTTGCCCGAAATATGGATGATTTCCATATCCTGATATGGGTACCGCTGAACGGTGCTGCTGTCCGGCCATCTGCCTGCTGCCGCGATCTGATCGGCACCGTCACCGTCATTCTCAAGCCAGACGCTGGCAACAAACCCGCTGCCTTTGCTTCTGCTCAAAGCCCGGCCCTGAGCGGTCATCACGCCGACTAACCCCCCGTTTTCTGCGATCAGAACATCTGGCCTGTAGCCCGAGTTCCAAAGCAGAAATGACAGAACGACGGGCCCGACCCCGTACCAACGCGCGCGCCCTTGCCACAAGGCCAGCCACAAAGCACCAACAGCAACAAATGGCAATACATACCAGGGCGGGCTAACTACGAAACCCTGAGCACCGTCCAGGTGCGACACCCAGTTTGACACCCCCAAGATCCAATGCAGCGCCCAGCCCATAACGGTCAGCGGAAAAGCCTCCAATCCAAATGGGGCGGCCAGTGCGGCGACAACCGCCGCAGGCACAACTAATAAGCCCATGACGGGTACGGACAGAAGGTTCGCCAGCAATCCATAGTGAGACATCGTATTGAAATGCGCAGCGCCAATTGGGGCCGTGGCAAGCCCGGCTATCGCCGAGGACATCACCACACCAGCAATCGGTTTCAACCAATTCGGGCCGGGTAACGGACCCACCTGTTGCAATGCGCCGAAGACGGCAACCAGGGCTGTCGTTGCCGCAAAGGACATCTGAAACCCCGGACTCAGCAGCGACTCGGGCCAAAGAACCAGAACGATCAGCGCAGCAACGGAAACCGCACGCAACGAGATCGCGCGCCTGTCGATCAACACGGCCCCCAGCATGACACTGACCATGACATAGGCGCGTTCGGTTGCGATATTCCCGCCGGACAACAGCAAATAAATCGTCGCCGCGATCAGCGCGAGCACAGCCGCAACTTTTCGGACAGGTAACCGCAGCGCCACGAAGGGGATCAGTAACAAACCAATACGGCAGGCCACGAAAACAAAACCCGTCAGTAACCCCATGTGAAGCCCGGAAATGGCAAGCAAATGCGCCAGGTTCGACGCGCGCAGGGACAAGAGCGTCTCCTGCCCCATACCACTGCGATCACCTGTGGTGACGGCAGCGGCAAACCCACCGATTTCTCCGGGCAGGATTTGTTTCACTCGCCGCGATATGGCCATTCGGATTGCGGTAATTCGAACACCGCCAATACCGTCCTTGACTGGCGCAATCGTCAATACAGGAACGCGGGTATACCCGACCGCACCCAGCTCCTGAAACCAGGCATGGCGACGAAAATCGAACCCGCCAGGTTCAACCGGGCCCTGCGGCGGCGAAAGATGCGCTGTGGTCATGATCCGTTGCCCAGGCGCAAAAGGGTCTGTTGCGCCATGAACAGAAAGACGGATGCGTTGCGGCCTGCGCTCCTGCGGTACGTCCCCTACGCGCACCTGATCGAGCGTCAACCGCAACGCATCCGAGGCAGACCGATCCATGGCAACGACCCTCCCCTCGACAGGGCCATAGTACCGCCAGGACAGAACCGGTTCTGCCACCATATGGGCGCGAGTGCCCGCCAGTATGACACCGACCGCAATCAGCGCCCCCCCGGTCGCTAACGCTCCCATCCCCGGTGGCAGCCAGCGGCTCAGGACGACAAGAGCCAGGAACAAGCAAGAAAGACCAGCGTATACCGGCCAGCCAGGCTCGCTCCGGGCACCGAAATAGAGACCGATCCCCGTTGCCAGCATGACTGGCGTCCACGGAAACAGGTACCCTGTCTGGTGCAGCAGCGCGGCCTCGACCCGTGCAAGAACACGCATGGTTGCCCCCGTCCTTCGGGCTCGTTAGACAGGCGTCAAACTATGCCAGATACGGTTACCAAAAGGTTAATCCTCAACATGTCCGAACAGGTCGTCACACGTTTTGCCCCCTCGCCCACAGGTTTTCTGCACATCGGTGGCGCACGCACCGCATTGTTTAATTGGCTTTATGCCCGCGGACGTGGTGGAAAGTTCCTGCTGCGGATCGAAGATACCGACCGGGAGCGCTCGACCCCCGAGGCAACCACCGCGATCCTTCAGGGTATGGAATGGCTGGGACTGGATCATGATGGCGATGTAATCAGCCAGTTCGAAGGAGCTGCCCGGCATGCCGAAGTCGCGCACCAGCTTCTGGCCGAGGGAAAGGCATATAAATGCTTCTCGACGCAGGACGAAATTGCCGCCTTTCGGGAACAGGCGCGGGCCGAGGGCAAGTCGACCCTGTTCCGCAGCCCCTGGCGTGACGCTGATCCTTCGGCTCTTCCCGAACTGCCATTTGTCATTCGCATCAAGGCTCCGCAGGACGGTACAACAGTGATCCGCGATCAGGTTCAGGGCGACGTGACCATTCGCAACGACCAACTGGACGACATGGTTCTGCTGCGTTCCGACGGGACACCGGTCTACATGCTGGCAGTGGTGGTCGACGATCATGATATGGGTGTTACCCATGTCATTCGCGGCGATGACCACCTCAATAACGCGGCGCGCCAGATGATGATCTATGAGGCAATGGGCTGGGATGTTCCGGTCTGGGCCCATATTCCGCTGATCCACGGGCCAGACGGTAAGAAATTGTCCAAACGCCATGGCGCGCTTGGCGCGCAGGAGTATCAGGCCATGGGCTATCCTGCCGCCGGGATGCGCAACTATCTGGCCCGTCTGGGCTGGAGCCATGGTGACGATGAATTCTTTACTGATGCACAGGCAAAGGAGTGGTTTGATCTGAACGGCATCGGCAAAAGCCCTGCCCGGTTTGATCTGAAAAAACTGGAAAACCTGTGTGGTCAACACATCGCCATTTCTGAGGATGCTGCGTTGCGGCATGAAATCGGAGCCTACCTGGCCGCAGCTGCTTTACCACCCCTGACAGATTCACAATCGAGTGATTTGGAACGTGCGATGTATTGCCTCAAGGATCGGGCGCGGACTTTTCCTGAACTCCTTGAAAAGGCTCACTTTGCCTTGACGGAACGCCCAATCGTTCCCGACGAGAAAGCCGCAAAGGCGCTGGCATCTGTATCCGACGGTATACTGGAAGAATTGACGCCGCAGTTGCAAAATGCTAGCTGGTCTCGAGACGAACTGGAGGAGACCCTGAATTCCTTTGCCGAGTCAAAGGAGCTCACGTTCGGCAAGCTGGCTGGCCCACTCAGGGCCGCCTTGGCTGGTCGGGCCGTCACGCCTTCGGTTTTTGACATGATGCTTGTGCTGGGACGGGATGAAACCCTGGCGCGGCTTTCAGAAGCAGCGAAATAACCCGAATTTCATAAACGGGTAACGCTGCTCCGCTAACACCCGGACTGCGCGAAAGCGCGCAGTCGTTGCCCGCACTGCCCGAGGTTTCTTTGGCATGCGTATGAATGAAGAAGGGATAACCATGACAGACAGCAACAAAACAGCCACTCTGACCGTTCACGGCAAAGAGTATGAGTTGCCGGTTCATACCCCGACCGCCGGTCCGGATGTCATTGATATTCGTAAGCTTTACGGTCAGGCAGGGGTATTCACCTATGATCCCGGTTTCACTTCAACCGCAAGCTGTGACAGCACAATAACCTTTATCGATGGTGAAAAAGGCGAGTTGCTGCACCGTGGCTACCCGATCGACCAACTGGCAGAGAAATCGCACTTTCTTGAGGTCTGCTATCTGCTGCTCTACGGAGAGCTGCCGGTCGCAAAAGATCTGGAGAAATTCGAAACCACGATCACCCGCCACACCATGCTGCATGAGCAGATGCAGTATTTCTACCGTGGTTTCCGCCGCGACGCGCATCCCATGGCCATTATGGTCGGTGTTGTCGGCGCAATGTCAGCCTTCTATCACGATTCGACCGATATCGCGGACCCGCATCAGCGCGAGGTCGCCTCGCATCGCCTGATCGCCAAAATGCCGACAATCGCCGCATGGGCTTATAAATACCACACGGGGCAGCCCTTCGTGTATCCGCGCAATGACTTGGATTATGCGTCTAACTTCCTGCGCATGTGTTTCAGCGTTCCTGCCGAAGAATATGAGGTCAACCCGATCCTCAGCCGCGCGATGGACCGTATCTTAACGCTTCACGCAGACCACGAGCAGAATGCGTCAACGTCCACCGTGCGTCTGGCGTCGTCATCGGGCGCAAATCCGTTTGCATGCATCGCCGCTGGTATTGCCTGCTTGTGGGGGCCGTCCCATGGTGGCGCCAACCAGGCATGTCTGGAAATGTTGGAAGAGATCGGCACCGTAGATCGCATTCCCGAATTCATCGCCCGTGCCAAAGACAAGAACGACCCGTTCCGCCTGATGGGCTTTGGCCACCGCGTGTACAAAAACTTTGACCCACGCGCAAAGGTGATGAAGCAGTCGGCCGACGAGGTTCTGGATCTGCTGGGCATTGAAGACAACCCTAAACTGCAGGTTGCTAAAGAGCTGGAACGCGAAGCGCTGGAAGACCCGTATTTCGCCGACAAAAAACTGTTCCCGAACGTTGACTTCTATTCGGGTATCATCCTCGAGGCGATGGGTTTCCCGACCTCAATGTTCACACCAATCTTTGCACTTTCGCGGACTGTTGGCTGGGTCAGCCAGTGGAAAGAAATGATTGAAGATCCACAGAACAAGATCGGCCGCCCGCGTCAGTTGTACCTGGGTGAGACGCTGCGCGATTACGTGGACATCGAAAACCGCTGATCCATCAAAGCACGCAATAAATCCAGAAGGCCCCGGTTAAACCGGGGTCTTTTGCTTTCGATACTGAAGCAGCGGACGGTTGGGTATTTGGCTTCAGAACAAGCTCATTTGATCCCCAGGTTGCGGCGGAACTGCAAACCGGTCGCAACGTAACGGAGCGGATTTGATCGAAAGCCCTTGTCTTTTGCAGGTTTTAGCGAATCTCAGGGCGATGAGTTCGGCATATTCCCCCTCACCCCGCATCCTGTACCCCCAGCGCGGGTCATAATTTCGTCCGCCATGCATTTCACGCAGCTTGGACATGACCTTTTCTGCACGGGCGGGTTCGTGCTCTGCCAGCCAGTCCTGCCAAAGCTGCGAGACTTCGCGGGGCAATCGCAACATGATCCAGCTTGCCGCATCTGCGCCCGCCTCTTTTCCGGCGCCCAACAGGCTCTCCAACTCATGATCTGTCAGCCCAGGCACAATAGGCGAGGTCATTACGCGAACCGAAACGCCCGCATCGGTCAACGCTCTGATCGTCTGCAACCGACGGGCCGGAGACGGTGCGCGGGGCTCCATCCGCCGGGACAGACCCGCATCCAGCGTGGTAAGCGAAATACCGACCCGCACCAATCCCCGGCTGGCCATGTCAGCCAAAATATCCAGATCACGCTCGATCAATGTTCCTTTGGTCACGATTGCGACCGGGTGGTTGAACTCTTGCAAGACCTCAAGGCAAGACCTTGTAATCAGTCTGTTTTTTTCAATGGGCTGGTATGGGTCAGTGTTTGTCCCGATTGCGATCGTGGCGACCTTGTAGGACTTTGCCGACAGTTCCTTGCGCAGAACAATGCTCATGTTGGGACGCGCAACAAGGCGAGTTTCGAAATCCAATCCTGCGGACAAGCCCAGAAAGGCGTGGCTGGGTCTGGCAAAACAATAGACACAGCCATGCTCGCACCCCCGATACGGATTGATCGAACGGTCAAAAGGCAAATCGGGTGAACGGTTATAGGTGATTGCACTGCGCGCCACCTCATCCCGCGTCTCGGTTCGCAGGGGCGGCAAGTCTTCATTGATGTCCCACCCGTCATCAACAGCCTGCGTTGCAAACCGTTCAAACCGCCCAGCAGTATTGGACGCCACCCCCCTTGCCTTGACGACATACCCGATGCTCACGATATATTTGTTCCCTATTTGTTCTTGCCGTACGATAAGCGTGAAACAAAACCTGTGCAAGCCAACCCTTCGAAGAAACAGGAACGCACAGATGAAAAATAAACAGGATAATATTGCAGACTTTTCAATCGAGCCGGTGCCATTTTTGGCATATAGGTCGGTCCCGAAACGACCAACGTCGCAATCGTCACAGTCAGAATGCGACGTTTTGGCCAAAACGGAAAAAATGCCACCACGGGCCGATGGCCCGCCCAGCACAGGGAATACCCCATGTCCGACGAAGAAGATATCGTCCTGTCCGAACTGAATGATGACGAGCTGGTCGATCAGATGTTCGACGATCTCTATGACGGATTGAAAGAAGAGATCGAAGAAGGCACCAATATCCTGCTGGAACGCGGATGGACGCCGTATGACATCCTGACCAAAGCTCTGGTTGGCGGCATGACCATTGTGGGCCATGACTTCCGCGACGGCATTCTGTTTGTACCTGAGGTTCTGCTGGCGGCCAACGCGATGAAAGGCGGCATGTCGATCCTCAAGCCGCTGCTGGCTGAAACCGGTGCTCCGCGTGTTGGCAAAATGGTTATCGGCACCGTGAAGGGCGACATCCACGATATCGGCAAGAACCTTGTGTCGATGATGATGGAAGGCGCAGGCTTCGAAGTTGTCGATCTGGGAATCAACAACCCGGTCGAGAATTATCTGGAAGCACTGGAAACGGAACAGCCCGACATTCTGGGCATGTCCGCCCTGCTGACAACCACGATGCCCTACATGAAAGTCGTTATCGACACACTGGTCGAACAGGGCGTGCGCGATGACTACATTGTTCTGGTCGGTGGCGCGCCGCTGAATGAAGAGTTCGGCAAAGCCATCGGTGCAGACGCCTACTGCCGTGACGCTGCTGTTGCAGTAGAAACCGCCAAGGATTTCGTGGGCCGCAAACACAACCAACTGGCTGGTTAAGACCACTCAGGTTTTTCTTGAAAGACCGTCCATTTTGGGCGGTCTTTTTCGTTTTGTTGCACCGCCTCCATCCTTAGGCGTCTTGATTATCCGATTGTAAACGAAAGTGCGGTTAAAAACCGAAACGTCCAAGTTTCGGGGGTTCCGTGCCGCAGTCATTCACAGCCATTTCGTTGGGCAAACTCGCCGATATCGATCGTGTTGAGGGCAATTACGTCGCTGAAAACGCCTCCGCGCTAGTTGGGCAAACCTTCGGTCACACGGACGCGCCATTATCGCACAACAGCGTGACATGGAGCGCCGTAGGAAACCCCGGCTCTGCCTATGACATGAACAACATGTCTGCCAATGATCGGTTTTCGATCGACGGCGGCGCGCCGCAAACCTTTGATGGCACATCAGTTTACCACGCCACTGTCACTTATTTCGACGGCACAAGTGCAAACATTACTGCCGTTGTCGCGCAGGATGTGGATGGCAACACATATCTGGTGCCAGAGTTCTCGGACAACGCAGATCAGGCCGCTCTGGAAGCGGGGCCTATACACTCGATCACCTTCAACAGTCTTGCCGGTAATCGGTATTCGGGACTGGTGTCAAGCCGCGAGGACTGGGATCTGGTCCCGTGCTTTACGCCCGGAACGTTGATCAGAACATGGAAGGGAGAACGCCCGGTAGAAACGCTGCGTCCCGGCGACCGGGTTGAAACCCTTGACCACGGGTTTCAAACGGTGCGTTGGGCCGGGCAACGGCGGGTTCAGGCCGCAGGCATGTTCGCGCCGGTTCTGTTCAAGGCAGGCGCATTTGGAAACGCACGCGACCTTCTGGTGTCGCAGCAACACAGGATGCTGCTCCGGAACTGGCGCTTGGAACTGCATACCGGCTATTCCGAAGCGCTGGCCCCCGCCAAACACTTAGTCAATGGACATGACATCATCCTCAAACCCGGCGGGGTCGTAACCTATATTCATCTGCTGTTTGATCAGCATGAGTTGCTCTGGTCGGAAGGCTGCCTGAGCGAGAGCTTTCATCCCGGCGCCCAAAGCTGGAACGCACTTGATCGGTCGGCCCGACAGGAGATCCTATCCTTGTTTCCCGAGCTATCGAAGCAAGGGATCGCCGCCTACGGCCCGCCCGCGCGGCCTCTGTTATCGGCATTCGAAACACGAACGTCGGCAGCCTGACACGAGATGTCGGAAGAAGGCTTGCCTGCAAGCTGTTTTCATTCTCTTGTGCCATGAGCCCATAAGGAAGCCGACCTATGCCAAGCGATACGCTACCGGATGATGCAAGCCTGACAACCAAAGGCTATGACGGCGTGGAAAACGCAGGCATCCTGCTGATCGCCTGCGGGGCACTTGCGCGCGAAATTTTGGATATCAAAACGCGCAACGGCTGGGATCACATGGCTCTGACCTGCCTGCCTGCAATCCTGCATGTTCATCCGGAACGGATCACGCAGGCAGTTGAAGACACCGTGGCCAAACACCGCGACAGGTTCGAAAAAATCTATGTGGTTTACGCCGATTGCGGAACCGGAGGTCTGCTGCAATCCGCCTGCGTAAAACTGGGCGTCGAGATGGTAAAAGGCCCTCATTGCTATTCGTTCTTCGAAGGCAATCAGGCCTTTCAAGAACGCGGCGAGGACGAAACAACTGCCTTCTACCTGACTGACTTTCTGGCCCGCCAGTTCGACGCATTTGTCTGGAAACCACTGGGCCTGGATCGCCACCCGGAACTGCGGGACATGTATTTCGGCAATTACACCAAACTGATTTATCAGGCCCAGATCGATGATCCGAAACTGACCGAACGCGCACGGAAATGCGCGGACCGCATGGGATTGGCGTTCGAACGTCGTTTCACCGGCTACGGCGATCTGGAAACCACTTTGTCAGACTGGGCAAACCGCCCCGAGTGACCTCAGGCGTTTTCCTGCGCGACCTGGCGGATGCGTTCGATCATGGCCCGCAATCCATTGGACCGCTGCGCTGACAGATGATCGTTCAAGCCCAGTCGGGCCAGTTCTGCCGCCGCATCGACCTGCGGCACCTCGGTCACCGGCAGTCCGTTGTATAGGGACCGAAGCACGGCGATCAGCCCGCGAACGATCAGCGCATCACTGTCGCCATCAAATTTGAACACACCTGCTTCGATCATCGGATGCAGCCAGACCTGACTGGCACAGCCGTGAACCTTTTTCGCCGGAACTTTCAACGCGTCATCCAAAGGCTCCATCGCCTTGCCCTGTTCGATGACATGGCGATACCGGTCTTCCCAGTCTTCGAGAAACTCGAAATCCTCGACAATGTCTTCAAAGGCAGGCGTGGCCATGGCGCAGTGATCCTTTCGTTGAAATCACAATGTGACCTATGCCGACGACCACCTGCTGTCCAGCCCCAGCTGTGGCTTTTCAACGCGAAGAAATTACGCTAACCCATTGTCTGAATTCGTGTGAAAAGCAGTGGGTCCATGCAAAAGTCTCTGTCCGTTCTTATCATCGCCATGCTGACCCTGACTGCCTGCGGCAGCTGGCGCGACTCGCGGGTGAATCCGTCAAACTGGTTTGGCTCCAGCCGGTCTGTGAAGTCTGAAACGCCGTCGGACCCAAATGCCGCCGATGCTTTGGTTCCCAAGACAAGAGAGGGAAGAGGCCTGTTTTCGCGCCCAGACGCCGAAGATACCAGCATTCCAATCGCCAAAATCGATGAGCTGCGGATCGAGCCAATTCCGTCGGGCGCGATCATCTATTCCTCTGGCACCGCGCTTCGGCAGGGTGCCTATAACGCACGCTTGGTTTCGGTTAATTCAGAAGAAAACAAAGAAAAGGGAATTCTGGAGTTTGTATTCCGCGTGAATTACCCCAGCACAGAGACCCCGCAAGGATCTGAACGAACAAGAATGGTGTCGGATGCCATTAATGTCTCGACCCAGGATCTTGAAGGCATTCGTCTGATCCGTGTTGTCGGGCAACAGAATACTTTGGAATCGCGGCGGCGGTAATCGCCGCTAAAGCGAGACGACCTTGACCGCCTGCCCTTTGGCCGCCAGCGCGATTTTCCCCTCGCACAGCTTTAGTGCGTCTTCCCCAAAGACCTCGTAACGCCATCCCGACATCGCGGGCAGTTCTCGTTCGCCAGCGGCAATCTGGTCCAATTCGGAACTTGTTGCGATCAGCTTGGCCGCAACGCCTGAGCTTTCAGTTTTGGATTTCAGCAGAACCCGAAGCAAGTCGGCCAAAGCCGGGTTGACCTTCAGGTTATCCCGGGAATTGTCGATCTTCGGCAGATTTTCCTGCGGACAATTTGTGCCCTTCGTCACCGCGGCAAGAATACCTTCAGCAATCGGGCCTTTGCGCGCCTCGCGCAGCAAAAGGCGTGATCCACCGAGATCGGCGACTGTCTTGGGCTTGGTCGACGCCAGTTCGATCAAAGCATCATCCTTGAACACCCGGTTGCGCGGCACGTTATGTTCCTGCGCATACCTTTCGCGGAACTGCGCCAGCTCGCGTACAACAGCCAGGAACTTGGCCGAATTCGTTCGCGTCTTGACCCGCTTCCAGGCCTCTTCGGGACGAATGTCATACGTGGCAGGCTGCGTCAGCGTACGCAGCTCTTCAGCCACCCAGTGGTTGCGCATCGTCTTCTTGAGTTCCGCAGAAAGATATTCGTAGATCCTGCGAAGATGCGTCACATCCGCCAGTGCATATGTTTTCTGCGCCTCTGTCAAAGGGCGGCGGGACCAATCGGTGAACCGCGAAGTCTTGTCGACGCCCTGTTTGCAGATCTTCCGCACCAGCGTCTCATAGCCGACCTGCTCACCAAACCCGCAGACCATCGCGGCGACCTGTGTGTCAAACAACGGGTTGGGGAACACACCGGCCTCGACCCAGAATATCTCAAGATCCTGACGCGCGGCGTGGAACACCTTGACCACGTTCTCGTTTCGGAAAAGCTCATACAGCGGTTCGAGAGACAGGCCATCAACCAGCGGATCAACCAGAACCGCGCTGTCTTCATCATCAGAGGGAAGCGCCAGTTGCACGAGGCACAGTTTCGAATAATAGGTCCGCTCGCGCAGAAACTCGGTATCGACTGTGATATATGGATAGCTTGCGGCCGCCTTGCAGAAATCGGCCAGTTCTTGCGTCGTCGTCAGAGTTTTCATGCGCCGTACTAGTTTTGCTCTTGCTCTTGTGAGTGCCCGTAAATTCCCTCGCCCCCAAGCGATACCGACGACCATAGGACGATTTTCAGGCGAGTGTAAATCACCCTCGGAACCTCACGGCATGAGAACGGGTGACCTGTTGCCTTCGGCAAAGCGGCGCAGCACCGCTGGATAAAGTTCATGTTCCCGGATCAGAACTTTTGAAGCCAGAGTTTCCGGGGTATCCGCTGGTTCGATACCCACACGCGCCTGACCCAGAATCGGGCCATCGTCCAGCGCCGCTGTCACCTCATGGACCGAGCAGCCATGTTCCGTATCGCCCGTTTCAATTGCGCGGGCGTGGGTGTGTAACCCCTTGTATTTGGGCAGCAATGAAGGGTGGATGTTTAACATTCGCCCCTGAAAGCGGGTTACGAAATCCGCGGTCAGGACCCGCATGAACCCGGCCAGGCAGACAATATCCGGCCGCGCGTCTTCCAAGGGCTTCAGCAACTCAGCCTCAAAGGCTGTGCGATTGCCCTTGAATGGCCGGTGATCGACCACTGCGGTCGGAATGCCACGGTCCGCAGCTTTTTTCAGCCCGCCTGCCTGCGCATCGTTGGACAGGACTAAACAGGGACGCGCCGGATGATCACCGGTCATGCTGTCGACAAGCGACACCATGTTGGACCCGCCGCCCGAAATCAGGATCGCGACGCGCTTGTGGCTCACAGCAGTTTGCCCGAATAAGCAACTCCGGGCGTTTCGGTGACAGTACCAATTTGCGCCACCGTCTCGCCAGCCTCGGCTAGCAAGGTCGAAAGCTGATCGGCCTTATCCGGGTCGCAAACCATGATCAGACCGATGCCACAGTTGAAGGTCTTGAGCATCTCAGCTTCCGCGATACCACCAGTCTGCGCCATCCAGCTGAAAACAGACGGCAATTGCCAGCTGCCCAGATCAATCTGTGCCCCCAACCCATCCGGCAATACGCGCGGCAGGTTCTCGGTCAGACCGCCACCGGTGATATGGGCCAGCGCGTGAACGCCACCTTCGCGGATCGCGGACAGGGCCGGTTTGACATAAAGGCGCGTCGGCGTAAGCAGCACCTCGCCCAATGAACCTTCACCAAAAGGGCACCGTGCATCCCAGCCCAGACCAGACAGTTCGACGAGTTTACGTACCAGTGAATACCCGTTGGAATGCACTCCGTTCGACGCCAGACCAAGCAGCACATCCCCCGCCTGGACCCCAGAAGGCAGGTCAGCGCCGCGTTCCATTGCCCCGACCGAGAACCCGGCCAGATCGAAATCGCCATCAGGGTACATGCCGGGCATCTCGGCAGTTTCGCCACCAATCAGAGCACAGCCGGATTGCGCACACCCTTCGGCAATTCCTTCAATGATCCGCGCGGCCGTGTCTGTGTCCAACTTGCCTGTCGCGAAATAGTCGAGAAAGAACAAGGGCTCGGCCCCCTGACAGATCAGGTCATTGACACACATGGCCACCAGATCGATGCCAACCCCGTCCACGACGCCGGTGTCGATCGCAATTCGCAGTTTTGTACCAACCCCATCCGTGGCACCAACCAGAATGGGATCCTGGTACCCGGCAGCTTTCAGGTCGAACAGTGCGCCGAAACCGCCCAGACCGCTCATCACGCCGGGGCGGTTGGTTCGCTTTGCTGCGGGTTTGATCCGGTCAACCAGAGCATTGCCCGCGTCAATATCCACGCCTGCATCGGCATAGGTGATTCCGTTCTTGCCCGCTGTCATGGCCAGTTCCTTTTGAATGCTTTGCGGGCGGGTTATTCGATTGTGGCGTTTGTTGCAACGGTCAGGCTTGACGCGGCTGTTCACCGTGATACGCAATGCGCCTAGGCGGGCCTGTAGCTCAATTGGTTAGAGCAGAGCGCTCATAACGCTTTGGTTGGGGGTTCGAGTCCCTCCGGGCCTACCAAATCACCGCCACTAGCCTTGAACACCCCGCACATCTCACTGGTTTTGTTTGCGTTTTTGACAACAAGCATTCATCCTGTCCCGTGCAACCTGTCCAAAGCGGTTCGAATTTAAAGGCATTGGTCCAGTTCGCAGATTTCCAGTTTCGATCAAAGCGTCCTTGGGTGACAGGTCTTGCTGAAATGCTCCAAAATCTTGTCGCGGGAATCCAGACGCACAAATTGTCATATTGGCGCGAGTTTGAACCGGTAGAGGTGTCAGTTTACCGGCCAATAATGATATCCGCGCACAAACCGCCCAAGCGTTCACTTTTGGCCAGTCTCAGGGTGCCACCATGGGCCCGTGCAACATCCGCCACGATTGCCAAACCCAAACCCACGCCACTGCCTTGATTCTGGTTGCGCGCAGGGTCGAGCCGCGTAAAGGGTTTGACGGCCTCTGTGCGCTGCTCTGCGGGAATTCCGGGGCCATCATCTTCGACACGGATGCGCAGCGACTTGGAATTCAGCGACAGGCTGACCTCAGCCCGGCTGCCGTAGCGCACGGCATTTCCGATCAGGTTTTCGACGGCCCGCCGAACGGCCATTGGGCGCAGCATTGCCGTTCCCTGCCCCTCGACAGCGACCAGTTCGGCCGGATGCCCGGCTCGTGTCGCGTCATCTACAATCTGTCGAACAAACTCAGCCGGATTGATTTCCTCAGGCGATCCTTCGGACGCCCCGCGCGAGAATTCGAGGAATGCATCAACCAAGGACTGCATTTCCGCCACGTCCTGTAACAAAGGTCGTGCCTCGTCCTCGGGCAGCATGGCCAGTCCAAGCTTCAGGCGGGTCAGAGGTGTGCGCAGATCATGGCTGACGCCGGACAACATCAGCGTCCGTTGTTCGATCTGACGTTCGATCCGTGATCGCATATCCAGAAACGCATTCCCCGCCGCGCGTACCTCGATGGCACCGCCCGGGGAGTACGGTACGCTCCGCCCTCGTCCAAACGCCTGCGCCGCATCGGCCAGCCGTGTGATGGGGCGCAACTGGTTTCGCATGTACAGAAATGAAATCGAGGTCATGATGATCGCGAAAAACAGCATCGTCACGATCAACTGATGCGGCGCCGCTGGCGACAATCTGCGCCGGTCGAAGGTCAGTTCCAGCACCCCCAGATGCGTATCCAGATACAAACGCGCCTCTCGGCTGCTTGGCAACGCAACAGCACTCAGCTCCGGCAGCCTTGCACGAAGTTCTGCCTCGACCTGAGGTGCTATGAAGTCGTACCACCGTGGACGGTCAGTTTTGGGAGTTTCGTTGGGAGGCAGAAATCGGGCCTGCATTTCCAGCGCCAGAAGATCCGGGCGCACTTCGGCCAATGCCAGGTGCTGCGTCTCGGCCCCGTCCATCATGGTGGTGATCAGCATCACTTCCCTTGAGGCTGCGCGCGTCATCTGGTCAGTGACATCTTCCAGATGCTTTTGAAGAAAGGAAACTCCTACAACCAGCAGCAACGCGATCACAGGAAGAACCAGAATCAGCGCTGCCCGGGCATACAGGCTGCGTGGCATATAAGGTTTGAGCCAGTGCGTCGACATGCGCTAAACCTAGCGGGCTGCCCGGACAAGAGAAAGAGCACAGAATGCAGGCACCTGACGAATTCAATCCACCCGCTGGTGTTGCGACAGAATTGCAACCGGGTCTGCGACGCATTCTGGCCCCCAACCCGTCACCGATGACCTATCGCGGCACCAACACCTATCTGCTAGGCGATCGCGACATTGCTGTCATTGATCCCGGCCCCGCAAGCGAAGAGCATTTGAACGCGATCCTGAATGAACTGCAACCTGGTCAGAGAATCAGCCACATAGTCGTCACGCACGCCCATCTGGATCACTCACCCTTGGCGGCACCCCTAGCCGCCCGAACGGGGGCTGCGATCTACGCGTTTGGCGGCCCCGAAGCCGGTCGCAGCGCAGTTATGACGACCCTTGCAGCACGTGGGTTGGCTGGAGGTGGCGAAGGCATCGACACCGCGTTTCGCCCGGATGTCGAGGTTGCGGATGGTGAGGTCATCTTGGGCGATGACTGGCAGCTTGAGGTTATTCACACTCCGGGGCATCTGGGAAACCACATTGCCCTGGCATGGCAGGATACCTGTTTCACCGCCGACCATGTGATGGGATGGGCCAGTTCGCTGGTGTCGCCACCGGATGGAGACCTGACTGATTTCATGACAGCCTGCCACCGCCTGCGCGCGCGCGACTGGTCGGTTTTTCACGCGGGCCACGGTGCGCCAATTTCAGACCCTGCCGCGCGATTGGACTGGCTGATCCGACACAGGCAAAACCGCGAAGCTCAGATTCTGACTGCCTTGGAGGATGCAGACGGAACGGCGCGGCAATTGGCCAAGCGTATCTACACCGACACACCCGCAACCCTGCTGCCAGCCGCGGAGCGGAACGTTTTTGCCCACCTCGTTGATCTTACTGGTAAAAAACAGGTGTCACCACACGGCGAACTATCTGCCACCGCAATTTTTCGCAGAGATCCTTGACGCCGTAAAAAAAATTTAAGTTCGCGTGCTTAACCTCTGGACGCCGGGAATCCGGATTGCTATACGCCCCTCAGTTCCGGCGTAGCTCAGCGGTAGAGCAGTTGACTGTTAATCAATTGGTCGTAGGTTCGATCCCTACCGCCGGAGCCAAACATATCTGAAAACCAGATATTTGGCTTTTCCCAGATCGCGATCTTGAATTTTCCGGTTTGCTGGAAATAACGTGCCAATCACTCACATGGCTAAGGTTCAATTCCAGTTTCATGCACATCTCAACCAAGCGTTAAGCTGGTTCGGCGCTTGCTTCTCGGACCCTTTAAGGAACAAACCGAATTTAACACGTCCCTAAGGGAGCGTTAACAATCGAATGACACGAATCAAGCGATCGACGGGAATCTGCATTGGCTCTACCTCGAATATCGCCATTCGACCAACAAGCTCAGGCTTAGGCAGAAACTCTTCCGCCGCTTGTAACCGTGGGCGATCACCGTAGTCGTCGATCAACAAGGTCACTGGTCGGGTAATATTGAAGGCCGTCGCCAAAGCACAACCCACGCGAAACCGACCGTCAACAAGAACCACATCCGGGTGCTTAAATCCGTTGCTCTGCCAGATTGACAGCGGATATCTGGGATAGCGCGCCGATTTGTCCTGATTTACCGAAAAACCCCACTTCTTGGTTTCACCGACATCGACCCATGAAATATTGACCTCAGTCCCTCTACTAGGAGGATTCTCACGAAACCAACGCCGCATCATGCGAGCCCAGCCTCGATCACTTTCGACACTGAAAACAGTTTTTGCTTCCATCTCCCCAGCGACCACAGTCGAACCGCCCGAGCCATATTCCAGAATTACAGAGGCCGCATCATAGTGCTTTCGCAGGACACGCTGCGCATTTTCCGGCATGGTTAAAACAGGTCTTTCAAGGCTTGCCGTATTCAATTTGATCTCCGGGTCTTTTCGCTTTTGATGCTTGACGTTGCAGTTCACCGTGGTTTCTGAACCGGCACAATCTACCCCTACAGAATTCTCATCACATGACAGCGAAATCAATAGCGACGACTTGATTCCCCAGGCAAAGATTCCTCCACAACGGCACCCCGACATATAAGTTACAGTTGAGCCGGGATTGACAGCTTACCGTACAAGCATCAAGCAAACAGCAATGACCCAAGGAACAGCTTGACGCTCAGATTTCGGGCTGGGAAGATTTTCCTCAAGAATGCTGCTCTCCCTCTGGACGCCAGATACTCCGGTTGCTATACGGCGCGGACCGTTCCGGCGTAGCTCAGCGGTAGAGCAGTTGACTGTTAATCAATTGGTCGTAGGTTCGATCCCTACCGCCGGAGCCAATTCACCCCGCCAGATCGCGTCTCACCCCCAAAGGGCATCCTTGAAATCCGCACGCAGGTTGCGTTTCAACACCTTTCCGGTTGCGTTCAGCGGCAGCGCGTCAACAAAGACGACTTTGTCCGGAATCTGCCATTTGGCGATTTTCCCTTCGAAGAAGTCCAGAAGCTCCCCTTCGCTTGGATTCTCACCCTCGGCCCTTACAGCGACAAGCAACGGCCGTTCGTCCCATTTCGGGTGCGGAACACCGACTACGGCTGCGGTTGCCAGTTTCGGGTGCGCAACAGCGATGTTTTCAAGTTCGACCGAGCTGATCCACTCCCCTCCGGACTTGATGATGTCCTTGGATCGGTCACGAATGGTCATGTATCCATCGGCGTCCAGCGTTGCGACATCGCCTGTGGCGAACCAACCGTCTTGCAACAGATCCTGATCCTGCATCAGGAAATAGCTGTCCAGCACCCAATGCCCCCGCACCATCAGATCGCCCTGCGTTTCACCGTCATGTGGCAGATCTTTTCCGTCGTCATCCACAATTTTCAGTTCAACCCCGAAAGGAGGCCGGCCCTGACTCAGACGGATAAGGTGTTGTTCTTCAAGCGGCAGCACCAGATGTTTGGCCAATGGGCAGTTGGCCGTACCAAGCGGGCTCATCTCGCTCATGCCCCACGCATGGACCGTATCGACGCCATATTTATTCCGGAAGGTTTCCATCATCGAGGGCGGGCAAGCAGCTCCTCCGATCACGGTCCGTTCGAGGCTTTTCAAGCTCGTCCCGCATTTGGCGGCATGTGCCAACAGTCCCTGCCAGATGGTTGGCACCCCCATGGCCAGCGTCACGCCAAAGGTGTCGATCAGATTGACCAGCGCCTCGCCATGCAGATCCGGGCCGGGCAAAACCAGACGCGATCCTGACATAGCACAGGCATAAGGCGACCCCCATGCATTAACGTGGAACATAGGAACGACGGGCATCACGACATCCATCGCCGAAAAGCCGATCACGTCGCGCGTATTCGACGCGAAACTGTGCAGGACCGTCGATCTGTGGGAATAAAGAACCCCCTTGGGATGGCCAGTTGTGCCCGACGTGTAACAGAGCCCCGAGGCGGTATTTTCATCCAGTTCAGGCCAATCAAAGGCCGCGTCACCGGTTTCGATCAGCTCATCATAGAATTTCACGTCGGGTATCTGTGCGGCGGCGTCATCATTGCGGGGGCCCATCAGAACAAAATGGCGAACATCCCTCAGCGCACCGTGCAAGGCGGCAACCAGCGGGACGAAGGTTGCATCAAAGAACAACACCCGATCCTGAGCATGGTTGATGATATAAGTCAGTTGTTCAGGAAAAAGCCTCGGATTGACCGTGTGACAGACATATCCCGCACCCGAGGTGGCATAATAGATCTCCAGATGGCGACGATTGTTCCAGGCCAGCGTCGCGACCCTGTCCTGCGGCTCCAGACCCAGCCGCGTCAGGGCCGACGCCAAACGCCGGGCGTTCACGGCTATCTCGGACCAGTTGGTTTCGGTCACTGTTCCATCCGTTTCGACCGAGATGATCTCGGTCTGGCCGTGGTAGCGCTGCGCGTGATCAATCAACGACGAAATCAGCAAAGGCTGCGTCATCATCTGTCCCAGCATGGACATCCTCCCGTCATGGGCGGGACCTTGCCTGGCCCCGGCCTGTTCCGTCTGGCACTGACAGGCAGAGGTGTTCCCTGTCACGTCAGTCCAGCCGTTTCCTAAGACGGAACCCTGCCAATCATTTAATTGTCTGACAATAAGAGAATGCAACCCACACCGATAGCGGACTACATTCCCGCCGCCTAATCCCGGTGTTTCAGTGCGTAGGCGACCAAGGCCGCGGTCGACCCATCCTTGCCCTCGGCGCTTTCTTCACCGTCCACAATGGGGCCGAGCGAATTGGCCAGTTCCTTGCCCAGCTCAACCCCCCATTGGTCGAAAGAGTTGATGCCCAGCAACACGCCTTCGACAAACACCCGGTGTTCGTAAAGCGCAATAATCTGACCCAACACAAACGGTGTGAGTTTGGGGTAAATCAACGTTGTCGAAGGACGATTACCGGGGAAGACCCGGTGCCGGGCCTGCCGGTCCAGTTCATCACCCAGATACCCCTGCTGCGCCATGCGTTGTCGCGCTTCTTCGAACGAACGGCCACGCATCAGGGCCTCGGACTGGGCCAGACAATTGGCCAAAAGCAGACGGTGGTGATGGGTCAGTTCGGGTTCGTGCCCCTCGGTCGCAACCATGAATTCGCAGGGAATGACATCCGTGCCCTGATGGATCAGCTGGTAAAACGCGTGTTGTCCATTGGTGCCCGGCTCACCCCAGACGACAGGTCCTGAAGGCATGGTTAAGGACGACCCGTCCATCGCCACGGATTTGCCATTCGATTCCATCTCCAACTGCTGGAAATAAGCGGGCAGACGCAACAACCGCTGGTCATAAGGCAGCACCGCACGGCTGGTATATCCCAGAACCTGTCGATGCCAGATGCCAACCAATGCCAGCATCACGGGCATGTTTTCATCCCAGTCAGCCGAGCGGAAGTGCAGATCCATCGCCTGCCCGCCACGCAAAAACGCGTCAAAAGCTTTTGAACCAACCGAAATCATGACCGGCAAGCCGACCGGCCCCCAAACCGAATAACGCCCACCGACCCAATCAGCGAAACCAAAAACATGCGCCTCGGGAATACCGAAGGCCTGCGTCTTGTCCAAAGCGCTGGAAACGGCGGCAAACTGACGCGTCGGATCGCCCCCGCCTTCGGACATCCACGCACGGGCGGTGCGTGCATTGGTCATCGTTTCGATTGTGGTAAAGGTTTTTGAGGCGACAATGACCAGCGTGCGCGTCGGGTCGAGCTGCCGCAACGTGTCCGCGATATGCGCCCCATCGACGTTCGAGACGTAATGCACCCGCGGCCCATCGTGATAAGGTGCCAGCGCCAACGTGGCCATGACCGGGCCAAGGTCTGACCCGCCGATGCCGATATTGACCACATCGGTAAAGTTGCCCCCCGCCCCAGCGATGGCGCCGCCACGCACCTCTTCAGCGAACACGCGCATCCGATGCAGCGTGTCCAGAACCTCGGGCATAACGTCCTGACCGTCCACCTCAACCGGCCCGCCATCAAGGTTGCGCAGGGCCGTGTGCAACACCGCGCGCCCTTCGGTCTCGTTGATCTTCTCGCCCGCAAACATCGCATCACGCCGAGACGCCAGATCAGCCTCTGCACACAATTGAATGAGCGCGGATCGCACCGCATCATCGATCTGTGTTTTTGAATAGTCGAAGACCATATCCCCAGATGAGGTTGAAAAAGCTCCAGCCCGGTTTGCATCTGCCGCAAACAGGTCAAGGATACGACGGTCACTTTTCGACAGAGCCAGTGTTTTCAAAGCATCCAGATGCATTGCCTTACTCCGCCCAGTGTACGGTCATGCCACCAAGAACTGCGGCGATCGGTGCCTCTTCCGGCGGTAGCGACATAGCTTTTTCAAGAACGGTGCGCTTTGCCTGACCATAGATGATCAGATGTTTCGACAGCGCCCCGTCCAGGACCGGAGCGGTCAGGGAAATTCGTGCCTCTGGCTGCACTTCGGTCCGGGCAACGATCAACGTAGGTGCATCACTGCGCAAAGCTTCCTCCAGCCCTTCCATCCCCGGAAAAAGAGAGGCCGTGTGCATGTCTTCGCCCATTCCCAGTACCAGCACCGACAATGGCAATACCGGCGCAATCAGCGACTCGATTTCAGGCAACGCTGCTTCAGGTTCTGCACCAGGGACATAAAGCGGAATATATTGCGCCACAGAGGCCCTGCTGGTCAGCAACCTTTCGCGGATCAAACGCTCGTTAGAGCGGTCATGATTCGCTGGCACACAGCGTTCATCCGTTGGCAACACACGCACACGATCCCACTCAAGATCGGCGGCACACAGGCTGTCAAATACCGGGCCCGGAGTTGTTCCCCCGGGGACGGCCATTGCAACGGTATCATGGTGCAGCAATGCGGCCTCAAGATCGCCCGCCAACACGTTGGCCACGTCGATGGCAAGCATTTCGCGATCAGCATATTCCTGAATTTTCATGGCTTTATCCCTTGCCAGTGGCGTCCATCACGTTTCATTAGCAGTTCAGCGTCGCCCGGCCCCGTGCTGCCGCTGTCATAAGGCTTCGGCACGTCCCCGCGCGCCAACCATCCAGCGATGATCGGATCGGTCCAGGCCCAGGCGGCCTCAACCTCATCCCCGCGCATGAACAGGGTCTGGTTTCCACGGATCACGTCCATCACCAGTCGTTCATACGCATCTGGCGGGTCCTGATTTTCGGGGCCGAGGGCTTCGGCAAAGCTCATGTCCAAGGGAACATCGATCAGACGCATCCCGCCCTGCCCCGGTTCCTTGATCGTCACCTTCAGCGTGATCCCTTCATTCGGCTGCAACCGGATCGACAACGTGTTGGCGTGACGCCCCGCTTCTTCCCCGAAAATCGAATGCGGCGCGTCCTTGAACATCACGTTGATCACCGACGAGCGCGCCACCAGACGCTTGCCGGTGCGCAGGTAGAACGGTGTACCTGCCCAACGCCAATTGCTGATATGGGCCTTTAACGCCACATAGCTTTCGGTGGTTGATCGCAGGTTGCCAACGCAGTCCCGGTATCCCGGCCCGTCCGATCCGGCCGCAAACTGCCCCCGCACGATGTGATGCGGTTCAACAGGATTAAGCGCCCGGATCACCTTGAGCTTTTCATCCCGAACTGCGTCAGGATCGAACTTGGCCGGAGGTTCCATCGCAATCAGGCAGAGCAGCTGCATCAGGTGGTTCTGCACCATATCCCGCATCGCACCCGCGCGCTCATAATAATCTTCGCGCCCCGCGATACCGACAGTTTCCGCAACCGTTATCTGGATATGGTCGACATACTGGCTGTTCCACAGCGGTTCGAACAGCATATTGCCAAAGCGGACCGCCATCAGATTCTGGACGGTTTCTTTGCCTAGATAATGGTCGATCCGGTAGATCTGATTTTCATTAAAATGCGCGGCCAGCGTGGCATTCAAGTCCCGCGCGCTTGCCAAATCATGTCCAAACGGCTTTTCGACCACGATGCGGGTTTCTTCTGTCACCAGATCATACGCCCTAACCCGCTCGGCCAATGGCCCGAACAGGCTGGGACCGACTGAGAAATAGAAAGCGCGAACCCGGTCCGGCGAGAGCTTTTCGCCCAGTACATCCCAACCTTCCGACGTCAAGGCATCCAGCGATACATAGTCGACCCGTTGCAGGAACCGGGTCAGGGCTTGCGAATCCCGGGCGCGTTCCGAAGCGTGCCGTTGCAGCGACTCAGCAACCATCTTACGAAAGGCGTCCGCCGAATGACCGGCGCGCGCCGCTGCGATAATCCGGGCATCCTCGTGCCACTGACCCGCACAATACCGACGGAAAAGCGCAGGCAGGATCTTACGCTGCGCCAGATCACCGGTGCCGCCGAAAATGATCAGATCAAATGGATCAACAGGGATGACACGTGAAACCATGAGTTGTCCTTACCCTGACCCTTCCGGCATGTCCAATGTTAGCGCAACCAAAGCTCAATAAATCTTGTTGATCAAAACTCTGTCAGAACCCCTGCACCAGACTTACCAAATCCGCGACAAAGGGCTAGATCAGTTTGATGACTTCAACGAACCGGATGCGGGAATGAAAGACAACGCCCCTCAGCTTGCCAATATCGGCAAGTTTCAGCGTAAACAGGTAACGGCCGATGGCCAGACCCGCGCAAAGGTTTCCCTGACCAACCCTCAGACCCTGTGGTTCAACACCGGCACGCTGTGCAATATTGAATGCGTAAGCTGCTATATCGCCAGCAGCCCGACCAATGACGCACTGGTTTATATCACTGCAGACGAGGTTCGTGACTACCTGGATCAGATCGAAGCCCGCAATTGGCCTGTGCGTGAAATCGGTTTTACGGGCGGCGAGCCCTTTATGAACCCCGAGATGATCGATATGACCCGCGCCGCGGTGGAGCGTGGATACGAAGTTCTGATCCTGACCAACGCGATGGCCCCGATGATGCGTCGCAAGGTGCGCGACGGGCTACTGGCATTGCAAAAGACTTTCAATGACAAGCTGACCCTGCGTGTTTCCGTCGATCATTACCGCGCAGAACTGCACGACCTTGAACGCGGCAAGGGGAGCTTTGAAAAAACCCTGACGGGTATGAAGTGGCTGCGTGATCACGGCTTTAACATGGCTGTTGCCGGGCGCACCGTTTGGGATGAGTCTGACACGGAAAGTCGCGCGGGTTATGCCGCATTCTTTACAGAGCACGGCTTTGACATTGACCCGCATAACCCGGCTCGGACCGTCCTGTTCCCGGAAATGGACGAAACTGTCGAAGTTCCCGAGATTACAACGGCTTGCTGGGGAATACTGAACAAGTCACCCGATGCATTGATGTGCGCCAGCGCCCGCATGGTGGTGAAACGGAAAGGCGCTGACCGGCCTGCCGTGTTGGCCTGCACCCTGCTGCCCTATGAGTCGGGGTTCGAGATGGGGCATTCTCTGGCCGAATCCGAGGCTGACGTTCACCTGAACCACCCCCATTGTGCCAAATTCTGCGTGCTGGGCGGTGCCAGTTGCTCTGGCTGAACGATTCAGGAATTCCTGATTTCGCTTTGGACGCATAATCAGACACGCGCCGACCATTTCGCTTCAATGATTGAAGAGCATGCACCAACGGAACTTGTACTTGCCCTTCGCTCAGTTCACACGAAATTCGCCCACCATATTGCGCCACTCACCCGGTGCGATCATTTTGCGATGGGTGAATTTGACCGAATGCAGCGGGCCTTCGATTTCGCGCTGCCAGAAGTCGATGAATTTGAACAGTTTCGGATGATCCGGCGCAAGGTCGTAATCCTGCCAGATGAACGTGTTCAAGACGTGGATATAGTCGGGCATATGATAGAAAAACTCAGCCGTTGTCAGCCCGTACCCCTTGAGCATCATTTCGGTTTCGCTTGGGTTCATGCAGACCTCCTGCTTGATACAAGGTCCATTCAAGATACCACGAAAAACTTCTAATACTTATATAACAATATGTTACTTGAGTATTACCGCGGAAATTCCCTGTAAAGGCGCTGCTTGCTTGCACCTTATGTGCCGGGTCTGATAAGATATACCCACAAGATATAGACCCAGAACAAGACACGGGCAGTTTACGTGAGCGATACGCCAGAAATTCCTGAAAACATGGATGAAACCCCGCCCGAGCGCCCAGTCTACGACGGCCCGACGGTTTCCATCGAATCCGAAATGCGCACATCCTATCTGGACTATGCCATGTCGGTCATCGTTAGCCGCGCGATCCCTGATTTGCGCGACGGGCTGAAACCGGTGCACCGCCGCATTCTGTATGCGATGCACGAAACGGGGAACACGCACGACAAGTCGTACCGCAAATCGGCCCGTCCGGTGGGCGACGTGATGGGTAAGTACCACCCGCATGGTGACAGCGCGATCTATGACGCACTGGTGCGGATGGCGCAGGATTTCTCGATGTCGCTGCCGCTGCTGGACGGTCAGGGCAACTTTGGCTCGATGGACGGCGATAACCCGGCGGCTATGCGCTACACCGAAGTGCGGATGGACAAGCCCGCCGCTTCCCTGTTGGCTGATATCGAAAAAGAAACGGTTGATTTTCAGGACAACTATGACGGCAAGGACCGGGAACCGACGGTTCTGCCGGCCCGTTTCCCGAACATGCTGGTCAATGGCGCCGGTGGTATCGCCGTGGGGATGGCGACGAACATTCCGCCGCACAACCTTGGTGAAGTGGTCGATGCGACTCTGGCGCTGATCGACGATCCCGACCTTACATCAGAACAGCTGATCGAATACATCCCCGGTCCCGACTTTCCGACCGGTGGCCTGATGCTGGGGCGTTCCGGTGCGCGCAAGGCCTATCTGGAGGGCCGTGGCAGCGTCATCATCCGCGCCAAGACCCGAGTAGAAGAAATCCGCAAGGACCGCTATGCCATCGTTGTCGACGAGATTCCCTATCAGGTGAACAAGGCCGCGATGATTGAAAAGATCGCCGAGGCAGTTCGCGAGAAGCGGATCGAAGGCGTGGCCCATGTACAAGACGAATCCGACCGCAACGGTGTGCGCGTTGTGGTCGAGCTCAAACGTGACGCGACGCCCGAGGTGGTGCTGAACCAGCTCTATCGCTTTTCGCCGATGCAGACCTCCTTTGGCTGCAATATGCTGGCGCTGAATGGTGGCCGCCCCGAGCAGTTGACCCTGCGCCGGTTCCTGACCTCGTTCATCGACTTCCGTGAAGATGTCGTTGCCCGCCGCACCGCCTACGACCTGCGCAAGGCGCGCGAACGCAGCCACATCCTGTGTGGTCTGGCTGTGGCGGTGTCCAACGTCGATGAAGTGGTCGCAACGATCCGGTCGTCTGCGGACGCCGCCGAGGCCCGCGAAAAACTGATGACCCGCCGCTGGCCTGCCTCCGACATCGAAGGCTATTTGCGCCTGATCGATGATCCTCTGTCCAAGATGAATGACGATGGCACCTATAATCTGACCGAGGTTCAGGCCCGTGCCATTCTGGAGTTGCGCTTGCAGCGCCTGACCCAATTGGGCGTCAAAGAAGTCACGGACGAACTGGAAGAACTGGCAGCCAAGATCAAGGAATACCTTGATATTCTGTCCTCACGCGAACGGATCATGAGCATCATCGCTGATGAGCTGCGCAGCGTGCGTGAACAGTTCGCGGTCGACCGCCGCACTGAGATCGTCGACTGGTCGGGCGACATGGAAGACGAAGACCTGATCGAGCGCGAAGACATGGTCGTGACCATCACTTCGGGCGGCTATATCAAACGTACGCCGCTGGCAGATTTCCGCGCCCAGAAACGCGGTGGCAAGGGCCTTTCGGGGATGCAGACCAAGGAAGAGGATGTTGTTACCAACCTCTTCGTTGCAAACACCCATACACAACTGCTGTTCTTCACAACAGATGGGATGGTCTACAAGCTCAAGACCTGGCGCTTGCCCCAATCCGGGCGCACCGGCAAAGGTAAGGCCATCGTCAACATCCTTCCGATCCCAACCGGTGTTTCCATCGCCGCAATCATGCCCGTGGATGTACCGGACGAGGAATGGGAAAACCTCCAGATCGTCTTTGCCACCAGCGCAGGTGACGTGCGTCGTAACCGCTTGTCAGACTTCACCAATGTCCGGCGCAACGGCAAGATTGCGATGAAGCTGCCCGACGGCGTCGAACTGGTGAATGCACGCATCTGTTCGGAAGACGAAGACGTGATGCTGGTCACCAATTCCGGCCGCGCGATCCGCTTCCGGACCACCGACGTGCGAGTCTTTAACTCACGCGAATCCACAGGTGTCCGGGGGATTAGGCTGACCAACGGTGACCGTGTCGTATCGATGTCCGTGATCCGTCATTTCGAGGCGACCCCCGAAGATCGTGTGGCCTATCTCAAGATGCGGCGTGCAGTTGCAGGGCTTACCGAAGAAGACGCTGGTGACGACGAGGAAGCCGCAGCAAGCAGCGATTTTAGCCAAGAAAAATATGCCGAGATGTCGGCGGCTGAAAACCTGATCCTGACCATCACCGCCGGTGGTGCTGGCAAGTTGAGTTCAAGCCACGACTACCCCGTGCGCGGACGTGGCGGCATGGGCGTAGCCGCGATGGACAAGGCGATGCGCGGTGGGGATTTGGTTGCATCCTTCCCGGTCGAGATCGACGATCAGATCATGCTGGCCACATCGAAAGGCCAATCTATCCGGGTGCCGGTCGATGGCATCTCTTTCCGCTCACGTTCCGCAGGTGGCGTGAAAGTGTTCAATACCGGCAAGGGCGAAGAAGTCGTCAGCGTCGCGTGGATCGCCGATCAGGGCGACGAGGAAGAATGACAGTAACCCCGGGCACCGGTTCGACGGTTCCCGGAGTTCACTTCATGTCAGGTAGGCATTGAAAAAAGCGATGGTCCGGCTCCATGCCAGATTTGCCGCGGCTTCGTCATACCTGGGCGTCGTATCGTTGTGAAAACCGTGATTGACGTCCGGATAGAAGTGCACGCTGAATTTCTTTTGATTGGCTTTCAACGCCTCTGAATATGCAGGCCATCCAGCGTTGATACGCTCGTCCAGACCGGCATAGTGAATCATAAGAGGTGCTTCGATGGACGGAACATCTTCGGCTGGTGGTTGCCGACCGTAGAATGGCACCGAGGCCGCAAGGTCCGGATAGGCCACGGCCAACGCGTTGCAAACACCTCCGCCATAGCAGAATCCGACAGCGCCAACCTTGCCTGTCGAAAGTTCGTGATCACGTAAAAACTCAAAAGCCGCGAAAAAATCCGCCATCAGTTTTTCCCGGTCCATCGAGCGCTGCATCTCGCGCCCTTCTTCATCAGTACCGGGATAGCCGCCAAGGGGGGACAACCCATCAGGTCCAAAAGCCAGGAAACCGGCCTTGGCCGCGCGGCGCACAACGTCCTCGATATAAGGGTTTAGACCCCGGTTCTCGTGCACGACCAGTACCGCAGGCAGTGTACCTTCGGCATTTGCCGGCATCGCCATCAGGCCGCTGGTTTCGCTGTGCCCGTCCGGGCTGTCATATGCGACCACCATGGTTTGGATCGCTGGATCGTCCGGGGCCACCTGTTGAGCCCAGGCGTAATTAGGTTGCAACTGGTCCAGAATCATTGCGCCTGTCATTCCGGCTGCCGTGTATTTACCGGCTTTTGAGATGAACTCACGCTTGGACATCGTGCCGTGCACATATCCGTCGAAAATTTCGAGGATACGCGGATCAAAATCACTGGCTTTCTTGCGGGCGTTTCCGGTCATCGTTGCCTCCCAGGCGATGGTATCGGTGCACCGATTCTAACGCCTGAGCCGCAATTCGGAAACTCACAAATCGTAGAGCGCGCCGAACTTGGCCTCGAGATAGCTTAGCAATGGGTCCGGTCCGGGTTCGATGCCGCTTGCACGGGCAATAACCTCGCGCGGTGCATAAAGGCCGCCATGCTGCTGCACATGCTCACGCAACCAGCCGGTCGCGCCGGACGTGCAGCCGCGGGCCAGTTGCGCATCAAGATCGGGCTCTGAACCGAGCAAGGCCTGATAGAGGCACCCAGCATAGACATTGCCCAGCGAGTAGGTCGGGAAGTAACCGAACAGCCCAACCGACCAGTGCACATCCTGCAAACAACCGTTCGAGGGCTTGTCGACCGCATAACCGAAATCTGCCTTGAACCGATCATTCCAGGCGGCCTCCAGATCGCCGACCTGCAAGTCTCCGGCCATCAGCGCGCGTTCCAGATCAAACCGCAGCATGATGTGCAGATTGTATTGGACCTCATCCGCCTCGGTGCGGATATAGCCGTTATGGACGCGGTTGACCGTCGCATAAAACGCGTCCGGATCGGCAATGCCGAAATCGCCGAACGCCTCTTTCATTTGTTCGAACAACCATCCGGTAAAGGCCCGCGACCGACCCAACTGGTTTTCGTAGATCCGGCTTTGGCTTTCATGCACGCCCATCGACACGCCAGACCCGAGCGGTGTCAGGAGGTATTTTTCGTCGATCCCCTGTTCATAGGCGGCGTGGCCCACCTCGTGAATGGTGGAATAGAAACAGTTGAACGGGTCTGTTTCGCTGGTTCGCGTGGTGATGCGGACGTCAAGACCGCTGCCGGAACTGAATGGGTGAACCGCCTTGTCCACGCGGCCATTGTTCAGGTCATAGCCAAAGGCGACCGCCAATTTTTGTGTCAGACGCATCTGGGTCTGCTCATCAAAACTGCGGTTCAGGGCAGCGGGCTCGGGCCGCTCCAGCACGGCGGCACGCAGGGCTACCAGTCGTGGGCGCATCTGGTCGAAGATATCCGCGATCTGGGCGCTGGTCGTGTAAGGTTCGTAATCTCCGACCATGGCGTCGTATACGTCGCCCCCTTGCGCCAGCGCCTCGCCTTCCTGTCGTTTCAGCGACACTACCTCTTCCAGAACCGGAAGAAAGGCCGAGACATCTTCGTCTGCGCGCGCCTGCGCCCACTTTCCCTGTGCAGCGGACGTCACACGGGCAATCGCCGTTGCCAGATCAGCAGGAACCTTCACCGCGCGATCATATGCGCGCCGGATTTCACGCATCTGCGCCTTGCCGACCTCATCCTGAGGTGCGGCCTGATCCAGCCATTCGGCAACACGAGGATCGGAACGGCGCGCGTGCAGGACAGATTCGATAGCTGCCATTTCTTCGGCGCGCTGAGGCGCTGCGCCGCGCGGCATGACGGTTTCCTGATCCCAGCCAAGCCGACCGGCGATCTGGCCCAAAGCCGAAGTTGCCCGCTGAAAGGTCATCAGTTCATTGAAAGCGGTCATAGTTTTAAACTCCGCGCACAGATGTTGCGATTGGATAAGCCGTGAGGAACCGCGCGCGCAGGATCAGCGTCCAAACGATGACGGCCATAAACTGGTGGAAGATAGCGATCTGCCATGGCGCGCCATAAACCACGGTCACGATGCCGACGACGACCTGTAACGAAAGCGCGGCGAAAGCAGCGTTGAAGGCAAAACGCGTCTGTGGATGCGCGCTGCTGCCGCCACGCCGCCAGACGACGACGGCAAAGATGAACAGCAGATACCCCGCACACCGGTGGATGAACTGTACCAGACCGGGGCTTTCAAAGAAATTTCGCCACATCGGTTCCAACATAGTCGCATCTGGGGGCAGCACGTGCCCCCCTATCAGCGGCCAGTCGGTGTAAGACCGCCCGGCGTCGATCCCGGCGACAAGCGCGCCAATGAGTATTTGTAAAAAGGCGAAATGCATCAGCCCTGTAGACAAGGAAAACAGCCTGACCTCTTTGGCCCGGCGCGCCTGCATCAGGTCACGCTCTTCCCGGCCAAGTTCAAAGATGTACCAGGCCAGAAATCCCAGGATCACAAAGGCCAGCCCCAAGTGTGTTGCCAGACGGTAACTCGCGACGGCTGTCATGCCTTCACCCTGGGTGACGCCCGAAGCCACCATCCACCAACCAACAGCGCCCTGCAGACCGCCAAGAAGACCCGGAACGATCAGCTTTCCGGTCCACCCTGTCGGGATCTTGCGGGCTGTTAGGAAGATTAGAAATCCAACGGCCCAGACCAGACCGATCATGCGACCCAACTGACGATGGCCCCATTCCCACCAATAGATGGATCTGAAGTCACCCAACTCCATCCACTGGTTCTGGATGCGCCATTGGTCAATCTGCTTGTACTTGTCGAACTCTGCCTGCCAGTCCGCCTCGGTCATCGGCGGCAAAGCTCCGGTGATCGGGCGCCATTCGGTGATCGAGAGGCCGCTGTCGGTCAGGCGCGTCAGGCCGCCAACCGCGATCATCACAACGACCAGAGCAAACAGGATCATCAGCCAGATGCGGATCGCGTTGCGCGCGCCGCCGCGCCCCCGGTCGATCATACCGGGTTGAACCGCCTGTTGTTTTTCGGTGCCCGTGACCTCTTCGAAGATGCTGCGCTTACCGCTCATGCTGTCCTCATGTCCTGATTTCGCCACAAGCTAGGGCTTGGGTGAAGATAGGTCCAGCCTCAGCCTTTATCCTTCCAGCGGACCATCTGCCGCATGATCCCGTGCAACATCTGCACATCGGCCCGTGTCATCCGCATCCGCGACCACAGGTTGCGCAGGTTAACCTTCATCCCTTCGGCCTTTTCGGGAGGGTAGAAGAACCCCGCCTCCTCCAGCCTGTCCTCGTAGTGCTCGACAAGTTTTTCGACTTCGATCCCCGTGGCCCAGTCGCCTTTGCCCAGGTCGGTCGACTCATGCACTACATCCCCGGTCTGGCGCATCCACTCATAGGCGGTCAGCAATACGCATTGACCAAGGTTCAGCGAGGCATATTCCGGGTTCACCGGCACCGAGATGATCGCGTTGGCCTTGGCGATGTCTTCATTCTCTAGCCCCGCGCGTTCAGGGCCGAACAGAACTGTAACCTTCTCGCCCGCAGCGATCTTTTCGGCGGCAATCCTCATTGCGTGTTCGGGGCTGTAGACAGGTTTGGTCAAGCCCCGCTGACGAGCTGTTGTGGCGAAGACAAACGTGCTGTCGGCCAGCGATCCGGCCAGATCATCAAACAACTGCGCCTCATCCAGCAAGCGCCCTGCACCGCTGGACATTGCCACCGCTTTGGGGTTCGGCCAGCCGTCACGGGGGGCTACAATACGCATCCGGTCCAGCCCAAAGTTCCACATCGCCCGCGCAGCAGCGCCGATGTTTTCACCCATCTGCGGGCGCACAAGAACGAAGGAAGGCTGGGGTTTGTCGCTGGGCATGGCTCACCTTAAGAAAACTTGGCCTGCTGTAATTGGCAGGCTCTTGCAGGGCAAGGCGCAAGGGCGTTATTTGCAGGCTCTTGACCATAAAAGTTTGCTTCCCAGCCGCAATCCGCTAAACCGCGCCAAAGACTGAAAGCCGAAGGACGCGCCCATGGACACCCCCGAGCAGCCGCAGATTTACCTGATCACGCCTCCGACTATCGAGTTGAGCACGTTCACGAACAAGCTGGCGACTGTGCTGGACGGGGTCGAGATTGCCTGTGTCCGCCTCGCGTTGGCCGGAAGTGACGAAGATACCATCGCTCGCGCGGCCGACGCTTGCCGCGAAGTCGCCCACGCGCGAGACGTGGCCATCGTGATCTCGAACCATGTATTGCTGGCGCAGCGTCTGGGGCTGGACGGGGTGCATTTGGATGATGCTGCACGCTCGGTCCGCACCGCGCGCAAGGAACTGGGCGCTGATGCAATCGTCGGAAGCTTTTGCGGCGCGTCGAGCCATGATGGTATGACTGCTGGCGAAAACGGAGCGGATTATGTGGCCTTCGGTCCTGTCGGCTCGGCCAAACTGAGGGACGGAACCCGCGCCGAAAAGGACCTGTTCCAATGGTGGTCCGAGATGATTGAGGTTCCGGTTGTGGCCGAAGGTGGGCTGACACCCGAACTGATCCGCGACCTGGCCCCCTGCACTGATTTCTTTGGCATTGGCGATGAGATCTGGGGCAGTGACGATCCGCTGGCGGCGCTGAAAACGCTGCTGGCGGCGTTGCTTTAACCCAGCACCCAAGGCTCGACAATCCAAAAGACACCGGCACCTGCAATCAGCATCGAGGCCAGAACCGATATCCGGCCTCGGGTTCGGTGCGAGCCGCCAGAAAACAAAAGCGACAGAGCAAGCCCAGCAAGGGCCACAACAACAAGCGGCAGAATACTCCCGGCGCCAAAGCCCAGGATGGCCGGGGGCAAATGATCTGGTGGCACCCCGATCCCGATCAGGTTCGAGGCAATTACCAGACCTTGAAAACCGCCAATGGCGAGAACCGCCAACAAACGCCAGACCTGCAATCGCCGGGCAACCAGGTTCCACAGCGCCAAAACGATGGTCGAAGCAACCAGAACAGGGGCCTCGCTCACTTTTCCTGCATCCAATACGCCATACAATCCCAGCCCAAGCCCGATCAGGGCGCCCGCTGACAGGAACATCAGTTGAGATACCACCGGGCGCAATTTCAAAGACAGAAACACTAGCGCCAAAACAAGAATGGATGGCTTAATTGGGTTTCGGAGAAACTGATCGACCCCTTTTGTGAAATATGTCTGCAATGTTTGTTGCGTTGTCAGAGACGCCCCGCCTTGCAAGGGGATCAGCGGGCTGGCTTCACCGGCAGCCAAATATCCGGTGTATGGGGCCGCGACATTTTGCTGTCGCAGAACGATTGGTCCGCTTTCTGACGGCCAGGTCAGACGCAGGTTTGACGCCTGATCGGGCAAAGGTGCAGTCAGCAACAGCTTGGAGATGCGTACTTTTCCCGTGTCCCCCACTACAGGAATACGCACACCTTCATAAGACAAACTCAATCGCTCTGGTGCCTCTACCACAAGATTTTGTTTCCAGAGATGAACGAACTCTCTGATCTGGGGTTCCAGCTCAGACGAAACCATTCGCCGCAAGGATTTGTAGTTTGGATCGTCAGAAAACGCAGCGGGCTGCGCGGGATTGTTCCCGGTCAACATAGCCTCGGCATTCCATTTCAACTCGAGAAACAGAGTGTCGGACTTGACCCAGAAATCAACGACGGTCGGCGGGGCGGATTGCGCCCTGCCCGATCCGGGATATAAAGTTGCAAGAACAAAAAAACTTAGGGCACAGGTTTTGAGGGTTCGAAAGATGGCGCGGAAAGCAGGGCCATTCATACGAAAAGCTCCAACAGGAAAATCAAATCACCAATCATTGCTTTCGATTGTTCCCGCGAAGGCCGCAGATCGCAAGCCCAAAGGGTATATCGGACCTGTGGATCGTAAATCTCTGATTGCGGTAACGTTCTGACTTGCATGGGCATCACCGCTGCGGCATGACGTCCTTTATGACTCAGAACAGTAATATCCTGTGTATCGGCTCGGTCCTGTGGGACGTGATCGGACGATCAGCCAGTGCCATGCGGCATGGCTCGGACGTGCCCGGCCGGATTACTCGCCTGCCGGGTGGTGTTGCGATGAACATAGCCATGACGCTGGTGCGTTTTGGTATGACGCCCACCCTGCTGACGGCCATCGGTCGTGACCCCGAGGGCGACGAACTGATTCATGCCTGCTCCCGCCTCGGCATGATCACGGATCACATCTATCGCTCGCAGGACCTGCCAACCGACCGGTATATGGCCGTCGAAGGTGCCAACGGGTTGATCGCGGCCATTGCCGACGCGCATTCGCTGGAAGCCGCTGGCGCAAAGATCCTGCGTCCGCTGATGCACGGCCCGCTTGGTCATGAAAACATGCCCTTTGAGGGACCTATTGCGCTTGACGGCAACCTGACCCTGAACCTGCTGGAAGAAATCGCCCAAAGCCCTGCTTTCGCCCGTGCCGATCTGCGTGTTGCCCCGGCCTCGCCCGGTAAGGCCGAGCGCCTATTGCCCTTCCTGAAACACGCCCGCGCCACGCTTTATGTGAACCTCGAAGAGGCAGGAATATTGTGCCAGCGCGAATTCACCGATTCTGAATCTGCCGCAAAAGGCCTTCTGGATCGTGGCGCGCTACGCGTGCTGGTCACCGATGGCGGCAGCTCGGCCACGGTCGGTAGTTCAGACGAAATTCTAACCCAAACACCCCCCTCCGTTCTGGTCACCCGTGTGACCGGTGCCGGGGATACCTTCATGGCGGCTCATATCGCCTCAGAATCCGGCGGCGCATCAAGTGACGAGGCTCTAACCCGCGCTCTGCATGCCGCAGCAACCTACGTTTCCGGAGAAACCCCACTGTGATCGACATCCAATATTCTGCCGAGGTCCGCGCCGCCAAGGACGCGGGCCATCCCATCGTTGCGCTGGAAAGCACCATCATCACCCACGGAATGCCCTACCCGCAAAACGTCGAAGTTGCGGCTCAGGTCGAACAGGACATCCGCGATGCGGGGGCGGTTCCGGCGACCATGGCGGTGATTGAAGGCAAATTGCATGTGGGGCTCGAGCCGGACCAGTTGCAATGGCTGGGTCAGACGCAAGGCGTTGCCAAAATCTCGCGCGCGGATATGGCGGCATGCATCTCGACCGGCGGCACCGGAGCCACAACCGTCGCCGCCACTATGATCGCCGCGCATTACGCCGGGATCGAGGTATTTGCTACAGGCGGCATCGGTGGCGTGCATCAGGGCGCCGAAACCACGTTCGACATCTCGGCTGATCTGCACGAACTTGGCCATACACCGGTCACCGTCGTCGCAGCCGGAGCCAAGGCTATCCTTGATCTGGCCAAAACCCTTGAGGTTCTGGAAACGCTGGGGGTTCCAGTCATCGCCCATGGTCAGGATGCGTTTCCTGCCTTCTGGTCTGCAAAGTCACCCTATGCTGCCCCCCTGCGCATGGACGCTCCAGAAGCTATCGCCAAGGCCCATGCAACCCGTCGCGCATTGGGCCTGCCTGGCGGGCAGCTGGTGGCCAACCCGATCCCGATCGCGGATCAGATCCCTGCCGAAATACTGGCCCCCATCATCGCCGAGGCACAGGCTGATGCTGATGCGCATCGGATTACCGGAAAAGATGTGACGCCCTATCTGCTGCAACGTATCTTTGAAAAGACCGAAGGCCGTTCGCTGACTGCCAACATTGCCCTTGTGCGTAACAATGCGCGCCTCGCGGCGGCGATTGCACGGGCACTGGTAGAACAGGGATAACGCAAGCCTATTGTGCCAAGGCTACCGATTGACTACCTAAATCCCGATAACCACTCGGATCCAAGATGAATACACCGTTCGACGAAGAACCGCTTCATCGCCGCCCCGGCATGCTGGCACGGCTGCGCGCGTCGTTCCTGACGGGGCTGGTTGTCATTGCGCCGGTCTGGCTGACGGTCTGGCTGATCTGGTCGGTAGTCGGTTGGATCGACAGTGCGGTCCTGCCACTGGTTCCTCATCAATTCCAACCGGAACGTTACGTCGGTATCAACCTGCGCGGCGTGGGCGTCGTGATCTTCCTGATCTTTACCGTTATCGTAGGGTGGATCGCAAAAGGAATTCTGGGCCGGTCCCTGATCCTGTTCGCTGAAAGCGTGGTAGATCGGATGCCGGTCGTCCGCTCGATCTATTCCGGGATCAAACAGATCTCGGAAACCGTATTTGCCCAAACCGAACGCTCTTTTGAGAAGGCATGCCTGATCCAGTATCCCCGCCGCGGGATCTGGGCCATTGGATTCGTCTCGACAACCGCCAAAGGCGAAATCAGCAAACGCGCGGAAACTGGAGGAGAGCTGCTCAGCGTTTTTGTCCCGACTACACCCAACCCGACCTCGGGCTTTTTGCTGTTTTTCCCGATGGAAGACGTAATTATGCTGGACATGACAATAGAGGATGCCGCGAAACTGGTGATTTCGGCCGGGCTCGTTTATCCCAACGAAAAAGACCCCACGCAACCGCCCGAGTGATTAACCGAACATAGCTGGCAGATCGACAGTACTGGTCTGACCCAGATCACTCTTATGCTTGGCCAGAAAACGATCCGCCGCTACCCGCCCCGCCTGTTTCAGCTTGTGCAAAATAACCGGGTTGGGCACGGTTTTAGTGGCAACAGACAGGCTGCTCATCAACTCGTTATCGGCAATCATATGCACCAGAACGCGGCTCATGTCCCCGGCCTTCAGCTTGCCCTCTTTCAGAAGCCGTTGAACAAAGCTGATTGCCCGCAATTCGCGAAACAGGGATGAATTGAAGCTGATCTCGTTTATCCGGTTCTGGATCTGCTGCGGTGTGACCGGCACCGCGTCGCGCTCCAACGGGTTGATATTCACGATCACCACATCATCCGGCAGATCATTGTTGAACAGCGGATAGAGCGCCGGATTACCAGTATAACCGCCATCCCAATAGGCCTCGATCCGGTCTGTCTTTGGATCAAATATCTCGACAGCCTTGAACAGGGTCGGCAGGCAGGCCGAAGCCAAAATGGCATCTGTCGAGACCTCCTCGCCGGTAAACACGCGGATCTTGCCGCTTCTCACGCAGGTGGCGCACACAAACAGGCGGGGTCCCGCATCGGCGCAAACTTCCGCAAAATTGAACCTGTCCACCACCGGCTCCAGCGGATTGCTGTAGAATGGACCATAAGCATAAGGCGACACCATCCGCGACCAGGCATCACCGAAGGAAAACGGCACCGAATATTCCATCGCCTGCGCGATTGCGGCCGGTTCCAACCCGCGAAACCAATTGGCGATACGCATGTCACCAATCGCGCCCATACGCCTCCAAAGCCCATCCAGTTGCGCGCGCGCACCCTCACGTCCTGAATGAACCATCCCCGATTTGAACGCCGCACCGTTCAACGCACCGGCGGATGTTCCGGTGATCGCAGCAACCTCGATGTCTTCCTCATCCAGCAGCCGGTCAAGCACACCCCAGGTGAATGCCCCATGCGCACCGCCGCCCTGCAAAGCCAGATTGATCCGTATCACCGCCCTCACCCTTCATCTTTTCAGAAATACTCCGGGGGTTTGGGGGCAGCGCCCCCAAGGCCAATCACAAGGCGGTCCAGCCGCCATCGACAGAAATCGTGGTTCCCGTGATCTGCGCCGCCGCGTCCGAACACAGGAAAATGGTTGTCCCACCCAATTGCTCAACGGTGGCGAATTCCTTGGAAGGTTGCCGTTCAAGAAGCACGTTTTTCACGACCTCCTCGCGGCTCATATTGTATTCTTTCATCGTGTTCGGGATCTGGGCCTCGACCAGAGGCGTCAGCACATAGCCCGGGCAAATGGCGTTGCAGGTGATCGGTTCTTGCGCCGTTTCCAAGGCAACGGTCTTGGTCATCCCCACCACCCCGTGCTTGGCGGCAACATAGGCTGCCTTGAACGGCGACGCCGTCAAACCATGCGCCGAGGCGATATTCACGATACGACCCCATCCCGCTTTGCGCATTATCGGCAGTGCGGCCGCGGTCGTGTGAAAGGCCGAGTTCATGTTGATCGCAATAATCGCATCCCATTTATCCACCGGGAACTGATCGATCGGGGACACAAACTGAATGCCCGCGTTGTTCACAAGTATGTCGCAAGATCCGGCCTGCTCAATCAGCGCGCGGCACTCATCGCCTCTTGACATGTCCGCCTTGATGTAACGCGCGTTGGTTCCGGTCTCTTTGGCAATCTCAGCAGCCAACGCGTGATCTTCGTCACGGTCCGTAAAGGAATTAAGGACGACATCTGCTCCAGCCTTCGCCAGCTCGCGCGCGACCCCCAGACCGATGCCAGAATTAGACCCAGTGATGATTGCTGTTTTGCCGGAAAGGCTCATGACCGTTCTCCCTGATGCGATGATTTGGTGCACAATGCCATGCTGCACCTGCAAAGAAAACGGGGAAACACACTGGTCTGAAATCCCAGCCTGACACTTCTCAAGCAGCCAAAAAAAAACGCCCGCACGAAGCGGGCGTTAAGTTATTGAGGCAGGTTTCATACAGGCAAGAAACCTATCGAGCAGTGCATCCTTTATAAGCAATTCCACGCCTTCGTCCAAGCTAAAAGTTTGATAATATGAAAAATCATCACTACGGTGAATCCCAACAAAATAAGGCCAGAGCAGGATTGTTTCCAAAATGAGCCCGGATTTTCTCCGACCGTTTCGACCACTTGCGGCGGGAATCGCCAGCATTTTCATGATCTCGTCCGCCCATGCAGAATCGTCTCATGGCATAGCTATGTATGGAGACCCGGCCCTACCACCGGATTTTGTGTCCCTACCCTATGCCAACCCCGATGCGCCCAAAGGCGGCAAAGTCGTTTTCGGAAATACTGGCGGCTATAACAGCCTGAACCCGTTTTTGCAAAAAGGCACCTCGCCCTGGCAATTGCCATTTTGGACCCATGAAAGCCTGATGGGGCGATCCTGGGACGAACCTTTCACACTTTACGGGCTGTTAGCCGAATCAGTTGAGACGGCTCCCGACCGGTCATGGGTTGAATTTACCCTGCGGGAAGAGGCCCGGTTTTCCGACGGCAGCCCGGTCACGATTGACGACGTGATCTGGTCATACGAGACGCTCGGCACTCAGGGGCATCTGCGCTATCGCGGTTTTTGGGACAAAATCGACAGGATCGAACAGACCGGCCCGCGTTCGGTTCGGATTACTTTCAACGTGCCGGATCGCGAACTTGCCCTGCTCGCAGGGATGCGTCCGGTCCTCCAAAAGGCGCAGTGGAAGGACAAGAAATTTGCCGACGCCGCCTTGCACGATGTCCCAATCGGAACCGGCCCCTATGTGATCGAAAGCTACGAGGCGGGGCGCTATGTGAACCTTCGTCGCAACCCTGAGTATTGGGGGCAGGATATCCCGTTCCGTCGCGGCACCATGAATCTGGATGAAATGCGGATCGAGTTCTACGGCGACGGCAGCGTCCTGTTCGAGGCCTTCAAAGCCGGTGAGCTATCAGCGGTGCGTGAGTTCAACGGCGACAAATGGGACACGCAATACAGCTTCCCCGCCGTTCAGCGCGGCGATGTCATCAAGACCGAGATCCCGCATGGCAAACCGTCAGGCATGACCGGGTTCGTGATGAATACCCGCAAAGCCCCGTTCGACGACTGGCGCGTTCGCGAGGCCATGACGCTGGCCTTCAACTTCGAGTTCATCAACGACACGATCACTGGTGGGGCGCAGCCAAGGATCACGTCCTACTTTTCAGGCTCGGACCTGGCCATGCAGCCCGGACCGGCCCAAGGGCAGGTAAAAGCCCTGCTGGAACCCTTTGCCTCGGATCTGATCCCCGGCACGCTGGAAGGGTATGAACTGCCGAAGGGCGACGGTTCAGCCCGCAACCGCGCAAATATTCGCAAAGCCACCAAACTGTTGACCGAAGCGGGTTGGACCGTTCAGGACGGAGTCTTGCGCAACACGAATGGTGACCCGTTCAAAATGACGGTCTTGCTGCAGCAGGGTGACAGCGAGATGGCGTCGGTGGTCGAGATTTATTCCCGCGCTCTGGAACGGCTTGGCATTCAGGTTACGACGGAACAGGTCGACAACGCGCAGTATGTCGGGCGCACTGGGGAACTGGATTTTGATGTTACGCCTTTCCGGCGTGCTCTTTCACTGTCTCCCGGCAATGAACAGCGTTTGTATTGGGGAAGCGAGAACGCGGACACACCCGGCACACGCAACCTGATGGGCGTGGCCTCGCCCGCTGTTGATGCGATGATTGACGCCATGCTTGCCTCGGAAACACGTGAAGATTTCACCGCGGCAACCCGCGCGCTTGACCGGGTTCTGACGGCCGGTCGCTATGTCATCCCGATCTGGAGTTTTGATGTCGGGCGGATTGCCCACATACGCGAGCTCAGGTTCCCCGACACTGTGCCAATCTATGGCGATGGACCGCAATACATGCCGGAAGTGTGGTGGTACGACGCCCGGTAGTCACATGAACATCAGGGCAGCCGGGTTTTGTACAACACCGGCTGTTCACCGCGGTGTGTTGGCGGACGCCTTGAAATACACGATTCCTTTGCTCTTCCTGCCCGATTGGCCCATGAAAACCACGCCTGTCGGCGGAAATCAGCACATTGCCATCACATTCAGGTATACGTTTGGCGACGACAAATCGCAGCACCACATGCAGGCCATATCGGACGCCGGATGATCCCATGAGACGGGCCTTCGGCCTGCTTTGGCCAACACTAAAAGCTACATTGAATCGAAATATTTAGACGTAGCCCAAAGATCGAGATCGCCTTTACAATCTGCTCGCCGGGATTTTCCGGTGCCGCAACAAACAGGTCTCCTGATCCGCAAGTACTTTGAATAATTTCAAGCCCGCCGCCCTGTTGCGGCAGCTATTGCAGAGGCACAATCTTGTAAAAGGAATGCAGTGACATGCTGCGACATTTTGTCATGTCTTCCCTTACGGCACCCATTACGTACCCTAAGGAGGGGGAGAGCAGTCCTAATCGCTACATAAGGAAAGCTCATACATGATGAACTGGACGGATTTGACACAAGACTGGAATGCGGCCTACGCACGTGCAAAGCGGCGTTTTCCGAATTTGCGTGACCAGGACATGATGCGCGTATCACAAGATCGTAAAGGGTTCGAAGCCTATCTGGCCGAGCGTCACCAGTTAACCATGAACGAAGCTCATGAAGAGGTCGAAGACTTCCTGTTCACCGAAGGTCTGAACAGAGAATTCTGCCGCGCGTCGCTAAGCAAGTGATGTGACCCAAAGGATTGTCGCGTCTTCGTCACTGACGGAGATTACGTTATGGCCCATGCTGCCATCGTAATAGGCGCTGTCACCCCTGCGCATTTCGACCGGCTCATAAAACTCGGTATAGAGCCGGACAACACCGGTCAGAACATACATGAACTCTTCGCCATCGTGGCGCACCCAGCCGTCGAATTCATCCATGGACCGCGCCCGAACCCGCGCGCGGTAGGGCAGCATGTGCTTCTTGGTCAGGGTTTCGGCCAGCAACTCATGCTCGTAGGTCGTTGTCGCGTGAGCCGCCCCTTCGCCCATCCGGGTAATCGCCATCCGTCCGATGACCTGATCCCGCTGTGGCGGTGTGAAAAGCTGAGGAACCGAGATTTCCAACCCAACCGCAAGCTTTTTGAGCGCGTCATAGGTAGGTGACATCTGCCCGTTCTCAATCTTGCTGAGGGTCGAACGGGCCAAACCGGCCTGACTGGCGGCCTGCTCCAGCGTCCATTTCCGCGCTTTTCGCAATTCGCGCACGCGCGCGCCAAGGTCCAGCGGTTCAACTTCGGTGTGATCGCCGGAATCGCGGGCAATTCGGATCAGGGATTTGGGATCTTGGGTGCTCATGCCATTCTCTATAGGCTTGGCCAGCCGCGCTTGCAACGCGCCAGACACCGCGTTAGCCAATGGCCATGTTTTCTGTCTTCGATCAGGGGGCGCCCGCGCCCTGCCCTGCACCCTTCAATCTGGCGGCGCACGTCCTTGGCCGCGCGGATCAGGTCCCTGATAAAGTGGCTTTGTCGGTATTAATGCCCCACGGCGCGCTGGACTGGACCTATCGCGACCTGCAATCCGCCGTACTGGGCACTGGCGCAGGATTGCTGCAAGCAGGTCTGACACCCGGCGAAATCGTTCTGATGCGGCTCGGCAATACGGTGGATTTCCCGATTGCCTATCTGGGGGCGATTTCAGTGGGTATCATTCCGGTGCCCACATCGTCGCAACTGACGGAACCCGAAACCGCCAGAATGATCGACGATCTGTCCCCAGCCGCGGTTCTTCGTGATCCCGCTGTCTCATGCGCGCCTCATCCCAGACAGATCGAGTTGGATGAACTGAAGGCTATGCACCATTTGCCCCCTGCCAGCTTTGAACTGGGCGACCCCGAGCGTATGGCATATGTCGTCTACACCTCGGGAACGTCGGGCAGTCCGCGTGCCGTGGCCCACGCGCATCGGGCAATCTGGGCGCGGCAGATGATGGTCGATGGCTGGTATGGTCTGCGCGCGTCCGATCGGTTGTGTCACGCCGGAGCGTTCAACTGGACCTATACACTTGGCACCGGACTGATGGACCCGTGGACCATCGGCGCAACCGCCTTGATCCCGGAACCGGGCACGGACATCACCGCCCTGCCTGCTCTGCTCCACCAGCATCGTGCAACCATCTTTGCGGCGGCACCAGGGGTCTTTCGCAAATTGGTGCAAGAGTATGAGCAAATCAACTTACCTGACCTGCGCCACGGTTTATGCGCTGGGGAAAAGCTTTCGCGCGCTCTGCACGAGAAATGGCTAAGCGCCACCGGTACGGAACTGTTCGAAGCCTACGGCATGTCCGAATGCTCGACTTTCATATCCTCAAGCCCGGCCCACCCCGCGCGCGGCGACGCATTGGGGCACCCGCAACCGGGTCGTCGCGTGGCCATTCTGGGCCCGGACGGCCCGGTGCCGCAGGGGCAAGAAGGTACCATCGCCATTCATCGGTCTGATCCCGGATTGATGCTGACCTACCTCAACGCACCCGATGAAGTTGAATCCCGGATGCAGGGCGAATGGTTCCTGACCGGAGATCAGGGGGCAATGGCAGTGGACGGCCAGGTCAGTTATCTGGGCAGGGACGACGACATGATGAATGCCGGTGGCTACCGCGTGTCCCCGGTCGAGGTCGAAGCCGCCCTGTCCCGTTTTCCCGGTATCACGCAGGTCGGTGCAGCTACGGTCGAGGTCAAACCGGACACATTTGTGATAGCAGCCTTCTATACCGGCCCGGAAAAGCTGGACGATGCGGCCTTGCGCGCCTATGTCGAGGCAAACCTGGCACGTTATAAACAACCACGCGCCTTCATCCACCTGTCTGCGCTACCAACCGGCGGCAATGGCAAACTCCTGCGCCGGGCGTTGCCGGCCTATTTCGAGGCACCAGCCACATGACCCAGACCGTCAAGCTCGACATCCTGTCCGATCCGATCTGTCCGTGGTGCTATATCGGTAAAACGCATCTCGACAAAGCACTGGCCAATGTGCCGGACCACCCTTTTGTCATCGAATGGCACCCCTTTCAGCTGAACCCTGATATGCCGGAAAATGGAATGGACCGGCGCGAGTATCTGGAGCGTAAATTTGGCGGCAAAGATGGTGCCTTGCGTGCTTATGCGCCGGTGGTTGAACATGCTGAAAGCGCCGGTCTCAAGATTGACTTTGAAGGCATGAAACACACACCTAATACACTGGATGCACATCGCCTGATCCATTGGGCGGGGATCGAAGGCAAACAGAATGCCGTTGTGGATGCGCTGTTCGATGCCTATTTTGTTCAGGCCCGAGACATCGGCGACCCCGAAGTCCTGTCCGACATCGCAGACAGTGCCGGAATGGACGCTGCGGTGGTCATGAAGCTGTTGAAATCCGACGCCGACCGCGAGGATATTCGCAACCGTGATACTCATTCTCGCGAAATGGGCGTCAGTTCGGTCCCGACCTATATTGTTGCCAATCAACATGCCGTTCCGGGTGCTCAACCACCTGAAATGTGGGAGAAAGTGATCGCCGAAATCATGTCTCAACTTGAGGCTTCCTCCGCAGAATAGCACAGAGGTCTGTGCGAATTTCCAGTCTGGCCTAACCTGACTCACCATGATAGCGCGAACAGGTTAGGAGTGCTTCATGGCCAACCGCATGTCGAAGGCGGAATTCATTGCGCTGATCGCAATGATGTTCGCCACTATCGCGTTTTCGATCGATTCAATGCTGCCTGCCCTGCCCGAAATCGGCGCGCAGCTCAGCCCCGATGATGTCAATCGCGCCCAACTGATTCTGACGTCCTTCGTTCTGGGAATGGGTATCGGTACATTCTTTACCGGCCCGCTATCGGATGCGCTGGGACGCAAGCCGGTGATCTTTTGCGGCGCGCTATTGTACATTGCGGCTTCGGCTGTTGCCTGGGCCAGTTCTTCGCTGGAACTGGTGCTGATTGCGCGCGTTGTACAGGGGCTGGGCGCTGCCGGACCACGTGTGGTGGCAATGGCCATCATCCGTGACCTGTATTCAGGCCGGGAAATGGCGCGCATCATCTCAATCGCTATGATGATCTTCACTTTGGTACCAGCAGCGGCCCCGATGCTGGGCGCTGGTGTTATCGCCCTCTTCGGCTGGCGCGGGATATTCATGTCCTTTATCCTGTTCGCGCTGGTCGTCCTTTTTTGGGTGAGTACACGACTGCCCGAGTCCCTGGCCGTCGAGAACCGCCGCCCCTTTCGCCTGCCCCTGATGATTGCGGCCGTGAACGAAATGTTTGCCCATCCCACCGTGCGCTTGTCTATCTTCGTGCAGACCTTGTGCATGGGGACCTTGTTCACCATGCTGACTATGGTGCAACCGGTCTATGATGTGATCCATGATCGGGCCGACAGCTTTCCCTTCTGGTTCGGATTTGTCGCCCTGATGTCAGGTTCGGCCAGCCTTTTGAACGCAGCTTTGGTGGTGCGCGTCGGGATGCGCCGGATGGTCACATTCGCCTTCGGCGCGCAGATAGCCATCACGTCTGTCGTCATCATCCTGAACATGGCGAACCTTTCGCCCGATATGTCATTTGCCCTGTTTGTCTTCTGGCAGACGATGGTCTTTTTCATGGCTGGTGTAACCATCGGCAATCTGAATGCCATTGCCATGGAGCCCATGGGCCACATCGCAGGCATGGCCGCTTCAGTTGTCGGGTCGATCTCAACAGTAATGGCTGCAGCAATCGCCGCGCCGATCGGGCTTCTGTTCAACGGATCCATCGCGCCGTTGACAATTGGCATTCTGAGTATGTGCGTGCTGTCGTTTGGCCTGATGATCCACATGGGTCGCATCGAAGAACGGCTGCCAGCCTGACCTGTGAATCTCGGGTGAAACACGCTATCCTACCCCGAACTTAGGGGGAGGAACTGTGATGAACGATTACTACGATCTGGGCAGCTATTCCTGCCCGGTTTCCACTTCCAGCCCCGAAGCTCAGCTGTGGTTCGACCGCGGGCTGAACTGGACATACGGCTACAATCACGAAGAGGCGGTAGCCTGTTTTCAACGCGCGGCCGAGCATGATCCGAATTGCGCAATGGCCCATTGGGGTGTCGCCTATGCAGCCGGTCCCAATTACAACCTCCCGTGGGACCTGCTGGATGAGAAGGGTCAGGAAGAAGCGCTGGCACAGGCTTACGAAGCGATGCAAAAAGCCCTTGGTCTGCTCGCAGGGTGCACTGCCGTCGAACAGGCCCTGATTCAGGCCCTGCTTGCGCGTTACCCGCAACGTGATCCGGTTCAGGACATGCACCAATGGGACCACGGTTTTGCCGAAGCGATGCGCGCGGCATTTGCGGCGCACCCGGACCACCTCGACTTGCGTACCATCTATGTCGAAGCGCTGCTGAACCTGACGCCATGGAAGATGTGGGATCTGAAAACGGGCCAACCCGCCCAGGGCGCGGCAACGAAGGAAGCGCAAGATGCGCTTGAATGGGCCATGGCGAACGATCCGGCTGCGATGTCACACCCGGGCCTGCTGCACCTCTATGTTCATCTGATGGAGATGTCTCCAACACCAGAAAAAGCCCTGAAAGCAGGGGATGTCCTTCGCACATTGGTTCCAGATGCAGGCCACTTGGTACATATGCCGACACATATCGATGTGCTCTGCGGACATTACCACAACGTTGTGCACTGGAACGAAAAAGCCTCGGAAGCCGACCTGAAATATTACGAACGCGAAGGCGCGTTCAACATTTACACAGGCTATCGCCAGCACAATTATCACTTTGCCATCTACGGTGCGCTTTTTCTTGGACAGATGGAACCGGCCCTACGTGCCAATCAGGGATTGTGGGATACAACACCCGAAGAATTGCTGCGCATCGAAAGCCCCCCGATGGCCGATTACTTCGAAAGCTACATGTCCATGGGCCCTCACATCCTGATCCGGTTTGGCCGCTGGGACGAGGCTAAGGCACTGGAACTGCCCTCAGACCCAGACCTGTTCCGCACCCTGACGGCCACGACACACTACGCGCGCGCCATCGCTCATGCAGCAACCGGTGATATCGCCAATGCCGAGGCCGAAGAAAATCTGTTTCTTGCCGCCAAAGAATGCGTTCCGGAAACACGTAGGCTGCACAACAACCGTGTGATTGACCTGCTGGAAATTGCGCGGGAAATGCTGCGCGGTGAGATCGAGTACCGCAAGGGCAACTTTGAAATCGCGTTTGCCCATCTGCGCCGCTCGGTCGAGCTGGACGATACCTTGCCCTATGACGAACCCTGGGGATGGATGCAGCCCACCCGCCACGCGCTTGGGGCGCTTCTTTACGAACAAGGACGGCTGGCCGAAGCTGAAGACGCCTATCGTGAAGATCTGGGCTTGGGCGGCACGCTAAGTCGCGCCTCGATACATCCTGACAACGTCTGGAGTTTGAAGGGCCTTTACGATTGCCTCAAGGCACGCAGCGAACAGGTTGAAGTCCTGCAAATCAAACAACGGCTTGACCTGGCGCTGGCCCGTGCCGACCGCATGGTGGCTGCGTCCTGCTTCTGCGCGCAGGCGGCAATGCGTAGCTAAAGTGTCCTGATCGTGCTGACGCACGATGCCTCCGGCGGGGATATTTTTAGCCAGATGAAGCAGGGATCCGCTTCTTCATCTGGCCATAAATATCCCGGGGGAAATGCGCGGAACGCGCAGCGGGGGCAGAGCCCCCTCTCACATCTCAACCTGCTTTGACCTTTTTTTGCGCCGCGACCACTTTTTCAGCGAGATCCCGGGCAATTGCAAAAGCCCCTTTGATCTTGTCACTGTCTTTTTTCCAGTCCCGGCGCACGACGATCTTGTTGTCTTTGACCTTGGCCATACCACGTTGATTTTGAATGAACTCAACCAGTCCCTGCGGCGAGGCGAATTTGTCATTGTGGAACTGGATGGTCGCACCTTTCGGCCCACCGTCGAGCTTTGCGATCCCGGCGCGTTTACACATGGCCTTGATCCGCACAACCAGCATCAAGGTATTCACCTCTTTCGGCAATTTGCCAAAACGGTCGATCAATTCTGCAGCAAAGCCCTCCAGTTCGACCTTTGTCGACAGAGACGACAGGCGGCGATAGAGCCCCAAGCGCACATCCAGATCTGGCACATAGTTCTCGGGGATCAGAACCGGCACACCCAGATTGATCTGCGGAGCCCATTGATCGTCCGCATCCGACAACCCCTCCATCTCGCCGGCTTTGATCTTGGCAATCGCCTCTTCCAGCATGGATTGGTAAAGCTCATAGCCCACATCGCGCATCTGGCCGGATTGTTCTTCACCCAACAGGTTGCCCGCACCACGAATGTCAAGATCCTGCGAGGCCAGAGTGAACCCGGCCCCCAACGTGTCCAGCGAGCCCAGAACACGCAGGCGTTTTTCGGCGGCAGCGGTCAGTTTCTGGCGCGGTTTGGTGGTCAGGTAAGCATAGGCACGGGTTTTCGAGCGCCCAACGCGACCCCGGATCTGATAGAGCTGGGCAAGGCCAAACATGTCCGCACGGTGCACGACCATCGTGTTTGCGGTCGGGATGTCCAGCCCGCTTTCGACAATGGTTGTGGCCAGCAGCACGTCGAATTTCCCGTCATAAAACGCGTTCATCCGATCATCGAGCTCACCCGCTGCCATCTGGCCATGGGCAACCACGTAAGTGAGCTCAGGCAGTTGATCTTTCAGAAATTCTTCGATCTCAGGCAGGTCCGAGATGCGCGGTACAACATAGAAAGTCTGCCCCCCACGATAGTGTTCACGCAGCAGCGCTTCTCGGATTGTAACGGCATCGAACTCGCTGACATAGGTGCGGATTGCCAGTCGGTCGATTGGAGGTGTGCCGATGATCGACAGATCGCGCACGCCGGTCAATGACAGTTGCAGCGTTCGCGGGATCGGTGTCGCGGTCAGGGTTAGCACGTGAATGTCTGAGCGCAGCTGTTTCAGCCGTTCCTTATGTCCCACGCCAAAATGCTGTTCCTCGTCGATGATCAAAAGCCCCAGATTGTTGAACCGTATGTTCTTGGCCAAAAGAGCGTGCGTTCCGATCACGATGTCCACTGTCCCGCGGGCCAGCCCGTCACGGGTTTTCTGGGCTTCTTTCGACGAAACAAAGCGCGACAATTGCCGGACCTCCAGCGGGAACCCCCGAAAGCGCTCCCTGAAACTCGCGGCATGCTGGCGGGACAGCAGGGTCGTGGGCGCTACAACCGCAACCTGAACGCCCGACATGGCGGCGACAAATGCGGCGCGCATGGCAACCTCGGTCTTTCCAAATCCGACATCACCGCAGATCAGACGATCCATCGGCGCGCCGGAATGGATGTCCTCCATCACATCCGAGATCGCCCGCAACTGGTCTTCGGTTTCCTGATATGGGAATCGCGCGCTGAATTCCTCCCACGCGTGGGGCGGTGGATCCATGACCGGGGCTTTGCGTAATGCACGTTCAGCTGCGATGCGGATCAGCTTATCCGCCATCTCGCGGATGCGCTCTTTCAGCTTGGCCTTCTTTGCCTGCCATGCACCGCCACCCAAACGGTCCAGCAGACCTTCGTCATGGCCGTATTTCGACAGCAATTCTATGTTTTCGACCGGCAGGTACAGCTTTGCCTGCTCGGCATATTCCAGCAACAGGCATTCATGGGCGGCACCGGCTGCGGTGACGACCTCCATTCCCATGTAACGACCTATACCGTGATCCACGTGAACAACCAGATCACCGGGGCTGAGCGACTGGGTTTCGGTCAGAAAGTTTTCGGCCTTGCGGCGCTTTTTGGGCTGACGGATCAGCCGGTCGCCCAGCACATCCTGTTCAGCGATCACCGTTAGATCAGGAGTTTCGAACCCGTGCTCCAACGCCCAGACGGCAAGGTGCAAGCCGCGTTTTCCAATGCGGGTGCCGTTGGCCACATGTATCGCCTCGGCCAGCCCTTCGTCTTCGATCAGGCCGGTCAGGCGTTCCCGCGCGCCATCGGAATATGAGGCGATCAGCACCGGTCCTTTGTCGAGCTTTGCAGTGATGTGACTGGCCAAAGCACCGAACAGGCTGATGCTTTCCTGCTGGCGTTCCGGCGCAAAGTTGCGCCCGATGCGCCCACCCGCGTCGATGACACCGGGGCCAGAGGCTTGCGGCAGCGGGCTGAACTGCAAAACCCGACGATCCGCGACAGCCGCCTCCCAGGCGGTATCGTCAAGATACAACAACCCCGGAGGTGTGGGTTTATAGACCGTGTCCATGCGAGATCGGTTTTCCAGCGCCAGTCGTCGGGTCTCGTACTGATCGGCAATCGTATCCCAACGCGCCAGACGCGCGGGCGTCACCTGATCATCGACAGTGATCACCGCATCCGGCAAGTAGTCGAACAGTGTCTCCAGTTTTTCGTGGAAGAACGGCAGCCAGTGTTCGATCCCCTGATGTTTGCGGCCTGCGCTTACGGCCTCATACAAAGGGTCATCCGTACCGGCGGCACCAAACTCGATGCGATAGTTCTGACGGAACCGAGTTATGGCGGCCTCGTCCAGGATGACTTCGGACACCGGTGCAAGTTCAACGATGTCCAGCTTTTCGGTTGTTCGCTGGGACGCCGGATCAAAGCGGCGCGCGCCGTCCAGGACGTCACCGAACAGGTCCAGCCGAACCGGGCCCGCCTCTCCCGGAGGGAAGATGTCGATGATGCCGCCACGGATGGCGTAATCGCCGGGTTCCATCACCGTTGGACTTTGTGTGAACCCCATACGCACCAGAAAGTTTCGCAGAGCGGTTTCATCTATGCGATGGCCAACTCGGGCAGTAAACGCCGCCTCTCGCAAAACCTCCCGTGCCGGGACGCGTTGGGTCGCGGCGTTCAGCGTGGTCAGTAATACATACTGTTGGGGCATCTGGTGGACCAGCGCCGCCAGAGTAGCGACGCGCGCCGCCGAGATATCCGCATTAGGCGAGACCCGGTCATAAGGTAGGCAATCCCAACCCGGAAACACAAAGACAGGCATCTGAGGCGCAAAGAACGCCAGTGCAGCGCGCATCGCTTCCATCCGCTTGTCATCGCGTGCGACATGGGCCACCGGCCCCCTGCTGCGGGCGATCTCGTTCAGCACCAGCTGCGCGTCAAACCCTTCGGGGGCGCCGCCAACTGTCACGTGGTTCGGAGCCTTCATCGCCTCGCCTTTCAGAATCTTCTATCCCAGAACGCCAATCGAAAGGTTCTGATACATGCCCCAGAACGAAGTGACCAGTATCGAGATCATGCCGATGATCTGGGTATACAGACGGCAGCGGGAAATCGTTTTCGAGACAGTTTCGAGTGTCAATTCCTGCCGCCGGAGACGCCTTGCATGCACGATATTCACTAAAAGCACCAAGGTCATTGGGAACAAAAGCAAAAACAGGGCCTGCGCGAACTCGACATCATAATAAAACCCAAGCGTGGCCATCCCGGTGAACAGAAAACACCCAAACGCCAAAAGGATGGTGCCAGACATGTCGACGATCAGCAGAATCCGATTTGTATGGATGCGAACGATGTCGAGCAGATCGGTTTCGACCTGACCTCCGATCCGGCGGGCACGAACAACCAGATCATATGGGATGCCCATCACCCAGTGGCTGGCAGACGACCAGAGTACCGCCAGTACGATCCAGAACCACAGATTCGAAAAGCTGCGCATGTCGATGAGTTCAAAGATCGAAGAGTACCAGTCCAAACCCAACCCTTTATTCGCACTACTCAGGGGGGTTCCATCTAGGCGCACGTCCATTGATACCCTTGAGACCTTTGTGAATTCATGCCACCCAATGCACGAATGTTCAAGGAGAACGCGCCATGAAACCGACCATTGCCCCATTTCCCATGACCCGCTTTCGCCGAGCCCGTCAATCACAGGCAATTCGTGCGCTGGTGCGTGAGAACACTCTGACAACGGATGACCTGATCTGGCCGGTTTTCGTGCGCGATGGCGAAGGTATTGAAGAGCCCGTGCCCTCGATGCCTGGTGTGGTTCGCAGATCGGTTGACCTGATTGCCAAAGCGGCGGTCGAGGCCCAGGCCCTTGGGATTCCTGCAATTTGCATCTTTCCCTACACCGACCCAGCGCTGAAAACCGAAGACTGCGCCGAGGCATGGAACCCCGACAACCTGTCAAACCGGGCCATCCGGGCAATCAAGGCGGCGGCCCCAGACGTCGCCGTAATGACGGATGTGGCGCTTGACCCGTATAACATCAACGGCCACGACGGATATGTCGTTGATGGAGAAATCGTGAACGACCAGACCGTCGAGGCGCTGGTAAAGATGACACTGGCACAGGCAGACGCCGGTGCGGATATCATCGGCCCGTCGGACATGATGGACGGCCGGATCGGGGAAATGCGTCGCGCGCTGGAACGGGCGGGCCATCACAACGTGATGATCCTCAGCTATGCCGCCAAATATGCCAGTGCGTTCTACGGACCCTTCCGCGACGCAGTCGGTGCATCGGGGGCCCTGACGGGCGACAAAAAGACCTACCAGATGGACCCCGCGAACTCGGACGAGGCCCTGCGCCTGATCGAACGCGATCTGACTGAAGGCGCCGATATGGTGATGATCAAGCCGGGCATGCCTTATCTGGATATCTGCCGCCGCGTGAAAGACAGTTTCGGTGCGCCGACATATGCCTATCAGGTATCGGGCGAATACGCGATGGTTCAGGCCGCAGCCCAGAACGGCTGGATCGATGGCGAGAAGGTGATGCTGGAAAGCCTTCTGGCCTTCAAACGCGCCGGATGCGATGGAATTCTGACCTATTTCTCTCCTCAGGTTGCGCGCATCCTGCAGGGATAAAGCCCGCAAGTTTCGCGATATTTCGCCGATAAGATTTCCCGATCGGGCAGCTTTCCCGTGACACATCGCCCTGATCGGCGTATCCTTGCCGCCAAGACCGGGATCACCCGGCATTTCAGGCACAGTTACAGAGATAAAAAACCATGAGCAGTTCCAATTCCCCCCGACTGAATCGTCGCGGCTTTGCCTTGGGCATGGCAGGTCTGAGCTTGACCGCCGCCTGTGGCAACGGCGTCGGCAATTCCAACGCAGCAACAATCGATGCCCGTGTCGACGCCACGCTGACCGAGATGTACAGCCGCTATCCCAACACGGTTGAAATTGCGAACAAGGCCAACGGCATGCTGGTCATGCCGCTGATTACCGAAGCCGGTTTCGTGTTCGGTGGCGGTTACGGCCGCGGCGCGCTGCGCATCAGCGGTGCAACAGTTGACTTCTACTCGGCGGTCAAGGGCACGGCCGGGCTACAGATCGGCGCGCAGCAATATGCGCATGTCCTGTTTTTCATGACCGAAGACGCCCTGAACGATTTCCGTCGTTCCAGTGGTTGGACAGCCGGAGCAGATATTGGCTATGTGGTCAGCGATCAGGGCGATTCCGTGTCGACAGACACAACGACATTGCGATCGCCCGTTCTGGCTGCCATCTTCGGACAGGCTGGGCTTCAGATCGGTGCGACCGTGGAAGGCACGAAATATACCCGAATTATCCCATAATTCGGGCTTCCCACTTCTTCTGACAAACCCCATCACAGCGGAACGCTGCGGTGGGGTGTTTGTTTTCATCCTTTCCGCGCAGGTTCTCGCCGCGTTCCTCTTTCGGTTGGACCCGCCATCCACTAATCTCCGCGCAACCTTCATGTACTAGAATTTGGGGCAGTAATGGGTCTTGTTTTCCGCTGGCTGGTGCGCATCGTGTCGGGTCTGATCATGCTGATCCTCGCCGCAATGGGCCTCGTCTATTTTCTGGCCAGTCAATCCCTTCCGGATTATGACCAGACGCTTGAAGTCAACGGGTTGACCGCTCCGGTTGAGATCGTGCGCGACACCGCCAATGTGCCGCACATTCTGGCCCAAAATGACCCGGATGTGTTTTTCGGTCTTGGATATGCCCACGCGCAGGATCGGTTGTGGCAGATGACAGTCATGCGCCGCACCGCGCAGGGCCGCTTGTCCGAGATCTTTGGCCCGCGCACCCTGCGCGTTGACAAGCTGTTGCGCCGGCTGGATCTGTACGGCCTTGCCCATCGCTCGGTCGAGGTACAGGACGATTATACCAAGGCTGCCCTTCGTGCTTATGCTGCCGGGGTCAACGCACGCCTAGCCGAGATCAACGACGAGGCATTGGGGCGTGGCGCGCCAGAGATGTTCCTGTTCAATGCCCCCGTCTCGCCCTGGCAACCGGGCGACAGTATTGCCGTGATCAAGCTCATGGCGCTGCAATTGTCCGGTCACCTGACCGACGAGGTTTTGCGGGCGCGGACGTCTTTGATGCTGAGCAATCCGGACAGACTGGCAGATATTCTGCCCGATGTTCCCGGCCCCGGCATTGCCGCGCTGCCTGAATATGCTTCGCTGTTTCCCAACCTTCCACGCTATGCCGCTGGTACGAGTTTTCCTGAAACGCCACTGTCCCCCCTTCCCAAACGCGGGTTGGCGGGCGCATCAAACGCGTGGACTGCTGCGCCTTCGCGCTCGGCAAGCGGTGGGACGTTGCTGGCCAACGACCCACATCTGGGCTTCACAGCCCCCGGTGTGTGGTATCTGGCACATCTTGGTCTGGCAAAGGGAAGCGTCATTGGGGCCTCGATCCCTGGTATTCCCGCAATCATGACCGGCCGTAGTGACCGGTTGGGTTGGGGGGTGACGTCATCTTATCTTGACGATCAGGACATTCACATTGAGCAGCTGAACCCGGACAACCCCGAAGAATACCTGACCCCGGACGGTTATCAGGAATTCAAGACCCGTCCTTCGATAATTGAAATCAAAGGGGAAGCTCCGGTTACACTGACGTTGCGCTGGACTGAAAACGGGCCGGTTTTGCCCGGTACGGATTACAAGCTGGAAACTATCACACCGCCAGGCCATGTTGCGTCTTTGTCCTGGACTGCGCTCAGCCCGCAAGACACTTCGATGACGGCGTCCATGGCCCTGATGAATGCGGACAACGTGCAGGACGCCATAACCGTGGCGCGGCAATTCATTGCGCCCTCGCAGAATCTGTCACTGGTCGACAAAACGACGATAGGGATGAAACTGATTGGCGCCATGCCCCGGCGTGATCTGCAAAACCAGAGCCGCGGACGCATTCCGACACCCGGCTGGATCGAAGCAAACCGCTGGCAAGGTCGCCTACCCTACACCAACAACCCGGAATTTGTGGCCCCTGCTGGCGGCGTTCTAGGCAACACGAATAACAAGATCATCAACCGCCCGTTCCCGGATCATGTGTCCTACGAATGGGGAGACACTCAGCGCGTGCATCGCTGGGAACGCCTGATGCAATCGCGTGAGGTGCATACCCGCGACAGTTTCATCGAAGCGCAACTGGACACCGTCAGTTTCACCGCGCGCTCTCTACTGCCACTGATCGGTGCTGACCTTTGGTATACCGGTGCCTCGGCCCCCGAAGGGACGCCCGAGCGCCAGCGCCAGATTGCGCTGTCGCTGCTGGCGGACTGGAATGGCGAGATGAACGAGCATCTGCCCGAACCGCTGATCTACGCAGCCTGGGTGCGGGCCCTTCAGCTCCGCCTGATCTCGGACGAGCTGGGGCCGCTGGCCAGCGAATTCAAACATGTCGAGCCTTTGTTCATCGAGCGGGTCTATCGTGACATTGATGGCGCCGGTGTCTGGTGCGATGTACGACAAAGCGCGCCGATTGAAACCTGTACCGAAATGGCTCGACTTGCATTGGATGATGCGCTGATCTGGATCACCGAACGCTATGGTAGCACACTTGAATCCCTACGCTGGGGTGATGCGCATCAGGCAACCCACGATCACCCCGTTTTAGGAAACGTGCCAATACTTCGGTATTTTGTGAACATTCGCCAATCGACCAGTGGCGGCGACAACACCTTGCTGCGCGGGCGCACCTCGGGCGAAGGGCTCGACCCGTTTCAGAACGTGCACGGAGCCGGGTATCGCGGTGTGTATGACTTTGCCGATCCCAACAGCTCGGTCTTTATCACGGCTACCGGCCAATCGGGCCATTTCCTGTCGCGTTATTACGACGATCAGGCGCAGCTGTGGCGGCGTGGCGAATATATTCCCATGTCGCTGGACCTTGACCTTGCCCGCGCCGCTGCTGTCGGAGTGACCAAACTGATCCCACGCTAAGCACGGGGTTTCGGCGAGTCCCCGCCCCTTTTTGTCCGGACCGTGGACGCCACGCGGCAGTTTCGCCTACCATCACCGGGCGAACTGTTTCGGACCAGGGGGAAACTATGGCCAGCATTCGGGATACTCTGAACAACCTTGCCCGAGATTACGCGATCGCCTGGAGTTCAGGTGACGCCGATGCCGTTGCCAGTTTTTTCACGCAGGACGGTCGGATAACAACCAACCGGGGTGAGCCTGTCGAAGGGCGTGCCGCGATTGCCGAAATGGCCCGAGAGGTCTATGCCGATTTTCCGGACCTGGAAGTGCGGTGCGACATGATGCGATGGGCTGGCTCTCACGCCCTGTTTGTCTGGACACGTGAAGGGCATCATGCCCAGACCGGCAACTATGTTATCGCGCGCGGATGGGATGAATGGGAACTTGCACCTGACCATCTTGTACAATCGTCAGTCGGCTGGTTCGACACCGATGATATACAGCGGCAACTTTACGGCACATGACTTAGGTCGTCTTTTTACCCGCGGTTTCAATCGCATAACTCCGCGGTATTCCCTGTGTAATCAGAAACCACTCGGATGCCTTCGTCCGCTGCTGATGCGCATCAAATGCCCGCTGATTCACAAAAACCTCTGATACAGTGAACCGTCCGGGTGTGATCTGATCCTCGACAACATCGAACGACAGGCAACCCTCTTCCGCCTTTGTGAGGGCGATATGCGTGGACAGAGCGGCGCGCACATCTTCAAGGCGATCCGCTGGGACATCAATAAATCCGGTCAGAAATACTCTTTGATCCAATGTGTCAGACAAGTTCCGCCACTTCGCCGTTTCTATAGTGTTTCGAATTGAGCAGCCTGTTTATCCGTCCAAAGGACAGTAATACGGAACCCTTTTTCGGTCTGCTCTTCGGATTGTACAACATCCTGCCGGAACAACCACGCCCGCTTGTTACCTTCAGCGAAGCTCAGGTTCAGAACATCCTCGTGCCGGGCCCCTTGCAGGATTGCTGCAATCTCGGAAAGCAAAGGGGTCACGCCTTCGCCGGTAACTGCCGAGATGGCAAATATGGCCGGATCGCGATCCGCCCTTGCCAATGCAGCGTCTTTTTCTTCGGCGCTCAGTAAGTCAGTCTTGTTCCAAACCTCAAGCCGGGGGCGTTCTTCGTCGACACCAAGCGAGGTCAGGATTGCTTCGACATCCTGCGCCTGCGCTTCGGTTTCCTCATGGCTGATATCACGCACGTGAACAATCAGATCAGCGCCCAATACTTCTTCAAGCGTGGCCCGAAAAGACGCCACAAGCTCGGTCGGCAGGTTCGAGATAAAACCCACCGTATCCGACAGGATCACTTCCGGGCCATCGGGCAGTTGCACGCGGCGCATAGTTGGATCCAGCGTGGCAAACAGCATGTCCTTGGCCAACACTTCGGCCCCGGTCAGCCGATTGAACAGAGTAGATTTCCCGGCATTGGTATATCCAACCAATGCAACGATCGGATATGGCACCTTGGCCCGCGCAGCACGGTGCAACGTGCGGGTCTTGACTACTTTCTGCAACTGGCGACGCAGACGCACAAGTTGTTCGTCAATGGCGCGACGGTCGGCTTCGATCTGGGTCTCGCCAGGTCCGCCGACAAATCCCAAGCCGCCACGCTGACGTTCAAGGTGGGTCCAAGCCCGCACCAGACGCGTCCGCTGATAGCTGAGCGCAGCCATTTCCACCTGCAACACCCCTTCGCGGGTACGCGCACGGTCACTGAAAATCTCAAGGATCAGCCCGGTCCGGTCGAGGATCTTGACCTTCCATGCCTTTTCCAGATTGCGCTGCTGAACCGGGGTCACCGGCCCATCGATCAGAACCAGTTCAACCTCGTTTTCACGAAGCCGCTCGCCCAGTTCCTCGATCTTGCCACTGCCAAACAAATAGCCGGGCTGGGCGCGTTGCAGGCGAACGATTTCAGACCCGATCACGTCCAGATCGGGCAAAGCGGCGGCCAGCGCAACCGCCTCGGCCAGCGCCGGTTCGGGAACGCGGCGCTGTTCATCTGATTTGATTTCGGGATGCAGCACCCAGGCCCGGGTGCGCGTCCGGTCATGTTCCATCAAGAGGCGTCTTCGCCCTCATACAGGTTGATCGGCTGTGATGGCATGATGGTTGATATCGCGTGCTTGTACACCAGCTGCGACTGTCCGTCGCGGCGCAACAATACACAGAAATTGTCGAACCAGGTGATCACACCCTGCAATTTCACGCCATTGATCAGGAAAATTGTAACCGGAACCTTAGCTTTCCGTACATTGTTCAGGAAGGCATCCTGAAGATTCTGTCTGTCCGAAGCCATATTTATATAATCTCGCCATTGTTCTTGCCACGCGTTGCGGACCAACACGCTCCCTCCGGTTCAGTATGGAGCGCCGCGTAAAGATATTCCAGACGAAAAATTAAGCAGAAAAAACGGCCGGACCCAACCGCTTCAATCCCGCCACAGCGAAGGAGTGATCAGGGCGATGATCGCAAGTGTCTCGAGCCGGCCAATGACCATCGCCGCGCACAGCGTCAGCTTGGCCCCTGCGGACAGGTCTATCAACCGGATCGGAACATCAGTGGCCAGCTCAATCAGCGGGCCCGTCGTGCTGAGCGTTGCGACGCTGAGCACCATGGCCTGTTCGAACCCGGCCCCCATAGCGGCCAGCAAAAGGTTGAACACTGCCAATGTCAGCGCAAAGAGCATTAGAAAGATCCAGGCGATAAACGCGCCGTCCCTTTGAATGCGTCGGTTACCGCCTCCAACCCCGCTGACTGACGAGGGATAGATCAACCTGTCGATCTCGCGCGCACCATTCAGGTACAGGGCAAAAACCCGCAGCAGTTTGACACCGCCAGCCGTAGTGGCGACCCCGCCACCGATCAGCGCCAGCCCCATCAGCAACAATCCGGGCGTTCCCAGACCAGACAATTGCTGCGCATCATCCCAGTTTGCGCTTTCAAACCCGGCGGTTGTCAGAAAGGCCAGAACAGTGAACAGCATACCCCAGATGACCTGCAATACCTGCAAAGGTTCGATTTGCCCGCCGATTTCCGTAACGCCTGCAATAACGCGAAAGAACAGTAACGCAGCAACGGCCAGCACAATCATCAGGCCAATGCGAAACTCCGGGTCCGTATCCAGGCGGGAATAACCGGATGTTGCCGTGTCGGTCGAAAATGTCAGGCGCGAAAGGGCGAAGAACAGGAACAGAAACAGGATCGCCTCGCCCGTGAATCCCGCTTGCGCGCCTTCCATACCACCCACCGGAGAAATTCCCGACGTCGCCATGACCGACATTGCGTGGCAAACGGCCGTCAGACCATTTTCGCCAGCGATCAGAAGAAGGATCCAGATCACTGCCGTCAGCCCGGCATAGACCGGGGTCAGTCCCTTTGCCACACGGAGCAGCCGGCCACGTGGATCAACGCGTTCGCTTTGCGCAACACCCGATACCGGGCGACCCGGCTGACCGCGTGCCGTGACCTCGAACCCACCTAGCGACAAAGGCGCAAGGATTGCCGCGGCGGCAATCCACATCAGCAAACCGCCCATCCATCCAACCAAGGCACGCCACAGGTGCAGCGGGGCCGTCAGGCGGTCTGGATCCGGAAACAGATCCGCCCCTGTGGTCGTAAGGGCACTAACCATGTCAAAGTAAGCGTTCAGGAATGTGGTCGTTCCCAGCGCGTCGTGAAATGGAATTGCAAGAAAGACGGGAAGAATGGTGAAACATGCGAGCATCACCGCCAATTGTCCCAAAGTCCCACGCCGTGGCACGCGATTGGACGAGGCCAATGCGATACTGGCGACCAGAAACAACCCTATGATACCGGAATACAGAAACGATCGGGATGTGTCGTGATCATCCAGCGCCAGCGCGTAAACTGCCGGAACCCACATTGCCAGTGACGCAATAGCCCAGATCAGAAGAAACAGCGGCAACCGCCGCAATAGCCCAATCTGTTGTATCCCCGCATGCGCCATCAGAAGAAATCGATTGAAACCTGCATCAGGCGTTCGACCTCAGGCACGTCCTTGGCCATGGCAAAAATCGCGACGACATCCTTTTCATCGATCCTGAGGCTACCCGTCGGTCGCATCACCTCATCCCCTTTGCGCACGGCCCCAACCAGTACGCCCTCGGGAAAATCGATATCGCGCAGCTTTTGCCCCGCCATGGGAGAGGTTGACAGAACCTCGGCCTCGATCACTTCGGCCTCAGCATCTCCGATCGAGTAGACCTGTCGCACCCGGCCATGACGGATGTGGCGCAGGATAGAACTGACGGTGGTTGCCCGCGGATTGATATACGCGTCGATCCCCAAAGGTCCCATCAACGCCACCATGCTGGGATCATTGATCAAAGCAATCGCCAACGTGCAACCCTCGGCCTTGGCCCGCACAGCGGCCAGCATGTTCGTGCGGTCATCATCCGTAACCGCCAGCATTGCATCCGCCCTGTCGATACCGGCCTCGCTCAACAAACTGGCATCAAGACCATCACCGTGCAGCACAATCGTTCGTTCCAGCGCCTCGGCGGCGATCTCGGCGCACCGGCGATCCCGCTCGACGATTTTGGCGCGCACGCGGCTTTTTTGTTCTTCCAGAGTTCGCGCCACTTCAAGCCCGACATTGCCGCCGCCCACGATCACCACGCGATCCTGACGCTTTTGGGTCTTGCCAAACACCTCCATGGTGCGATCCACGTCTTTTACATTGGTAAAGACGTAGCATTCGTCGCCGACAAACAGCTGATCCTCGGATTCTGGTGCAAACAGCGTTCCATCGCGACGCACCCCCACTACGATCGAACTGAGCGTCGAGAACAAATCGGTCAGTTGCCGCAAGGGTGTGTTCACGATCGGGCAGTCCTCATCCACGCGAATTCCCAAAAGCTGCGCCTTGCCGTCCATGAAAACCTCGGTGTCAAAGGCGGACGGGGCCGACAGGCGGCGCATCGCGGCTGCGGCCACTTCGCGTTCGGGGCTGATCACCACATCAATCGGCAGATGATCGCGCCGGTAAAGGTCCGAGTGGATCGCTTCAAGATAGGATTTCGACCGCAGTCGCGCGATCTTGCGCTGAATCGAAAAGACCGAATGCGCCATCTGGCAGGTGACCATGTTCACCTCGTCCGAATGGGTCGCAGCGATGATCATGTCCGCATCGCGCGCGCCTGCCCTTTCAAGCACATCGGGGTAACTTGCAAACCCGGCGATCCCCTGCACATCCAGTGTTTCGGTCGCCCGCCGTACCAGATCGGGATTGTTGTCGACAACGGTGACATCGTTCAATTCGCCCGAAAGGTGCCGCGCAATCTGCCAGCCGACCTGACCCGCGCCGCAAATAATGACCTTCATGTTTCTGGCCCTTCTGCCTGAAAGGATTGAATGACAGATGCCCCCAAAGCGGTCAATTGAATTGTCATCGCTGATCAGCTGCGGCAAGATAAGCATATGAAAACGCTGTTTCCTATGCTCGTGCCCCTGATGGTGCTGTCCTCGTGTGGGCCACTCTCGCTTTACTATCGTGAGGGTGAAACCGTGTCACGTCTGCAAAAAGAGACCACCCAGTGCCAGCTTAGGGCGGTAAAAGAGGTGCCGGTTGCCAATCAGATCCGTCAAAGCCCGCCGACTTATTGGCCTGGGCGTACGTATTGTGATGGCATGGGTCGTTGCTATCAATCCCCAGGCTGGTGGCAACCCGGCAGGGTTTATACCGTCGATGTCAACCAGGGACTGCGAAACACGGTCGAGGCGCAATGCATGGCCGAGAAGGGATTTCGTCCGGTCAGCTTACCGCCCTGCAAGCAAAACGTGAAATCACGGGTGCCACTGGCGCGAACAACGACATTGCCGCCCCTCAACAGTGCCTCATGCTTTGTGAAATTCGATGACGGGTCGTTTCAGATCATCACACCGGGGCAATCCGGATAAGAAAAACCACTGTTCCGCATGTTTGATCAATCCAGCTCGGTCGAAGCGCGTTTGCGCCGCGCGGCTAGCCACAGATGCAGCGCCATGGCAACAGCATAGAACCCGACCACGGCAATCAACATGCCTGCTTCACTGGTCCGCCACAGAATTGCAAGCAAAACAGGTGTGCCCAAAAGGTTACCCGCATTCCCCATCTGCGCCATCGCACCATAGCTAAGCGCCTGGTTTTCGGGTGTCGAGTTCAACTGCGGTACCGCTGCAAAGCTGCCGCCCTGAACAAGCCCCAGCACCGCAAAAAGCGCAACGCAGACAACGGGCAACGGGGCACCAAGACACAGGGCGCCTATCGTCAGGATAGACAGCCCGAAACCAAGGGTAACAACGAATACGCCAGAACAAACGTTCAGCAACACTGGGACGGTAAGCCAGGAAATCACGATCCCGGCCAACGGCATCAAACCTGCGATCATCGCACTGACATCTTCCGGCAATCTTCCCGGAAGAATGGCCAGCAGCGAGACAAAGGTCAGCGTGTAAAAGAACCATCCGAGCGCCGGAGCCGACACAAATGCAGAGCGATAGGTCTGTACGTGTATGTCAATCAGTGTTCGAACGCTCCAAAAAGGATTGTTCACCAAAGCCGATGCACTGTTGGGACGGAAAGATACGATCAGGATGGCGATCAGAAACATCAGAACGCCATGGGTAGCAAAAAAAACCGGCAGCCCGACCTGAGCGATCAATGGAAGCCCAAGCCAAGCGTTCAGAGCAAAGGCGACACCAAAGAAACTGCTCCACAAAACCATCGCCGCGTTGCGCCATTTTCCAATCGTGATTTGCGCAATCAGAGTCGGCGCGGCGACAACGATGGCCAGATGAGAGACCCCTTCGACAACGCGACTGACCAGCATCAGGCCTAAACCGGGGATACTGGCCTGAAACAGGGACACCGCCCCGCCAAGGATCAAGCCAAACATCAGCAACCGGACAGGCCCCACCCGCCCCGCTATCGCGCCGGACAATGCACCAAGAATCGCGCCAATCAGGCTGATGACTGACAAAAGCCAGCCAATCTTATCCGCGTGCGCAGGATAGAGAGCCGCGACCTGAACAAAAGGAACCGCTATCTTGGCGAATTGGGTCGCCGCACCTAGCCCGGCAAGCCAAAGCAACAAAACCTGTAACAAGATGCGTAATGGATGGGGCATAGGTCGGTTCTACTGCACCCGACCGCACAGGAATACGCATAAATTATGCGCGTCCCGACCGTGCCCCACTGACCAGCCTAACCGGCGTTCCATCCGACAGGTACAACCGTTCCCAGGTGATCTGTCCGGCGCTGATCCGGATACGGTCGTGCCGCGCTTCGGAGGTTACAAACGACTTGGGGTTGGGCGCTTGCAAATCCCACCATCCCTCGTCCTGTAGCTCGGCCTCAGCCTGCCGGATCTCTTCCGTTGCAAATTGCCAGAGGGACACGCCAAGCAGTGCCCGTTGGGTGGTTTTCCAGTCCCGCGCCCGCCGGCGGGAATAGGCCAGGCACATATGGCTGGCCTCCTCAACCAGATGGATGCAGTCGGCCGAGTTCACGACAAGCCGTCTTAACGCGTTGTCATCCGCCCTGAAAGGAGCCAGCGCAGCAAACACCGAGTGTTGCAGATCAGGTGTCGGAAGCTGAATCCCGTTCTCCCATCTGGAAACCGTGGTCTGATCGACCTCCAGAACCTCTGCCAGCGCGGCTTGTTTCAATCCGATCGACCGTCGAAGTCGCTTTAAACGCCTGCCAAAAGCCGGGTAGCCTTCGACGAACCGGCCAGACAGATCAGAGTTCACCGTTCTCGCCATCCCTTCTACACATCCATCTGCCCGTGAACTATGACCCCAGACTCATTCTGCCGGTTCGGGCTCGTCGATTTGCGCGACCCGCGCACCGGATTTGTTTGAGGTCACAACACCCAGCGACTTTAGCTTGCGATGCAGCGCACTGCGTTCCATCCCGACAAAGCTGGCGGTGCGGCTGATATTGCCGCCAAAGCGGTTGATCTGGGTCAGCAGATACTCTCGCTCAAACGCTTCGCGGGCCTCGCGCAGCGGCAAAGTGGCCAGCGCCCCCGACAAGACAACGCGGCCCGACTCTTCGGCCTTGTCTTCTTCGCTTGGCAGCTCGCGCGCCTCAATTGGGCCGGTGCCGTCACCCAGAATCAAAACACGTTCGATCAAGTTTTTCAGCTGGCGCACGTTACCCGGCCACGTCATTGTCTGAAGCAAAGCGACCGCCTCGTCCGACAGCTCCCGCATAGGCAACCCTTGGGTTTCGTTGCACATTTCGATGAAATGCTGGGCCAGAACCGGAATATCCTCGCGCCGGTCCTCGAGTGATGGAACGGTGATCGGAACCACATTCAGACGGTGATACAGCTCTTCCCGGAACCGCTCGGCGGCGATTTCATCATCAAGATCCTTGTTGGTTGATGAGATCACCCGAAGATCCACGCGCACTTTGTCCGAGCCACCCACGCGCTGGAATTGCTGATCCACCAGCACACGCAGGATTTTGGACTGTGTGCCCAAAGGCATGTCGGACACTTCATCAAAATAGACCACACCGCCGTGGGCTTCTTCCAGCAATCCGGATTCCACACCACGTTCGGCCGATTCCCGGCCAAACAGAACTTCTTCCACACGCTCAGGCTCAATCCCGGCACAGTTGACGGTCACGAAGGGAGCGTTTGCGCGGTTGGAGTGGGCATGGATATAGCGCGCGGCAATTTCCTTTCCAGAACCCGCAGGCCCGCGCAGCATGACGCGACCGTTTGACTTGGTAACCTTGTCCAACTGCCCCTGCATCGCCCGGAACGACGCGGATTTGCCGATCATGTCGGAGTTGTTGACCTCTTTCCGCTTCAGCGACGCGTTCTCGCGCCGTAGACGAGACGTCTCCATCGCGCGGCGGATCACCACCATCAACTGGTCAATGTTAAAGGGCTTCTCGATAAAGTCGTAAGCACCCTGTTTGATAGCAGCAACAGCGATTTCGATGTTGCCGTGGCCCGAAATAATCACCACCGGCACATCCGGGTTATCGCGTTTTACCGACTTGAGGATATCAATCCCGTCCATACGGCTGTCCTTCAGCCAGATATCCAGGATCAACAGCCCCGGCGGTTCGGAATTGATCGACGCCATGCACTCGTCCGAGTTGGCTGCCAGCCGGGTTGAATAGCCTTCGTCCTCCAGAATGTCGGACACCAGCTCGCGAATATCGCGCTCGTCATCTACGATCAGAATGTCGCTCATCTTTGGCCTGCTTTCAGTTTGTTGGTTCTAATTGCCTGCTTCTGCGGCGCAACGGTTGGGGACATACCTGCCCCAGGCAAACGGATCACAGCCATTGCGCCAAAATGGTCCTGCCCGTTAAATACGGGCGCGTCCTCAAGGGTCAGCGCGCCGCCATGCTCTTCTATTATTTTCTTGACGATCGGAAGGCCCAGCCCGGTCCCTTCGTCGCGTGTCGTAACATAAGGTTCAAACAAACGCGCCCGGTCCTCCGGCAGACCGATTCCATTGTCTGCAATGGTAATGACCGTACCCGCACTGTCGCTTGAAACCGCCACCTTGATCTGTGGCACCAGGTTGCTCGGGGCGCCCTTTTCTTGCAAGGTAACAATAGCTTCCCCAGCGTTCTTAATCAGGTTGGTCAATGCCTGGTTGAGCATGGTCGCATCTACATCCGCCATGATCGGCTGCTGCGGCAGATCGGCGTCAATCTGTACGTCCGGCTGTCCCGCCTGCTGCAAAAGAACGGCTTCGCGCACCAGTTCAACCAAGTCTTCCTCTCGTCGAACGGGTTCGGGCATCCGTGCGAACTTGGAAAACTCATCCACGATACGCCGCAGGTCGTTAGTCTGCCGCACGATGACGCCGGTCATCGACTCAAGGCTGCCGCTGTCTTCCTCATCCAGTTTGCGGGCGAACTTGCGCTTGATGCGCTCTGCGCTGAGCTGGATCGGCGTCAATGGGTTCTTGATTTCATGTGCAATGCGGCGGGCCACGTCCCCCCACGCCGCCATTCGCTGTGCGCTGACCAGATCGGTTACATCGTCAAAGGCAACCACATAGCCTTCCAGCCCGCCATCCTCTCCGCGACGGATGGCCATGCGAACCAGCAGGTTTTCCAGCCGCCCCTTGCGTGTGACCTTAACCTCACCCTGAACAGCCTCCTGCCCGCTGTCCTTGAGGCTTTCAAACAAGGGCAGAAACTCGGGAACTGCAATGCCGATAGCCAGGTGTTCTTCACCTCGTGACCAGTCCAGCAATCGCTCGGCAGAACGGTTGACGAAGGTAACGCATCCATCCGGGTCCACGCCGACAACACCGGATGTGACCGAACTGAGCACGGAATCAAACAGGCGACGCCTTCTTTCGATTTGCTGGGTGTTTTCCAGCAGCGTGTCCCGCTGTCCTTTTAATTGTCGGGTCATCTGGTTGAAATATCGGCCCAACATCGCGATCTCGTCGTCGCTGGCCTCTTCGATGACCTGAACGCTCAAGTCTCCGGCACCGACCCGCTGTGCTGCCGTGGTCAATCGTCCGACCGGGCGCGACAGCCGTTCGGCAAACCACATACCCAGTGACATCGCAGCCAGGATCAGGATCAGCGCAAAGCCGAGATAGAGCAGGCCGAATTCGAACAACACCCTGCCCCGTTCACTTTCCAGCTGCTGATAGAACTGCGCCGTTTCCTTGGTGTCATCCAGCAGCGTCAACAACTGCCCGTCCACTTCGCGGCTGACATACAGGTAACGGTCCAGATAGGCGGTAAGCGGGACCAGCGCGCGGAATTCACTGTTTGGCCAGTCAGCAATGATCAGCAGCCCCTTTTCTGCCGCTTCCGTCATTTGCTCGGCTGTTGGCGCCTCATAGTTGAACAGATAGGACCGATCCCCGCGCGACCGGATTTCGCCCGTGCCGTCGATGACATAGGCCTCGCGCAACCCGCGCTGAATCCGGGCCTGCCCCTGCGCCAGAACCTCGCGGAGTTCGGCATCAGAAATGTAAAACTCCACCGAACGTGCGTTGTTCAGGAACCGCGCCAGAACGGTTGCGTCCTGCGTCAGACCACTGCGATGTTCCTGCTCATAAGCCTCTGCCGCCGTCAGGGAGGACCCGACAACCTGCCGTACGCGATCCGAAAACCAGCCTTCCAGACCGATATTCACGGTAAGGCCGGCAAAAATGGCGACCGTAACGGTCGGAACCAGCGCGAGCAGCGTAAACGCCCCGATCAGGCGCAAATGCAGGCGCGAGCCCGCGGACTTGGCCCGCCTGGCCGCAATCAGGCTACCCAACTGACTGAGCACCAATGCCGCAACGACCAGAACATAGACTAGATCGGCTAGCAGAATCAGCCGCAATGTCGGCGCGGTCGCACCAAGATCAAAGGGACCAATGACAAGATATGTGGCAAGCGCCAGAACTGGCCCCAAGAGGACCAGCCCAAAGGTGCCGAAATTGCGCAGTTTCCGTGATTTACGCCATCGACCAATCGATAGGATCATCCCGCTCTGTGCTCGGGTTGCCACCGTCTGCCCTCATCCTGATGTGCCGCTTGTGCGGCTTACCGCCATATATCGTGATCTTTTCCTGACAGGTGCCAGGATGCCACGGTTTGTGTGGCGATATTACATCAGTTTGCGACGCCGTGTCACCTGAATATCGAGGTCAGTAATCTTTTTTCGCAGCGTATTTCGGTTAATCCCCAGTAAATCAGCACATTTTGCCTGATTCCCACCAGTTGCATCCAGTGCGATTTCGATTAGCGGAGCCTCAACCTCACGCAAAATCCGCTGATAAAGGCCCGGTGGCGGCAAAATGTTGCCGTGCAGATCGAAATACCGTCGCAGATGACGCTCGACCGAAGTTGAAAGCTTTTCACGTTCGCCACCGCTCAGAACCGGTGCTGCTTCGGGCTGGCTGCCCAACACCATTTCCACCTCGGCCTTTGAAATCTCATCTGCCCGGCTGGTCAGCCCCAAACGGCGAACGGCGTTTTCCAGTTGTCGCACATTCCCCGGCCATGAATAGCGCCGCACCAGTTCCACCGCATCAGAGCTGAGCCACCGCTTGTTGCCATTTTCCTTCTCTTCCCGGGCCAGAAAATGTTCGGCCAGCAGCGGAATATCGTCGACCCTTTCGCGCAACGAGGGCACGTGGATCGTCGCCCCGCACAAACGATAATAAAGGTCCTGACGGATACGGCCGTTTTCCATCCCATCGGTCAAGTTTGTCTGGCTGGTTGCCATGAATCGCGGAGCATGATCGCCGGGCGTATCCATCATACGCACAACGCGGGCTTGAATTTCATCGCCGATATCCGCGATTTCATCTATCAGCAGCGTACCTCCACGCACCCGCGCCATCACGCGGGCCGGGCCCTCCAGATCGCTTAGGTCGGCTGCGGTGACTGTGACAAAGGGTAATGTACGCCGATCCGAAAAGTCGTGAATTGCCCGGGCAATCAGCGATTTACCCGTTCCGCTTTCACCCGAGATCATTACCGGCAGGTCGGTGTTCATCACGCGTGCGACCAACCGATACAAGGCCTGCATGACTGGCGTGCGGCCGACCAGAGGCAACTCATCCGGACGCTCACCGCCTGCCTGTTTGGGTTCTGGCTGTGAGCGCTGCTTCTGATCCAGTGCCCGCGCCGTGCGTTTCATCAAATCCGGCAGGTCAAACGGTTTGGGCAGATAGTCATATGCGTCTGCCTCAGCCGCCTGAATCGCGGTCATGATCGTGTTTTGTGCGGAAATCACGATAACCGGCAATCCAGGGCGATCCTTTGCGATCTTCGGCAGCATCTCCAGACCATTGCCATCAGGCATGACAACGTCCGAGATCACCACGTCGCCTTTACCTTCGCCGACCCAACGCATCAGGGTCGTCAGCGAGGACGTTGCGTGCACCTTGCATCCGGCCCGCGTCAGCGCCTGAGTCAGAACGGTGCGGATTGTGCGGTCGTCATCCGCAACCAGTACGGTGCCATCCATCAGGTGCTCTCCTTCTTGTGTTCTGTTGCATCTCGCGGCGCGCGGCGCAGCGACAGTTTGAAAACGGTGCGGCCAGGCACGGAATCGGCGGAAATCCAGCCGTCATGGTCGGAAACGATCTTGCTGACCAGCGCCAGCCCGAGACCGGTGCCGTTTTCCTTGCCCGACACAAACGGGTCAAAAATGTCACCGCGGATATCCTCGGGCAGCCCTGGACCGTCATCGATGATCTCGATCTGCAACGGCAGCGAGTGACCCGACCCATCACTTCTGCGCAGCCGGAAGGAATGTTCGAAATACGTGCGCAGACGGATTGTTCCGCCCTGAGGCCCTGCGGCCTCGGATGCGTTTTTCAGCAGGTTCAGAACCACCTGAAGAAACTGGTCCGGATCGCCATAGGCCAGCGGCAATGACGGATCGTAATCCTCGATGATTGTCATATCCGCGCCAAATCCCAGCAGCGCAGACCGCCTTGCACGGTCCAGTACATCGTGGATATTGACCGGCCTGAGGTCCGGTTTCTGCAAGTTGCCGAATTGCTCGACCTGTTCCAGAAGCTTCACGATCCTTCGGCTTTCGGCCACAATAAGGTCTGTAAGTTCAAGATCCTGTGGCGAAATATTCATGCTCAGCAGTTGCGCTGCACCGGTAATCCCGGCCAGTGGGTTCTTAATTTCGTGCGCCAGCATCTCGGCCATGCCAATCGCCGACTGCGCCGCTGACTTGACCGTGTTGCCCAAGGTCATCCGGCCCGCCAGTTCACGAGGTGATATAATCATGATCATCGACCCCGGATGCCCAACCAGGGGCGCGATCTGCAACGCACATTGCAACGGCGCACGGTTCCCCGAACCAGCATCCACATCGTTTACGAACAGTGGCGTGCCTTGAGAACGGGCGCGCAGGAATGCTTCCTCCAGCGGTGCGTCAACGGCGATCTGGTCCCATACCGGATGCCCGATTACCGACCGGCGCGAGGCATTCAAAAACCCCTCGCCCGCCGAATTCACATCTGCGATGCGATCTTCTTCATCGATTATGAAGGCCGGAACCGGCAATGAGTTCCAGATGTTGGCGTTAGAATTCATGCCGCCACCTCGCCCGTATCGGCAAGTGCGTCCCCAAGCAGACGCAGGACTTCATCCGTGCTTCGCGACGTCAAAACTGCCCGGCGCAGCGGCGCAGGGGTTGCGGCCTGATCCATGTACCATCCCAGATGCTTGCGGGCGACACGCAGGCCCAGATCGGCACCGTAAAATCCCAGCATCGCCTGATAATGCGCGCGCACCATGTCGATCAGGACATTCCCGACCGGAATATCCGGCGCATCCGCCCCGTAGAGGTCGTGACTGATCTGCGCCAAAAGCCACGGTTTACCCTGCGCGCCACGCCCGACCATGACCCCATCTGCACCAGACTGAGTCAGCGACGTTCGCGCGGCGGCAGTATCCGTGATATCTCCGTTCGCTATGACCGGAATCGACACGGCTTGTTTCACGGCCCGGATCGCGCTCCAGTCAGCGCGCCCCTTGTAGAACTGGCATCGCGTGCGTCCGTGGATCGTAACCATCTGAACGCCTGCGTCTTGTGCACGGCGCGCGACCTCAGGGGCATTCAGCAGGGTGTCATCCCACCCCAGACGGGTTTTCAATGTCACCGGAACGTCAACTGCACTGACTACGGCCTCGATCAGCGTCAGCGCATGGTCTGGTGTTTTCAGCAGGGCCGAGCCGGAATACCCATTTGTAACCTTCTTGGCGGGACACCCCATGTTGATGTCGATCACCCGCGCCCCACGATCAGCAACCTGACGCGCCGCCTCGGCCATCCAGTGCGCCTCGCGCCCTGCCAGTTGCACAGCTGTATTTTCCACATCGGCAGACAATTCGGCGCGCTCCCGCACTCCGGGTTTGGCCTGCACCATTTCCTGACTGGCGACCATTTCACTGACGACCATGCCGGCGCCGAAGCGCATAACTAGATCCCGAAATGGGCGATCGGTGATTCCGGCCATCGGGGCCAGCAAAACCGGCGGTGTTACGAGTTTGTCAGCGAAGCGCAAAGTCAACGTGCTTAATCCTTGGGCAACTGCAGTTCTGATATCGAATTCTACGCATATGAACAACAAAACGACGCGCAACAAGCCTGTAGAACCATCAACTGCCTATTTTTTAATCACATGACCATAGGTGATTGCCTCTGCAATCACCGCCGCCTAAACAAACGCAACAAAATGGAGGGCGCGCGGCATGACCACAGCTGCCATCATAGTCGCCGCAGGCCGCGGCCTACGCGCAGGGGGCGATGTCCCAAAACAGTGGCGCAGCCTTGCAGGACGCCGCGTGGCAGACTGGACAATCGATCGGTTCCGCGGACAGGTCGCCCATATCGTTCTGGTCTTATCCGACGAAGACACTCAGGTCTGGGAGGAGTTTCGTGATACCGATCTGATCCTCGCCTCGGGCGGCACAGATCGCACGGGTTCTGTGCGCAACGGTTTGAAGGCCCTGGCGCACCTCGACGTGAAGCGCGTCCTGATTCATGACGTTGCCAGACCCTGCGTTTCGTTGCGCACCATTCAGGACGTCTTGAACGCATTGGATGCACATCAGGCCGCCGCCCCCGGACTGGCGGTGACTGACGCCTTGTGGATAGGACAAGGCGGGGCCGTGACTGGCACACAAGACCGCAGCAACCTGTTTGCGGCGCAAACACCGCAAGGCTTTCACTATGACACCATCACCGCCGCCCATGCGGCGCATCCGGGCGGTGCTGCTGATGATGTTGAGGTTGCACGCGCTGCGGGGGTAGATGTCTGCATCGTACCGGGCGATGCGGACAACCTGAAGATCACCCGCCCCGAGGATTTTGCCCGGGCGGAACGTATCATGGGAATGGATATGGATGTAAGACTTGGCAACGGCTATGACGTGCACCGATTTGGCGACGGGGATCATGTTGTCCTTTGCGGTGTAAAGGTTCCCCATGATCGCGGGTTGCAGGGGCACTCGGATGCAGATGTCGGGATGCATGCTGTAACCGACGCGATTTATGGCGCATTGGCGCAAGGCGATATCGGGCAGCACTTCCCGCCCTCGGATCCACAATGGAAAGGTGCCGCCAGCAAGATCTTTCTGCGTCACGCGGTCGAATTGGCCGGACAGATGGGATATCGCATCTCGAACGTGGATTGCACGCTGGTCTGTGAATATCCGAAGATTGGCCCTCACGCCGCTGCCATGCGAGAAGAAATGTCCAAAATCATGGGCTTGTGCGTCGATCAGATCTCAGTCAAGGCCACCACGTCCGAGCGTCTGGGCTTCACCGGCCGCAGTGAAGGCATCGCATCGCTTGCGACGGCCTGTCTGGTGAAATCATGAACGCGGCGCAGTTGATTGGCACCGTTGGCGGCGTCGGATATATACGCCCTGCCCCCGGCACCTGGGGTTCGCTGGCCGCGCTGCCGATGGCTTGGGTCCTGCACACGCTGGGCGGATTCCCATTGCTGGCAATCGCAACGCTCGTGGTGTTCGCAGGCGGCTTGTGGGCCACGCGCGTGATGACCGACGGCCAGGACGATCACGACCCGTCGGAAATCGTCATAGATGAAGTTGCGGGCCAGTTCATTGCACTCTGGGCGATCTCATATCCGTCCTGGGCGCATGGGATCGACATTTCCGCCCTCTGGCCCGGTTGGGTTGCCGGGTTCGCCCTGTTTCGCCTGTTCGACATCACCAAACCCGGCCCCGTCGGTTGGGCAGATCGTCGTGGCGATACCATGGGAGTGATGCTGGACGACGTAATTGCGGGTATATTCGCAGCCATTGGCGTGATGGTTCTGGCAGGCATCGCGCACGGGGTTCTGGGCCTATGAACGTGCCCGACCTGCTGAACCGCGCCAAGGCGCAGGGCGTTGTGATCGCCACAGCGGAAAGCTGCACCGGCGGTATGGTCGCTGCGGCCCTGACGGATGTACCCGGTAGTTCGGCCGTCGTGGATCGGGGATTTGTTACCTATACCAACAGGGCCAAACAGGACATGCTGGGTGTTCTGGCAGAAACTCTGGAGGCTTTCGGTGCTGTGTCCGAGCAGGTCGCTCGCGAAATGGCCGAAGGCGCATTGCGCAACTCACAAGCGCAGCTTGCCGTCGCGATTACCGGCATTGCCGGGCCGGGCGGGTCTGAATTCAAACCCGAAGGGCGCGTTTGTTTCGGACTGGCCAGAGAAGGCCAGGAAACCCGAACCGAAACGATTGAGTTTGGCGCGCAAGGGCGGGATGCGGTGCGCCGCGCCGCGCGGGATCATGCGCTGGCGTTGCTTCTGACTGGCCTTTCATAACGCGCACGATTTTTGGGCATTATCTGCCCATAGCCGCCAAAACTGTCATCACTTGAACAAAAGGCGACAAAACAGGCGCTCAATTCGGGTGTTGCCTCTTTTTTCCTCACCTGCCCTCCGCTTCAAGGCTCTGCACATACACTCACTCGATCCCGGAGCGTTGTCAGATGACCTGCCCGGGAAACCATGCAGGGAAAAGGAGAGCGGCCCATGAATGGAGCCGATACAGCCTGGATCATAGTTGCTACAGCACTGGTCCTTTTCATGACATTGCCGGGGCTGGCCTTGTTTTATGGCGGGCTCGTTCGTGCCCGAAACGTGCTCAGCGTTTTTATGCATTGCTTTGCCATTGCCTGTTTGATGAGCATTCTGTGGCTGGTGGCCGGGTACTCCATCGCCTTTGGGCCCGGTGAAAGTGGGCTTTGGGGTGGTTTGGGCAAGGCTTTCCTCAACGGTGTTGATGTGGACAGCCTTGCTGGCACTCTACCTGAAATCCTTTTCTTTGCCTTTCAGATGACCTTTGCCATCATTACCCCGGCCCTGATCGTGGGTGCATATGTCGAACGGGTAGGCTTTGGCTTTGTACTGACCTTCTCGGCGCTGTGGATGCTGCTGTGCTATGCGCCAGTGGTTCACTGGATCTGGGGCGGTGGAATGCTGGCCGATGGTGGTATTTTGGGTGACATTGGCGTGCGTGATTTCGCAGGTGGTATCGTGGTGCACGAAACCGCTGGTCTGGCAGCCCTGATCATCGCCGTCATCCTTGGCCCGCGCCGCAACCGCACGACCCCGCCGCATAATCCCGGCTATGTCATGGTGGGCGCCGCGATGCTGTGGGTCGGCTGGTTCGGCTTTAATGGCGGCTCGCAACTGGCCGCGGACGGAGGTGCTGCGATGGCGATGACCGTTACCCACCTGTCCGCCGCAACTGCCTCGTTGACATGGGCGCTTTGGGAACGCATCCGATTTGGCAAAGCCTCGATGGTGGGTCTTGTTACCGGAACAATTGCAGGTCTGGCCTCGATCACGCCCGCTTCGGGTTTTGTAGGTCCGGTTCAGGCCCTCATCATCGGTGCTGTTGCGGGCATTCTGTGTCAGGAAGCCGTCAGTCTGGTGCGCAACAAGCTGAATATCGACGACACGCTGGACGTGTTCGCGGTACATGGCGTCGGAGGCATCTTCGGCACCATCATGATCGCCCTGTTTGGCCTTGGCACATGGACTGCCCAGTTGGGTGGGCTGGTTATCGTGGGTGCCTTCACGGCGGTTGTCACGTTTGTGTTGGTCAAACTGGTTGCACAGATCACACCACTTCGCGTAAACGCCGAGACCGAGACAAATGGCCTCGACCTCTCGGTACATGGTGAACGGGCCTACGACATGAGCAGCTAAGCCCACCTTGGCTGCCTGTCGCCCGCAAGGGCAAAAGCGGACCTGTCATGGGTCCGCTTTTCTTGTTTTCGCGTCTTGTCCACTTACGACACACCCAATCCACCCTGAACCTTCAGGGCAAAAAATCAGCCTGACGCAGAATGCGCGTTGGTTCCTTTTGGTATAACGATCCGGCACTCCAAACCGCCTAGAAAACCGGATGCCCCCAGTTCAATCCGGCAGTCATAAGCCTTCAGCAGATCAACCGCTATAGCCAGCCCAAGGCCGCTGCCCGAGACAGAAGTATCCAGCCTTCCCCCAGAACGTAGCGCCTCGCGGTGAGCGTCCTGAGGAATTCCCGGGCCATCATCGTCAATCACAACTTCGATCCCGTTCTGGGTCCTCTTAGCCGTCAAACGGACCTTGTGTTTGCACCATTTGACTGCGTTATCCAGCAGGTTGCCCAAAACTTCTTCGATATCCTGCGCGTCCATACGCACCCAAAGACCCGGGTCGCGCTCAATTTTCAATGACTTTCCATCGCGCTCGGCCATGGTCGTGAACAGCCGCGCCAGTCGATCAATCGAATGAGACAGATCATTACGAGAATGGGTCAAATCTGCAGTGTTCAGCGCCCGCATTCTGGCCAAAGACCGGCCCAGTTGCGCGTCAATGCGGTCGAGAGCTTCCACAGCGATATCCGTAGAACCTCCCGCTTCGGACAACAGCACCAGTTCATTGCGCATGATCGCAGTAGGTGTTTTCAGGGCATGAGCCAAATCTGCCGCCTGACGACGTGATCCTGATACGATTTCCCGATTTCGGCGCAAGAGCTGGTTCAAATCCTCGACCAGAGGAGACACCTCTTCTGGATAATCGCCTGGTCTAAGGTCTTCGTCCCGATCCCAACGGTGCGCCACATCCGACCGCAGCTTTTTGAGTGGCGTCAGGATGATTGACGTCAGAAGTAGCGATCCAACGACACCGATCAGACCGACCAGCGCAAAAACCGGAAGCAGGTTTTGTTGTGCAGCGCGACGTTCCGCGACAAGCTGGGCCTGACTTTCGGCAACGCTTACCCCCCAGACCGTACCATCCTCATAAGTAATTTTCTGAAAGGCTCCTCGTAAAGCTTCGCTTTCCGGACCGGGCGTGTTCCAAAGCGTCGTTACATCAGGGTTACCGGGGGGTTCGGCAATGACTTCGTCGAACAGGGAAGCCGACGTAAAGATCTCGCCTTCGCTGTTGCTGACTTGCCAGTATCTGCCGGAATACGGTGTGCCATAGGCTGGATCGAACATCAGATCCCGCAGCGCATCCGGATCATGGGTCGTAACGCTCAACCCAACGACCAGTTGCGTGTGACGATCAAGTAGTGCGGTATCAAACCTGTCTGAAACGCGAGCATTAATGAACGAGAACACGGCCAGCGTACCGACACCCACTGAAAGGGCACCCGACGCGATCCCCCCCAGTAGAGCCCGTTGACGCAGGGATAACATCAGGCAGAGTCGATCATATATCCGCGGCCCCTAATCGTTGTGATCAGATCAGGGCCAAGTTTTTTGCGCAGACGGGTTATGAAGACGGCGATGGTGTTCGAGTCCCTGTCTCCATCGTATTCGTAGATATGCTCTGACAGTTCGGTCCTTGAGATCATACGCCCAATATTATGGGCCAGATACGTGAGAACAGCCAGCTCCTGGGCGGTCAGGTCGATGGGCACGCCATCCGCCGTCACACGCCCGTTGCGGGTATCCAGCACAACATTTCCCATTTCAACGACGGGATTCAACTGGCCGCTCTGCCGCCGCAGGATGGCACGGACCCGCGCTGCCAGTTCGGGCATATGGAACGGCTTGGTCATGTAGTCGTCCGCGCCTGCGTCCAACCCGTCGACCCTTTCGCTCCAGCCATCGCGGGCCGTGAGGATCAGCACAGGTGTCTTGATACCCGCACTGCGCCATTCCCGTAGAACTGAAATGCCATCACGTTCCGGCAATCCAATATCGAGGATGATCATGTCATAAGGTTCTGTTGCGCCCAGATGCAAAGCTTCCAGGCCGCTGTTCACAATGTCTACGACCCGACCTTCAGCGTTCAACAGTTTCTTGATCTGCTCGCAAAGGTGCGGTTCGTCTTCTGCCAGTAAGACTCTCATACTTAGGAATTATAGGCGTGCGTATGGTAGTTTAACCATTACTTTTTACCACCACCGTTTCCGCCAGAATTGCCGCCGCCATTTCCACCAGAGTTGCTACCACCGTTGCCTCCGGAATTGCCACCACCGTTGCCTCCGGAATTGCCACCACCGTTACCTCCGGAATTGCCTCCACCATTGCCGCCAGAATTGCCGTGACCGCCACCGCTGTTCCCACGGTTGCCGCTTTGACCCCCGTTTGCGTTGGCAGAAGACTTGCCTTGAGATTTCGCATTGGCCGAGTTTCCGGGCGCAGATTTCGCCGCTTCTGAGATTTGTTTGCCGATCGTGGACCTGTTGGAAACGACGACGCCGGTTTTTGCGTTAACAATAACACTAACAATCTTCCCGTTCGGTTTTTTGACCAGCACGCGGTAGTAAACTTTGTCGGCCTGAAAAGCACGCGCATCAATGGGCGTTCCGCCAAAGACCTGCTCGACGCCTTTGATGACGTCCTGAAGACGGATAGCGTTGCCAGTGGTTGTCGCTTTGCGCAGCTCCGCCTGCTTCAGCTCACGAACGGCTGCATCGCCTTCTCCGGGCTGGAGAACGGCAACAAGAAACAAGATGGTCAAGAGCTTCTTCATCTTCGGCACTCTTTACTGCGCAACCACCTTAACAATCTACCGATTTCAACATGAACTGGCGATGAACGACCAGTTTGGCGTGGGTTCAATGATGATCGGTTTAGATAGCACCTGTCAGATATTGATTCCGGCTAGCGGTTTTTCGTGTGTGCTGACCGCGAAATACTCTGCCGGCCCAAATGAAACTCGCGTTCGACCTACGAGGATCGCTATGAAAACCAATTTGACCGGCGTGCTGAAGGCCTCCGCTCTCGCAATCGCAATGTTGGGCTCCACTGCTATCGTGGCGGCAGTTGCCCTTCCAGATGTGGCCTACGCCAAAGACGGCAATGGCAACGGTGGAGGCAATGGTGGCGGTAAAGGAAACGGCGGCGGTAATGGAAACAGCGACAACGCCGGAAATGGCAAAGGCAACGGCGGTGGTAATGGGGCGACCAAAAGTGGTGGTTCAAAATCCGCCGGTAAGTCGGGGCGCACAACCTCTGGCGCAAAGGGTTCGAAGTCAAAATCCTCGAAGGGAAAATCGTTCTCTTTGAAAGAGCTGTTTACCGGTAAGAAGTCCAAGAAAACTCAGACCAAGACCGCACCGGCCGCGCACGCGACAAAATCCAAGGTTCAGGTCGAGGAAACGGACCTGACCGATTCCCATAAGAAGGGGAATAAACTGGCTGCTGCACTGGGTGTCCACCCTTCAGAACTGGGTGCACTGAACGCAGCCAACGCAAGTGAGAAGGCCCTTCAGAACGCTGCACCGAATTCGCGCGTCGGTCGCATTGCAACCTATCGCGATACGGTTCTGGCTGGCGACAGCATCCGAGCTGAACTTGCCGAAAAACAAGACCTTCTGGATGATATGACCCCGCCGGATCGCTCCAGCGCCGAAATCAATGACGACCTTGAGGAAGCGCTGGCCGATGTTCAGGAAAAGCAGGACATCGTCGATGATCTCGAACAGCAGCTGGCAGACGCGGGAGGCACCGATCCTGATATCGAGGACGCTCTTCAGGACGCAAACGATGATCTGCAGGCTTCCAAAGATACCACTGACAGCCTGAATGCCGAAAAACAGGCAGCCTTGGAATATGAGGAAGCCGTGCAAGACGTCGAAGACCTGACTGACGCCGTTGAGCAGCAGTCACTCGATGAGCGCGCGACATTGGAAGACGCTGCGAACAAACCCGTCACCGACGAGGTCGAGGCTGCTGTAAAGGCAATGCTCGGACTGGATAGCTAACAGCTTTTGCCTTCATTCTTATGAAGTGGGCAAAAGACCGGGCCAGCTAAGTGATTACCAGCCGTTTGGCTGGCCCGACTTTCTCGTAAAGATCCTGACCGCCAGGTTGTATTGCGCGCATGCCCTACGCAAGTTGGCAAAGGTTACTGAGAAAAAATATAGCCCGCTCCAATTCGGAGCGGGCTTTATCGTTCCCTGATCATGTTGATCTGGAAATCTATCGGACGTTCTGATCTTCAGAAGTCCCGGTTCGCCTCTTCAAGTCGCTTGTTATTTACGATTTCTGTCAGTGCATTTTCGATAGGAGGGAAGCGACTGCTGCTCGAATTTGTATTGCTTGAAACTTCGCCATTCATGACGGGATTATGGGGTTGCATTGTCGCACATGCATACGGCGCAACCTCAATAGCAGTCTTGATCATGCTGTTCCCCTTCCATTCAACCGGACGTGGTTTGCCCGGCCTGTGCGATTAGTATGCCCCGAACCAGTTGAACACTCAGAGAATACATTGTTCACATTATGTTAATGTTGTCGCGAAATCATGAACAAAGACTAAGCCGTTAACAAAAAAGAATAATTCCTTCTATTGTATCTGCGATCAAGTGGGACGAACAGAAAAATCAGGCGAACTCCCCCTACTCCGTAGGGTTGTTTCCCCGCACGAAAGTGGCAGATCGTCAAAGCGAACGAGTCAGATTCCCTACACCGCAATAGAGGGCAAAATTGCGGCCGAAAAAAAGAAACTTACAAAACAGCCGACGAAATTACGACACAGTTCAGCAGTTATTCGACCGGCGTGGCACGACAAAAGGCGAGACCATGACGGCGGATAGATCCAAAAAAGATCAAGGAAAGGTCTTCAGACCGTCCTGGTAGCAATCCATTCGGTTCGCTAACCCGCAATCTGAGCAAAATCCCTGTCAGCATCAACGCTTCGGTTCAATAGATGCAAAAGCTCGATCTGGCTCGTTGCCCCTGTCTTGGAAAATATGGAACTTAAGTGCGAACGAACCGTCGTCGGGCCAATGGACAAAGTCTCCGAGATTGTCTTCACTGTCATTCCCTCTTTCATCATCGCACATACCCGAAACTCGCATCTGCTGAGTTCGGCTGGGTTATTTGGATCAAGGATTGGAACGAAGCGATTGTTGCTGTCGTATCTGGACCGGTGACCCCGAAGAACTTCGGAATTGGCAGCAACCGTTCCGGGTAAGCGTTTACTCCAGCCAGACGAAAGTGTTGGAGCCAGCGCACTTATCAGATCAAGTTCGAAGGTCTGCGGGCGAATACTGTAATGAAATTCGATGTAATCGACCTGCGCCCCGGCTACGTCCAGCGGAATCAGGATAACCTCCACCAGCCCTTCAGGCTTTTGAGGCCGATAATGGGACATTGGTGATGCGTCGGAAAACACCAGGTCTGATAGTTTCCAGACTGAACCCGCTCTTGCAGTTGATATACAATCCCCAATAACCAGCTCGGCCTGCGTTTGCGGCTGCGAAGGCCAGATTTTTCCCAGCTGGACACAACAGCGCGCAATATGCTTTGCCTTCCAACCTTTTTTCTGCGTTCTGACAATTAGAACCGCATCAGCATTTACCAGGCGCATTAAACAATTTACGGATCGAGACAAGGAGCCATTACCGCATAGGGCCTGAGTCCACTCCACTACAAAGTCCAGACTCTCCCTCGCCTGAGCGCTCTTTAAAAAACTCACACTCATAACAATTAACCATTCAACCAAACAGACCGACCAAACAAACAGGTTCGGATTACAACAACAAACTTGCGCCCCTTACGCAGCCACAGCAACCGGAATTATCTGGCTTGTCTGCGCGGAAAGTTTTCAAACAAATACTACTACATAACTTTATCTATTTGTTTTTAATGTGTTTTTATGAGGTATATCACCAACAATCGGCACGGGACCAATCCGCGATTGCCTGACCGTTCAGTAAAAATCAACAACCATCCTGCTCACAATTGCGACCCGACTCAATTCATTGTTTCCGAAAAGGGCGATTCGCCATACGTTAATACGTTGTTAATGCAGGGTTAAAAGTATTCGTCCAAAAGGGTGGTTTTTTTCAATTTATTCAACCAGAAGGTGTATTTCAATTACCTTTGAAGGAGGTCACGCATCTCCTGCGATTCTATTCTGATTCCCGAGCTAATGCATTTTCGCCTGGCTTGCGCTCAGAAATACAGAGCGCTGAAAACGTCTAACCTATTTGGGGGAAATAATGACTAAATTCATGAAGAAGTTTGTTAAGAATGAAAGCGGTGCAGCAATTGTCGAATATGGCCTGGCTCTTTTGGTCGTGGCGTCGATTGCAGTTGGCGCGTTCACGTACCTGGGCACCACCACCAACACAAACGTGACTGGTGCATGCGCTGCTCTGGGTAGCGCGACCTGCTGACCCAAACACACTTACCAAAATACTGAACTCTGCGCCGCCGTGCCACTGTTGCGGCGCAGAGTTCACCGCCAGGAATTTCGCGAAAGCAAGACGACCGAAGTTCCATATTTCAGAACGTAATTGTTGGAGAGAGTGATGCGTATCAGGCCAATCATTTCTACACTGTTTGGAATTGCGATAGCGTCCGGTTCCGTTTACCTGGCGAAAGATCACATTCAGTTTAAGACAAGCACTGCCGGTGTCTCGCCAGATGCCGATCTGGTTGAGATCTATGTGGCCCGATCAGAAATTGCTTTTGGTCAAACGATCGAAGCGCACGACGTCACAATTCACCCCTGGCCGCGCGAGGCGCTCCCGGCCGGAGTTTTCACGGACATTGATGTACTTGTTCCAAACAATCGCCGTCAGCTGCGGCGCGCCAAGGGCCGGTTCTATCCAGGCGAAGTAATGCTTCTTTCCAAGGTTTCGAACTTTGGTGAAAAAGTCACACTTGTTCAAAAGTTGGGGGAAAACACACGCGCCATGGCAATCGAGGTCGATGCTGTAACGGCAGTGGGCGGTTTTGTTACCCCCGGCGATCACGTTGATATCGTTTTGACCCAAGGTGCCAAGCAGGACCTGCGAGCGGTCACCATCTTGCAGAATATTCGCGTCATTGGCGTGGACCAGCAGTCGGAAGAACTAAGCGATCAGCCTGAGGTCGCCCGCACGATCACGGTGGAAGTGACCCCGCAGCAAGGTCAACGTCTCGCCCTGGCTCAAAAGGCCGGAACCCTGAGCCTTACACTGCGCACCCTGGACAGCGTCGAGGATGAGCCCATGGAGATGGTTCGCCTGCGCGATCTTTTGCAGGAGGAAGGACCGGCAGAAAAGGTTGATATTCAACCCACTGTAAAGCTGCGCCGGGGAACCGAGACCGAGGTTGTGACCATCCAGCGGCAACAGGAAGAAGCGGAACAGGAAACAGAAGCCGCGCCAGCCGCCGAGTTGCAACCTGATACCCCAAAAGATGCGCACCTTGCGCCGGCGTCCGCGATGCCGCGCGTCAAACCCCGCATTCGCCCAATCACAGTCAGTCAGACACCTGGCCAATAAGTTCAGCCATGCGAGCACATGCAATCATATCCGCATTCGCCCAAGAGGAGAACGGCACCGTCGCGATCCTGTGGGGCACAGCTTTGGTCGCATTCCTCGGGTTCTTTGCGATCACGCTGGACGTTGGCCGGTTGAATTCGACACATGCAGAGCTGCAGTCATTTGCCGACAACGTGGCTTTGGCCGCAGCGGGAGAGTTGGACGGCCAACCAGACGCGATTACGCGCGCCACAAATGCTGCAGCAAACCTTGTCAGCGACAGCCAGACATTCGCGAACGGGGCAACCACGCTTTCAGGATCGTCGGATTATACCCTCCTGTTTCACTCGGCGCTTCCGGCATCGGATCTGACCCCGCTTGGCGCAGATATTACAACTGATCCACGGAAGGCCAGGTTCGCGCAAGTCGTGTTGACACCCAAATCCCTGACGATGAGCCTGGCTTCGGCGCTGGACAAAATGCTTGGTGGGGCTGGGTTTTCTGCTGCCAGCGTTTCAGCCGAGGCAGTGGCCGGATACTCGAAAGCGGCGTGCGATATCTCACCCCTGATGTTCTGCCTGCCCCCGAATTGGGAATCCACTTTGACTGTGGGCGACCAGATCCTGTTGCGCAGCGGCGGCAACGGAACGGCCTGGGGACCGGGTAACTTCGGCTTTATTGATCTGGCGAATTTCCAAGACAGCTCGGGTGTGTGTGCCGACGAAGGGGGCAATAAACTGGCCTGTCTGATCGCGGCGCAAAGCCAGATCACCCAATGTGTTCTGACCAATGGTCTGAACACCGAACCCGGCCAGAAAAACGGCATTACCAATGCTGCATTCAACGTCCGCTTTGACATCTACCGCTCGGTTCTCAACGGTGAGAAAAACAACATCGATTTCGCGCCCGCACCAAATGTGATCAAGGGGATTGAAAGCAACGGTGGCGGCGCTTGCATTCAGGGAAATGAACAGACGACCCCTGATACAACTGGTCTGGGGCGCGACCTGTGCATGACTGCGGGCACATGCGGCGGAAACAACCGTTTCGGCGACGGCAACTGGGATCGAACCGGATACCTTAATCGAAACCACGATCTGGCAGATGGGATTGCCGACGGCATAGGCAGCGACTCGCATCTGCCCGCGCTGTCCGGGTCGGATACCGTTTTCGCCGGGACGCGGTACGGAATGTATTTGAGGGAAATAGCCTACGGAAATACAAACCCTCACGCGCCGCCGAACGCAAACTCCATTCTGGACCCTTCGCTTGCTGAAACCGGACGCCCGATGTGTTCCAGCCAGATGTCCGAAGACCCGGCGCGGCGCGTTGTTACGGCTGCTGGTGTTGATTGCGCGCAAAACCCGGTTTCCGGTTCGACTACCGGAGTTCCAGTCACAAAATTTGTTGCCGTGTTCCTGACTGAACCGGTGGGTGATGACGGCGGCTCGCCCCCCAGTTTCGACATCCACGGAGAGGTCGTCGGTTTCCCCGATGTGACCGGTGTTGGCAGCGGCGGCAACGGGTTCGGCGGCATCTTTCGCGACGTCGTACAGTTGTATCGATAGGGGCAGAGTGTTCATGTGTATTCGCCTCAAATCCCCTTTCAAACGCTTCGCCAAAAACGAAGATGGTGCGATCCTTGTCGAGTTTGGCCTTGTCATGCCGATTATGCTGCTGCTGTTGGCAGTAACCCTGGAATCCGCACGCCTTATGTGGTCGTACCAGTCGGTCATTGCCGGGGTCCGGGATGCCAGCCGATACATGTCGCGCGTCACGCCCTCGGATATCTGTTCGTCTGGCGGAACAGTCGCGGGGCTCAGCACAACTCTGAAAGGGATTGTCGAGCGTGACATTCACGGCAACAGCCTGTTTCCGCCCAGCATAACCGTCAACTCGGTAGCGCCCAGCCTGACCTGCGTGTCCGGTACGTATCGTATGAACCCGGCGCCTGTCGGTCAGGTAAGCGCCAATATCACCGTTCAGTTTCCGCTAGGGGGCATTCTGAAGCTTTTCGGCAGCGGTGCGTCATCGATAACCACCGACGTCGCTGACACATCGCGGATATTTGGCCAATGACATGGTTGCGGAATAATCGCGCCACCTGGCGCCAGGTCGCGGACAAGGTGCTGCGCGACCAAAATGGTGGGGTTCTTGTTGAATTTGCCGTGGTGGTGTCCCTGTTTTCCTTCCTGTTCCTGGCATTGCTGGACTTTGGTCGGCTATCATACAGCGGAGTGAACGCGCAGAAGGCGGCACAGCTGGCGGCGCGCATCGCTGTGGTGCGCCCTGCGGCGTGTCCGGGTGTGCCACAAACCCACACGCGGGGAACATCCGCGTTGTCCCCTCGCTTTGGCACCCCATGCAGTGCGTCGGCTGGCGTATGTGCCGACCCGGTAACGCCACCTTGTGTGGGTGACGCCACCAACACCACAGCATCTGAAATCTGGGGGCGCATCAACCCGTTGCTGCCCCCCGGCACGACGATTGACGCCTTGCAGTTTTCCTATGATTTCAATTCTAATCTGGGCTTCCTGGGTGGCCCTTACACACCCATGGTCACGGTTGAGCTGAACCTGAATGATTTTCAGTTCGTGTCGCCGCTGGCCGCGCTTGCAAACGCCGCAGGCGCGACCAGCAGCACAATTCCTTCAACAGCCGGGTTTTCCAATTTCAGCGTTTCGCTGCCTGCCGAAGACCTAGCATCAGGAGAGTCAGGTTAATGGTTAAGAACGTTTCTAGTCTCAATTCACATTCCGTCATGCTTGTATCTGAAAGCGAAACCGTCGCTCAGGTGGTCGCCAATGCCTTTCCCGCCGGTCAAAACAACGAAATCTCCGAGAATGCGGGTTCGTTCAAAGCGTTGAACGGTACGGCGCGCAATCTGGCATTCAAGCATGACCTGGTTATTTTCGAAATCGACCCCTGCGACGCGGGCGAGGTTCTGGCCGTCAAAGACCTCCTGACCCATCGGCAAGATGACACCTTATTTGTCGCGCTGACGCAGAATGACGTTTCGATCTCGGTCGCCCGCGAGTTGCGGAAAATCGGCATCGACGAAGTTCTACCCCTTTCCATTGATGAGGATGGGCTGAAAGCTGCGGTAGCAGAAAAGATCTCCTCCCGATCACTTCCGCAGGGATTCATTCAAAATGGTCCCTCTGCCCTTGGCACCGTCATTCCGGTTGCAAAATCCCGCGGTGGAATCGGAGCGTCAACGGTCGCGGTAAACCTTGCCTGCTCGCTGGTGGGCGGGAAAGGATCATTCCTGAGGAAAAAGGCGAAAAACCGCGTCGCGCTTCTGGATTTTGATCTGCAATTCGGAAACGCGAACGTGTTTCTCGATCTTGAAGATAACGGGGGATGCCTCCAACTCATCGAAAATCAGGAAGAGCCGGATGATCATTTCCTGACGTCGATCCTTCAGAACCACGCGCTCGGTATTGATGTGTTGTGCGCGCCCGCGCCGTTGGTTCCGCTTCAGTCCATACGACCGGGCTTGATCGAAGGGATGCTCGACCTGCTTCAGCGCCGGTACGATTATGTTGTCATCGACCTGCCCTGTGCCGTTGTGGAATGGGTCGAACCCATTTTCAAACGCGCGAACCAACTGGCGCTGGTAACTGACACCACGGTTCCATGCGTTCGCCAGACCCGGCGCCTGATCGATTTCTATCGCGAGGCGAACATGGCCCTGCCGGTCGAGGTTGTCGTGAACCGCGAGCGGAAGACGTTGATCAAACCTGCACATGTTCGCGAGGCTGAAAAGGTGCTGGAAACGAAACTGAAGCACTGGCTGCCGGACAATCCCAAGATTGCGCGAAACGCGGTCGATCTGGGACGACCGATTGTAGACATGAAGCCGCATTCGGACCTTGGCAAGGCCCTGACGAAACTGGCTGCGTCCATGTCCGAAGGCACCCGGCCAGCCGCACAAAAAACTGTATAATGGGAGATCGCCGTGTTTAACGAGTACAAATCACGCCGGGCCGCGTCCAAGTCGAATGTGTTGGTTCTGGAACGGCCAATCGAGGTACCAAAATCCAAGGCAACACCAGAACCGGTGGACGTTGACCTGCAAGCGCATCTGGAGCTTAAAAGTCGCCTGCACAGCGAGCTTCTCGACCGTCTGAACCTGTCCGTGATCGACAAGGTCGAACGATCCGAACTGAAACGTCAGATCGCTGCGCTGGTTACCGGGCTGATCGAGGCCGAACGCCTTCATTTACGGTCCGAGGCATTTACAGCCCTTGTTGATGAACTCATTCACGAAGTGATGGGTCTGGGCCCTCTGGAACCTCTTCTGGAAGACCCGACCATCAACGACATTCTCGTCAACTCTTATGATCAGGTCTACGTGGAACGCTTTGGCCTGCTCGAGCAATCGTCCGTGCGCTTTCGCGACGAACGCCATCTGCTTCGGATCATTGACAAAATCGTCAGCCGGGTCGGCCGTCGTATCGATGAATCCCAGCCATGGGTCGATGCGCGTCTGGAAGACGGAAGCCGGGTCAACGCGATTATTCGCCCGTGTTCAGTTGATGGACCGGCGTTGTCGATCCGCAAATTCTCGCGCAATCCCCTGACCATCGACAAGCTGGTCCAGCGGGACAGTATGAACGAACAGGCAGCCAAGCTACTGGCTGCGCTGGTCGAAGCCAGGCTGAACATTCTGATTTCGGGCGGTACCGGTTCCGGCAAGACAACAATGCTGAACGCCGTTTCATCCTTTATCGACGGCAAGCAGCGTATCGTGACAATCGAAGATGCGGCCGAACTTCAGTTACAGCAAAGCCATGTCGTTCGCTTGGAAACCCGTCCCCCCAACTCGGAAGGTCAAGGGGTGATTACACAGCGGGATCTGGTGCGCAACGCACTCAGGATGCGGCCTGACCGCATTATTGTCGGCGAAGTCCGTGGTGCCGAATGCTTTGACATGCTTCAGGCCATGAATACAGGACATGACGGCTCCATGACGACCGTACATGCGAACTCGGCCCGCGATGCACTCAGCCGGGTCGAACAGATGGTGACGATGCTGGGGGCGGATTTGCCCGTCAGAACCATCCGGTCTCAAATCGCCTCGGCCATTCAGATCGTCCTGCAACTCAGCCGTCTGAGCGACGGGACACGCAGGGTCGTCAGTATTTCCGAAATCACGGGCATGGAAGACGACACGATCACGATGCAGGACATCTTTGTCTTCAAACGCCGTGGCAAGTCTGAGAATGGCGACGTTCTGGGAGAATTCCTGCCAACCGGAATACGGCCAAAATGCTTCGACCAGCTGGTAGCGGCTGGTGTTGATGTGGACACCAACATGTTTATTCACGGGGCAACGGCATCATGATTGACTTTCAGCCCAATACACTGAACATCCTGATCTATATTTCGATTTTTCTGGGAATTCTGCTCGCCTACGAAGGCGTTCACCAGCTTCTGGCGCGCAAGGAAACGCATGGCGAGGCCAGAAACCGCCGTATGAAACTGATCCAGAACGGGGCTTCGACGGATCAGGTGTTGCAACTGCTCCGCGATCCGGCGATGCTGGCTGCTGGTGAAAAAGCCGGGCTGATTACGCGGTTTCGCCGTCTGCTTGTGCAAGCTGGTGTGGCGGTCAACCCGATTTGGGTGGTTCTCGCCGTCTCCCTTCTGGTTTTGATGATCTTTTTCGGGGCCTCCCGGTTCCTTGCCCTGGAACTGGCGGTCATTCTGAGCGCAGTTTTCGGCCTCATCAGCCCGATCATCCTGCTGGTCGCCGTGAAAGACGCCCGCGCGAAGAAACTGACGAAACAACTGCCTGACGCGTTAGACCTGATGGCCCGGGGGCTGAAAGTGGGCCACCCCGTCGCGGTGACGGTTGGAAACGTTGCCGCTGATCTACCGGATCCGATCGGGTCAGAGTTTGGCATCATCAAAGACCAGATCAACTATGGTGATGACGTCGCGACCGCCTTTCACGACTTTGCGCAACGGGTCGGAACGGAGGATGCAAAATACCTTGCCGTAAGTATCGGCATTCAGCATGGAACCGGCGGCAACCTGTCTCGCGTTCTAAGCATTCTGTCCCAGACCATCCGGGACCGGCACACGATGCAAAAGAAGATCAAGGCAATCTCTGCCGAAGGTCGCCTGAGCAGCCTTATCCTCACGATTTTGCCGGTCATCATTTATCTTTCGATCGAGGTCTCCTCGCCAACATTTTACGGCGACGTACGCAGCGATCCGCTGTTTCCGTATTTCGCCCAGGTGATCATTGGCCTGACAGTTGCCCAGGGTTTCATCCTGAAGCGACTGGTTAAATTCAGATTCTAAAGGGAATTGGGATATGGATATTCTTCAGGACATACTAAACGATCCGCGCGTCACACCGCAGTTGATCCTGTTGGTCGGAATCGCCCTTAGTGTTTTTTTTGTCGTCATGGGCCTTTCCGGATTTACGGCCAGTGAAAACACGGCAGCACGCCGCATGCGCGTTGGGACGGTATCACAAGGGCATGGGCAGGATTTTGACCTTATCCAGGGTGACAACAGCGACCCGCACGGGTTGCTGAAGGCCTTTGTCCCGTCGTCAAAACGCGAACGCTCCAAGATCGGCAAGCTTTTGAAACAAGCCGGAATTCGGCAAAAGCACGCCATTCGCACATATTATACCTTTCGGGTCGTCCTGGGGTTTGTGTTGCCTGCCGCGTTCGTAGCAACCATGGCTTTGCCAATCGAAACGCAAGTTCAGTTAGGGATCGCCGACCTTTTGCAGGGTGTTACGTGGGTTAACACAATGCAGGTCGTGACGGCACTGATGGTCTTGGGCTTTTATGGCCCGGCACTGTGGTTGCGACGTCGAATAAAGAAACGCCGCCGGGCCATCGAACACAGCCTGCCAAACGCGCTCGACCTGTTGCAAGTCGCCATCGAGGCCGGGCTGGGCTTTGACGCGGCGATGATCCGGGTCTCGCATGAAATGGCCAAAGCAGCTCCGGAAATCTCGCAGGAGTTTTCGGTTCTTCAACTGGAGTTGCAGGCAGGCAAAGAACGTCAGGCCGCCTTTCTGGATATGGCGAACCGGGTCGGTATCGACGAGATGAATTCGTTCGCGAACGCCTTTTTGCAATCCAACCAGTACGGAACCAGCATATCCGCGTCATTACGCCGGTTCGCCACTGACATGCGGCTTGACCGAGAGCTTCGCGCCCAGGAGAAGGCAAACCGTCTGCCTGTGCAGATGTCTGCCGTGATGGCCATATGCATGATGCCTGTCCTATTGCTGATTTGTCTGGCGCCAATGCTGATCCGGTGGGTCAACATGTTCGGGCAAGGGTAACGCAGCAACAATGGTGTTCGCATAGCTGAATGCCCGGGAAACAGCGGACCTTAGGGGGGTCCGCTTTTCTTTTGTTCCAACAGCTCTCGACTCCGGGCCAAGGGTCGGGCTATCAGCCCGAAACATCATTTCATCGCCGAGGTCCTGCCATGATCCCCAGTTCTTTTCCCGATAGCACTGAAATCGCTCGCCTGACGGCCCGGATGCTGCTGGAGATCAAGGCTGTCCACTTCAACGCGCGCGAGCCGTTCACGCTGGCAAGTGGCCTTCCCAGCCCGACCTATATCGATTGCCGCAAGCTGATCTCCTACCCGCGCATTCGTTCCACGCTGATGGATTTTCTGACCGTCACGGTAATGCGGGACGCGGGTTTTGAAGCCTTTGACAACATAGCGGGCGGCGAAACTGCGGGCATCCCCTTTGCCGCGATGGTGGCCGAACGTATGGCGCTGCCGATGACCTATGTGCGCAAGAAGCCCAAAGGTTATGGGCGCAACGCGCGTATTGAAGGCGCAATGAGCGAAGGCGAACGCGTGTTGCTGGTCGAGGACCTGACCACCGATGGTGGTTCGAAACTGTCCTTCGTCGATGCAATCCGCGAGACCGGTGCCACCTGCGGGCATACGGCTGTGATCTTTTACTACGGTATCTTCCCCGAAACCGAGAAGACGCTGGGCGACCATGGTGTGAAGCTGCATCACCTTTGCACGTGGTGGGATGTTCTGGCCGAGGCTAAGGCGCAAAAAGCCTTTGATCAGGAAACACTTGACGGGGTCGAGGCGTTTTTAAACGACCCGCGTGGCTGGCAGGACGCGAACAAAGGCTGACGTAACGCAAACCGTTTCTCATTCAGAAACATTACGAGAAAGCCCAACGCTCCATCCACAACATGTTGACGGGGCCCTGCCCCATCCTGCAATATGATGGGGTGGGAAGATATGCACAGGCTATCCCCAGAAAACATACAATTTGCGCCGACTCAGGGCGCTGCGTTATGGCCTCTGTCCAAGGGGCAAGAGAATAGCAATGAACGAGATCAGCAGTATCGAGCAGGCAGCGGCAAAGATCCAGAACGCTGAAACCATGCCGCATTCCATTGAGGCTGAACAGCAGCTTCTGGGTGCCATTCTGACGAACAACGACCTTTACGACCGGGTCGCTTCGATCATTGGGTCCGAGCATTTCTATGACCCGGTTCATGCCCGCATTTATGAGGTCGCCGCTGCACGCATTGCAAAGAACACGCTGGCCTCGCCTGTGACGTTGAAATCCTTCATGGCCGAGGATGAGGGCCTGAAGGAACTGGGCGGACCCGCCTATCTTGTCAAACTGGCCGGCGCGTCGATCAGTGCCTTTGCGGTACATGATTACGCCCAGATGATCTATGACCTCGCCATCCGGCGCGAGTTGATCCGCTTGGGCCGCGACATCTCCGACAAGGCCGCGCGGGTTGATGTAGCCAGCGAACCGAAAGAACAAATCGTCGAGGCCGAGCAACAGCTTTATCAGCTTTCCGAGCAGGGCCAGACCGAACAGGGGTTCCAGTCCTTCCTCAAGGCGGTCACAGAAGCCGTCAATGTTACCAACGAAGCCTACCAGCGCGGTGGCGGCATGGCTGGGATCTCGACCGGTCTGGTCGATCTCGACAAACAACTGGGTGGTCTTCACCCCTCGGACCTGATCATTCTCGCGGGTCGTCCGTCGATGGGGAAAACCTCGTTGGCGACCAACGTGGCCTTCAACGTGGCTAAAGCGTACAAACGCGGTCTGAAACCGGATGGTTCCGAAGGCGCAATTGACGGCGGGGTCGTCGGCTTTTTCTCACTTGAGATGAGCGCCGAACAGCTGGCCGGGCGCGTTCTGGCTGAGGCGTCCGAAATCTCCAGCCACAAAATCCGTCAGGGCGACATGACCGAGGCCGAATTCCGCCGTTTCGTGGATGCGGCCAAAGAACTTGAAGCCTGCCCGCTTTTTATCGACGACACGCCCGCCCTTCCGATTTCTCAGCTTGCCGCCCGCGCGCGCCGGTTGAAACGTACGCATGGGCTGGACCTGCTGGTGATCGACTATCTGCAACTGTGCCGCGGCATGTCCGACAATCGGGTTAACGAGATTGCCGAGATTTCGATGGGCATGAAAGCAATCGCCAAAGAACTGAACATTCCGGTGATTGCCCTGTCGCAGCTTTCCCGCCAAGTCGAAAACCGCGACGACAAACGTCCACAGCTGTCTGACCTGCGTGAATCAGGCTCGATCGAACAGGACGCCGATGTCGTGATGTTCGTGTTCCGCGAAGAATACTACAAGGAACGTGAAAAACCCGGCGATCACGAGCTTGAGAAGATGGAAGAATGGAAGCAGGCCATGGAACGGCTTCATGGCAAGGCCGAGATTATCGTTGGCAAACAGCGCCACGGTCCAATCGGCACGGTCGAGTTGTCATTCGAGGCGCAATTCACCCGGTTCGGCAATCTTGTCAAACCCTGGCAGCAGGGTGGTGAAATCGAAGGTTATTGATCGCGAAAGGACAGCCTTGCCTGGGTTTTCCTGACCTTCATTTGATTGCTGGCAAAGCAAAAAAGGTTCTCTGAACCTTTCGCGCCATTCAGGATCTAGCGCTCGAACCGAGAATGGGTCCGCCCGCCTGTTTTCTGACAGATTGAACTCCGCACTCACCAAAGCGTCGGATTGTTCAACGCAGACACGCATAGCGACGGGCCGCTAAGTGGCGCAAGCGCTTGACCATCCAGCGACTGCCCCAGCCAGCCATGCGGATGGCTCAGCTTCAGCGGCGGTTGTGCAGTGGCCTCAGAAATCCGTTCAAAACCTGTTTTTCGATAGTAAGCGGGATCACCGTAGGTGAGCGCCACGTTCACGCCTGTTGTCCGCAGGCAATCCAGACCATACGCGATCAAAGCCTGCCCAATCCCGGCTTTTTGCTTGTCTGTTCTGACAGCCATTGGCGACAGGATAAAAACCCGGCGCGTGTCCTGTGGAAACAGCATTCTGGAAAAAATGGCACAGCCAAGCAGCACCTGATCGCGTCGCGCGGTGCACACCACCAGATCCTGCGGTGGGGTGGTATCGATCAACTCTTGCACGAAAGCTTCGATAACCGCCCCCTCGTCCGGGCCTTCCGACGCCGAAAATACTTCTGCGAAAAACCGGGCTGTGTCGGACGGATCTGGCGTTTGTTCGGTATAAAAATCCATGATTTCCTCGGTATATGCCGCAGCACCGCTTATTGCAGCGATGGGACGATCTTGTTCTCAACATCACTTTAACACCTATGTGAAGACAATCCCGAAAACGGCTTAACACAGCAGCAAGTCGCCAAAATGTCTGCTTTTTTGGGTGTTTTCCGCCGTATCTGTCACTAGGTGGGCGCAATCTGTCGCGGAAAAAGCCCTTTCCCTCTTGACCTTGGACGGCGCAATGTCATGAACAGTCCCATGAGTACTGCACGTTTGACGATCAATCTTCAGGCCCTCGCCAGAAACTGGCGGGCACTCGACGCGAAAACCGGGGTCGAAACCGGAGCCGTGGTCAAGGCAGATGCCTATGGGTTGGGCGCAGGACCTGTCAGCGACACGTTGGTAGAAGAAGGTGTTCGCAAGTTTTTCGTGGCCGCCGCAGAAGAAGGCGCAACCGTTCGCGAGGCAGTTGGCCCCGGCCCGGTGATTTTCGTTTTTTCGGGACATATGGAAGGCGATGCCGACCTGCTGCGCGGCAACGACCTGATACCGCTGATCAACTCGCCGGAACAGTTTCAACGCCACACAGAAGCCCTGCCCGACCACCCGTTTGGTATCCAACTGGACAGCGGCATGAACCGGCTTGGTCTTGAACCTGCCGACTGGGCAGAGTTGCGCTCCAAAGCCGAAGCCTTGAACCCGGCGCTCATCATGTCTCATCTGGCCTGCTCGGACGAGCCGGACCACCCGATGAACCAGCAACAACTGAAAACCTTCCGCGACATGACTGATGGGGTCGCCGCGCCGCGCTCTCTGGCAGCGACGGGCGGGATGCTTTTGGGGCCTGAGTTTCATTTTGATTTCTGCCGCCCGGGCATCGGCCTTTACGGCGGCATGCCCTTTGCCGGTGCAAAACCCGTTGTAACCGTCGACCTTCCTGTCATTCAGGTGCGCAAGTTGGCCGTGGGCGAGACCGTGGGTTATGGAAACACCTGGGTGGCGCGCCGGCCGTCCCGGATCGCCACCGTTGCTGCCGGCTATGCAGATGGCCTGCATCGCGCTATTGGCGGCGGCATCGACACATTTGCGGGCGACCAACCCTGCCCGGTTGTTGGACGTATCTCGATGGATCTGATCACCGTGGACGTCACAGACCTGCCGAAAGACCCGGAGCGTCTGCGCATTCTCAACGGTCACCAAACCGTTGATGATCTGGCCGAGGCCGCTGGTACAATTGGCTATGAAATCCTGACATCAATGGGCAATCGCTATTCGCGGGGCTACGTGGAATGAACCCAATCAGCGCGCTGGGGGGGCTGGGCCGTACCGTGCTGGGCCTGCTTGCGGCTTTTGGCCGGGTGGCCCTGTTCGCGCTTGATGCAGTGTCGCACATCTTGCGCCCGCCTTTCTATCCGCGTGAATTCGGGATGGCCCTGCTGAATATCGGCTGGTTGTCCCTGCCCGTCGTCGGCCTGACCGCCATTTTCACCGGCGGCGCGCTGGCCTTGCAAATCTATGCGGGCGGTGCGCGGTTCAACGCCGAAGCCGTCGTGCCCCAGATTGTCGCCATCGGCATGGTGCGAGAACTTGGCCCGGTGCTGGTCGGCCTGATGATCGCCGCGCGCGTGACCTCGTCCATCGCGGCCGAGATCGCCACGATGAAAGTGACCGAACAGATTGACGCTCTGGTCACGCTCTCCACTCATCCGATGAAATACCTTACTTCTCCGCGTGTGCTGGCCGCGCTGATCACCGTGCCTGCGCTGGTCGCCGTAGGTGACGTTATCGGGATTGCGGGCGGGTACACTGTCGCCACGCAGAACCTGGGCTTCAACCCGGCGGCGTATCTGAAAAACACCGTCGATTTCCTTGAGATGCGCGACATTGTATCGTCTCTGGTCAAAGGCGCGGCCTTTGGCGTGATCGCGGCTATCATGGGTTGCTATTACGGCATGAACTCGGGCCGCGGCGCACAGGGTGTCGGTCGCGCAACCAAAGGGTCGGTCGAGGCCGCAGCCGTGTTGATCCTCGCCGCAAACTTTGTTCTCACAGGGGTGTTTTTCTCACTATGATCCGGATGGAGAACGTAGAAAAAGCCTTTGGTGACAACCACGTATTGCGTGGAATGAATCTTGAGATTCCCAAAGGAACCTCGATGGTCATCATCGGCGGCTCGGGCACCGGGAAATCTGTTGCCCTGAAATGTATCCTGGGTCTGATCAAACCCGACAACGGCATGATCTATGTCGACGGCAAAGACGCGTCCAAAGGCGACCGCGACGCGTTTCTGGCGCGGTTTGGCATGCTGTTTCAGGGCGGTGCGCTGTTCGACTCGCTGACTGTCTGGCAGAACGTCGCCTTCCGCCTGCTGCGTGGATCCCTGAAACGCCCCACCGAAGAAGCGCGCGAGATCGCCATCGAAAAACTGCGCCGCGTGGGCCTGAAATCCGACGTGGCGGACCGCTTTCCAGCGGAACTGTCAGGCGGGATGCAAAAACGCGTGGGCCTTGCCCGCGCCATCGCCGCCGAGCCCGAGATCATCTTTTTTGACGAACCCACCACGGGCCTCGACCCGATTATGTCCGGCGTCATCAACGACCTGATCCGCGAAATCGTGACAGAGATGGGCGCCACCGCGATGACCATCACCCACGACATGAGTTCCGTCCGCGCCATTGCCGACAACGTGGCGATGCTGCACGGAGGCGTCATTCAGTGGACTGGACCAGTCGGTCAAATGGATGCCTCGGGTGATCCTTATGTGGAACAGTTTATCAGCGGGAGTGCCGAGGGGCCGATTGAGGCGGTGCGGTGATGGCAGTGATGCTGGACAAATAAATCAAAAAAAACCATCGACGGAAATCTGACAGTTTCGCGTTAAACCAGAGCAACGTTATAGTTTGTCGGAGCTTCCCCATGCCCACTTCGTATTCTCGCGCGCAAATCGCCCTTCACTGGGTCATTTTCGTTCTGATCGCAATTCAGTTTCTCTTTCACGAGCCGATGTCTGATGCCTGGGATCAATTCGAACGCGGATTGCCTATCTCTATTCAAGCACCAGTTGCTCTCCATGTGCTCGGAGGGTTGCTTGTCCTTGCACTCGCGATTTGGCGGATTGCATTGCGCCTGACCCGCGGCGCGCCACCGCTTCCGGATAAAGAAACAGCCGCGATGAAGCTCGCCGCGCATGCCACGCACTTCTCACTCTATGCGTTGATGGTATTGGTGCCCGCCTCAGGTGCCCTGGCCTGGTTTGGTGGGATAGCAGCGTCCGCCGAAGTGCATGAGATCCTGAAAACGCTAATGCTCGTTCTGATTGTCTTGCATTTCCTGGCCGCCTTGTTCCATCAGTTCATTCTCAAAACCAATCTGATGGCTCGTATGAAGCGCGCAAGATAAACTACTGAACAAGCATCCTTGAACCCACGATCCAACACCGTAATGTCAGGCGGTCAAACATAATAGCGTTGGCCGCCATGATATTGCGTTTCGCAACCCTGTCACTTTTGGTTTTCTACCCCATCGCGTGGTTCGCCCCGCTGATGCGCGCAGGGTTTCTGCCGATCTTTGGCCTCAGCGAAATCAGCGTCATCACCGGCCTCCAGTCCCTGTGGAAATCTGACGTCTTCCTTGCGCTGATCGTCACCATCTTCGCCCTTTTCGCCCCCTACATCAAAACCATCGGCACGGCGCTGATCCAATGGAACCTGCTGGATGCCCGTGTGCAGCCTGCGCTCAACATCCTCGGCAAGCTGGCGATGGCCGACATATTCCTGATCGCGCTATACATCACGCTGGCCAAAGGCATCTCTTACGCCACTGTTGAGACCGCATGGGGTCTTTACCTTTTCACCGCCTGCATCCTTGCCTCCATCGCTTTGGGCATTCTCACTGAACGCCACAACAAAACCATCGCCCGGAGATAGAGTACGGTGTACCGCTGACGACGAGGAAAGCCCTGCAAGGGCTTGAAGAACCGCCCGTCCTCGGGCACCAAGGCGTCATGGCAAAACCAACCTTCTCCTGCTCCGCCTGCGGCGCATCCCATTCCCGCTGGTCGGGTCGCTGCGACGGGTGCGGCGAGTGGAACTCAATCATACAGGACGTACCGCTGTCGGCAGGCCCAGCCAAGAAATCGCTGGGCTCGAAACGCGGGCGGTCGATGACGCTCACCGACCTGTCGACCGAGGAAACCCCGCCGCCCCGCACGCTCTGCGGAGTGGAAGAACTGGACCGGGTGCTTGGTGGCGGGCTTGTTCCTGCATCTGCCCTGTTGGTGGGCGGCGACCCCGGCATCGGTAAATCCACCCTGTTGCTGCAAGCTGCTGCCCGATTTGCCCGTGCCGGCGTCAAGACGATCTATATCTCGGGCGAAGAAGCCAGTGCTCAGGTTCGCATGCGGGCGCGCCGCCTTGGGCTGGAGAACGCGCCGGTGCAACTTGCAGCCGAAACCAACCTACGCGACATTCTCACCACGCTTGAAGCCGAAAAACCCGGTCTGGCGATCATCGACTCGATCCAGACCATGTGGGCCGACAATGTCGACAGCGCGCCGGGGTCCGTGTCGCAAGTCCGGGCGGCTGCTCATGAGTTGACCGCCTTTGCGAAACGGCACGGCGTGTCGATCATCATGGTCGGACACGTGACCAAGGATGGCCAGATTGCGGGCCCCCGTGTTGTCGAACACATGGTCGATACGGTTCTGTATTTCGAGGGCGAGCGCGGCCATCAGTTTCGTATTTTGCGGGCGGTCAAGAACCGCTTTGGTCCCGCCGACGAAATTGGCGTGTTCGAGATGACGGGCAAAGGGCTCGCGCAGGTCACCAACCCCTCGGCCTTGTTCCTGTCGGAACGCGGTACGCCCAGCCCAGGCTCTGCCGTCTTTGCCGGGATTGAGGGCACACGGCCCGTTCTGGTCGAATTGCAGGCCCTTGTCGCCCCGTCCCCCCATTCACAGCCGCGCCGGACAGTGGTGGGATGGGACAGCGGGCGGTTGGCGATGATCCTTGCCGTTCTTGAAGCGCGTTGCGGCATTCCTTTTGCGGGTCTCGACGTCTATCTGAACGTGGCCGGTGGGTTGAAAGTCAGTGAACCCGCCGCCGATCTGGCCGTGGCTGCTGCATTGCTGAGCGCACGCGAAGACACAGCCCTGCCCGCAGACACCGTCGTTTTCGGGGAAATCTCGCTGTCAGGGGCACTTAGACCGGCTCCGCAGACAGAAAACAGGTTGAAAGAAGCACAAAAACTTGGTTTCACAGCGGCAATAGCTCCGGCAGGTGGCAAAACCGGTACTGTGGCAGGTCTGACACTCACCCGACCCTCTGATTTGGTGGGGTTTGTTGGCGAAACCTTCGGAGCAGGTTAAAGTCGCGCCTTGAGGGGCAGAAAAAGAACAGGCGAGGGCCATGGAAGGTTTTACAATAATCGACGGGGTAGTTGCCCTGATCATCGTGCTGTCAGGCTTGCTGGCCTACTCGCGTGGTTTCATGCGCGAAGTTCTGGCCATCGCGGGTTGGGTTGCGGCGGCCGTTCTGGCGTTCATCTTCGCCCCGCAGGCTGTACCTCTGGTCAAGGAAATCCCGGTCGTCGGAGATTTCTTGCGTGACAGTTGTGAATTGTCTGTGATCACCGGGTTTGCAGCGGTCTTTGCGGTGGCGCTGATCGTGGTCAGTATCTTCACACCGCTGTTTTCATCGCTGGTTCAGCGTTCGGCCCTTGGCGGCCTGGATCAGGCTTTGGGGCTGTTCTTCGGCATCGCTCGTGGCATCCTTCTGGTTGCGATTGCATTCTTCGTTTACGACACCGTCATGACCGGCCAGTCTTACACAATTGTTGATGAAAGCCGGTCGGCCAAGGTGTTTGAACAGTTCAGCGGCCAGATTGAGGAACAAAACCCCGAAGCGGCTTTGGGCTGGGTTACGACTCAGTATGAACAGCTGGTCGCCAGTTGCACGGCAGGAAACGCTGAACCGGCAACAACTGCGCCTTCCAACGGCTGATAGGCAGTTCACCAATTCATGAAAGCCCGGCGCTGCCGGGCTTTTTTGTTGCAGATCAGACAAACCCCTCTCCACCGCACACGGTGCAGCGGATTGTTTTCAAGCCAAAGCATCCGTCACATCGACTGAAAACCGGTTTTCCAAAGATATCTCTGCTTTTGGCGACCTCGCCTGCTCCGTTACAGATCTGGCACGACGCGCGCCCCAATCCCCTGCACCGATGGCACCGCTGCCTGATACGTTCCTGGTTCTTGTGAGGAGGTTTATGTTGCCACATTCAGGTCCCCCCGAGGTGCTGAGCTTTAGCAGTTATGTATGCAATCAAATGCATGACAGCACATATGTTTGCGCATGTCACCATCTTCGTTTTTCTACATCGACATGCGCAAACTTGGCCTGCGGCATTTGGCTATTGTGATCCTTTGATGACAGCCACGCCAATAGGCATTATGTGGGGGCCAACCCGCCACGGAATCGGAGCCACCGATCTTGTACTTTCTGTATGATTGCGCGCTGATCGCAGTGATGGTCGCCCTAACGGCGTCTTGTTCCTGTGTAGCGAACATTTCCGCGCTGAAGATGCAGAAAGTCCGGTGCCGAACTGCGGTTAATCCTCGAATGATATCGTCATAGAAGTTGGAGCCCCTTGAATGTGTGGGATTTTAGGAATCGCAAGCCGGACACATGATGTCTTTGCTGAGATCTATGACGGGTTGCTGATGTTGCAGCACCGGGGTCAGGATGCCTCGGGGATCGTGACCTACAACGGCGAATTCTTCCGGGAAAAGAAAGCCAATGGTTTGGTCAAGGACGTGTTCAACGCCCAGGATGCTGAAACCCTTCTGGGTCATATCGGCATGGGTCATGTTCGTTATCCCACGGCCGGATCACTCAGCGCGGCCGAAGCGCAACCTTTCTTCGTGAACGCGCCTTACGGTATCTATCTTGTTCACAACGGCAACATCACCAACACAGCGGAACAGCGCGAGAAAGTGACCGGGAAATATAGTCGCCACCTGCGCACCACATCGGATTCGGAAATCCTGCTGAACGTGCTGGCCGACAAAGTGGCTGACGCCATCAAGGTGAACGGCAATTCGGATCCGATCCGAAACATCTTTGCCGGTGTGAAGATGACGATGGAGCGGGTTCAAGGTGCCTACTCGGTAATCTGTCTGGTGGCTGGTGTTGGCATGCTGGCGTTCCGCGACCCATATGGCATTCGGCCCCTGTCGGTCGCAAAGCGCAATGTCGACGGTCAGGGGGACGATTATGCCTTTGCTTCGGAAGACGTGGCCTTTGGCATCAACAGTTTTGAGAAGCTGCGCGATCTGCGCCCGGGCGAGGCCATCCTGATCGACCTGAAAGGCAACATGCACGAGTTTCAGGCGGTCGAAGGCAAGCTGACGCCCTGTATCTTCGAGTATGTGTATCTGGCACGTCCGGATTCACTGCTGGACGGAGTCTCGGTTTATAAAACCCAGATGCGCATGGGACAGACGCTGGCGAAACAAATTCAGGACTCGGGCCTGGAAATCGACCGGATCATTCCCGTACCCGACAGCGCCCGCCCCGTGGCGCTGGAAGCGGCTAAAATCACCGGCATCCCCTATCGCGAGGGGTTGGTGAAGAACCGCTATGTCGGGCGTACCTTCATCATGCCGGGTCAGGCCGAGCGACAGAAATCCGTACGCCGCAAACTGAATGCCGTTCCGCTGGAATTCGAAGGCCACAGCGTTCTGTTGATCGACGATTCCATCGTGCGGGGCAACACCATCAAAAAGATCGTTCAGATGTGCCGCGACGCCGGAGCAAAGAAGGTTTATGTGGCCAGCGCCTCGCCGCCGGTCAAATACCCTAATGTGTATGGCATCGACATGCCGACCAAGGCCGAGCTGATCGCAAATGGCAAAGAGATCGAAGAGATCCGTGAAGAGCTGGGCGCCGATGCGCTGTTCTATCAGCATTTGGAGGACCTGATCTGGGCCGCCCAGGAAGGCAACCCGGAAATCCAAGGATTTGATTGTTCCTGCTTTGACGGCAATTACATTACCGGCAGTGTCAGCGCGGATTACCTGGACAGTCTGGAAAACAGCAGCCGTGTCAGCCAGAAACGCGCGGATATGCAGGTTCAGGGCGGGTCCTGGAATGCGGCCAAACTCTCCTCAGGCTGAAAGACCCCACCCATTTATGGCACGCCTGGATTCTGCTCAAACAACGAATCAAACCGTTCGACATACAGATAGGACAGCCCTGTTAAGTATGGCTCGCATCTAAACTGTTCCGCCGATGAGTGGAAATCTGCCACAACCCGGCGGTGAATCTTGCACGATCACAAGGGCTAACAAAAGGGTCGCTACGTCGTGAAGCGTTGTGTCTGTGAGGGTCTTTTGCTTACCTGATCGTTTTGTTATCGGGCGGCAACCACTCACACAAATAAGGGGTTCGGAACTCACGCCGGGCCACGGACCATGTCAAACACCAATGTCAAAAGCGCGGCCACGCAGCAGGGCGCGTTAAACAAGAACTCCGTTTCTGTCCTGGGAGTGTTCGGGCCCAAAACCGATCTGCACGCCTTGGTACGCCTGTCATCGGGCCGCGTGAAAGAGGTTGAACCCGGAAGCCGTGTCGCCTCGGGCATGGTAGTTGCAATTGATGAACAGGGAATCATGCTGCGACAAAGCGGCCAGACCAAGCGGATCGCCATTCCCGGCAGCTAATCGCGACTTGACGCCCCTCGCGCAGGGGTTCAAACCGCAGCCATGACCGATCAGACAAAAATCGCCCTTATCACCGGGGCCTCTCGCGGGTTGGGCGCTGCGCTGGCCGAAGCGTTGGCACCTGAATACCATATCGTCGCCGTCGCCCGGACCACCGGCGGGCTGGAAGAGCTGGACGACCGTATCAAGGCGAAGGGCGGGTCAGCCACTCTGGCCCCCATGGACATCACCGATCCAAACGCCATGGCGACCCTGTGTCGTGGCATCCATGACCGTTGGGGTAAGGTCGACCTGTGGATGCACACAGCCATCCACACATCAGCACTGACGCCGGTGCATTTTGTTGACCCCAAGGAATGGGCCAAGGCGATCAACACAAATGCAAACGCGACCTCGGTTCTGATTCCCTATGTCTCACCCCTTCTGGGCGAGAGTGGCCATGCGGTGTTTTTTGACGATCCGAAGGCTGGCGAGAAGTTTTATGGCATCTACGGTGCCACCAAGGCCGCGCAGATGGCTCTGGCCCGCAGCTGGGCCGTCGAGACTGAACGCACCGGTCCGCGGGTTTCGGTTATCGAACCCGCGCCGATGCCCACGGCCGTCCGCGCGCGGTTTCATCCCGGGGAAGACCGGAGCGTTCTGAACAGCACCAAGGATGAAGCTGCGCGGATTCTGGCACTGCTTTAGGAAATGGCCCTGGCGGGCCATGCCTCTGGCGGGGATATTTGCAGCCAGGTGAAGCCGGGATCAGGCGATATGCACGCCGTTGCGCCCGGCCAGATCGACGAAGAATTGCCAGGCGACACGGCCAGAGCGCGACCCGCGCGTGGCTTGCCACTCAATTGCCTCGGCGCGCAGGGTCTGTGCATCAACGGAAACGCCATAGGCGGCGCAATAGCGGTCGATCATCGCCAGATACTCGTCCTGATCGCAGGGATGGAACCCAAGCCACAGGCCGAAGCGATCCGACAGCGAGACTTTTTCTTCGACCGCCTCGGAAGGATTGATGGCGCTGGACCGTTCGTTTTCGATCATATCCCGCGGCATCAGATGGCGGCGGTTCGAAGTGGCGTAGAAGACCACATTTTCCGGCCTGCCTTCAATGCCGCCATCCAGAACAGCCTTGAGAGATTTATAATGCTGGTCATCGTGGCTGAACGACAGGTCATCGCAAAACAGTATGAACCTGTAGGGTGCTGCGCGCAGATGGTTCAGCAACCGTGCGACCGTTCCCATATCCTCGCGCTGCAATTCGACCAGCTTTAGATCGGCGTAATCAGCGCTCAGTGAGCCGTGCACGGCCTTTACAAGGCTCGACTTTCCCATCCCCCGCGCCCCCCAGAGCAGCGCATTATTTGCCTTGTACCCTGCTGCAAACCGGCGCGTATTGTCCATCAACGTGTCGCGAGAGCGATTGATGCCGACCAGAAGATCCAGATCGACCCGGTTGACTTGCGTAACAGGTTCCAGTCGTTCCGGTTCGACGTGCCACACAAATGCTGGAGCAACGGCAAAATCAGGCGCCACCAAAGGAGCCGGTGCCATGCGTTCCAACGCCTCGGCGATACGGTTCAGGGCTTGGTCATCCATGTGGGCCTCCGGTTTTGTCTTGAGGGGTTCAAAGCACGTTCCAATTGGCACAACAAGAGTTTCCAATGAAAAAGGCGCGCCATTGGATGGCGCGCCCTTTTGGTTTCGTCGGCAGACTTACTTGTCGTCTTCGAACTCCTGCATCAGGTCATCATCCGCTTCCGCTTCATCATCGTAGTAACCGTCAGCGCGTAACTGATCCTCGCGTTTCTTTTCAACTCGCGCGACCAGGAAGATCGAAATCTCGTACAGACCGTACACCACCACAAACAGAATGATCTGCGTAATGACATCCGGTGGTGTGACAACTGCGGCCAGAACCAGAATGCCGACCACCGCATATTTCCGAACAGCGCCCAGCCCCTCGGCACTGACCAGTCCTGCCTTCCCCATAAGAGTCAGGAGAACCGGCAGTTGGAAACATAATCCAAAGGCCACGATGAACTTGATCGTCAGGTTCAGATATTCCTGGGCTGAGCCCTGAAACACCACACTCAGCGGTGCCGCGCTGACCCCATCGGCCACGGCTTCACCCTCAGCCCCGAATTGCTGGAACCCGAGGAAAAAGTCATAGGCCAGAGGCGTGACAACGTAGAAGGCAAAGCTTGCGCCCAGGAGGAACATAAAGGGCGAAGCAAGCATGAATGGCAGGAACGCGTTTTTCTCGGACTTGTAGAGGCCCGGTGCCACAAAGCGCCACATCTGCATCCCGATATAGGGAAATGCCAGAATGAACCCGCCCAAGAGGGATACCTTGATTGCAACAAAAAACCCTTCCTGTGGCGAGATGAAGATCAGGCCACAATCCTGCCCGCGCTCGGCCAGAACGTCACACAGGGGATTGGTCAGGAAATTGAAGATCGGCGTCGCCACTGAAAAACAGATGATCATACCGATCAGAAACGCCACAACGCTGTGGATCAGCCGTGTGCGCAGTTCGGCCAGATGTTCGATCAACGGGGCCGAAGAATCGTCAATCTCGTCGGTTTTGCTCATGTCTTGCTTTCAGTGTTCAGCGCGGCTTCGGCCTCTTCTGCCTTGGCCAGCGCATCGGCTGCTTCTTTGGCTTTGCGCTCGGCGGTCGCACGGGCGGCTGACGCCTGAACTTTTTTGGCCTGCTCGGCCCGCTCGGCCGCCAGTTTACCTGTTTCGCTGTCAGGATCGAACTTTGTGGGATCGATGCTTTTCGCCATCTCCTGCGCGGCTTGCTTGACACCGTCCATGGCCGATCCCACAGGGTTCACGGCAGCGTTGAGACCTTTCTTGATCTCATTCACCCCTGCCTGATCGGCGGCTTCGTTCATGGCGCTGCTGAACTCGCGCGCCATTCCGCGCGCCTTGCCGACAAAACGCCCGACATTGCGGAACAGCACCGGCAGGTCCTTTGGCCCCACAACGATCAGGGCAACGATGCCGATTACCAGAAGCTCGGTCCAGCCCAGATCAAACATCTGCGCTTACGCCTTGTCTTTCTCGGCTTCAGGTGTGACGTCCTTGGCCAGTTCAGAAGCGTCCTTTTCCAGCTCTTCCGAACCGTCCTTCACACCCTTCTTGAACGCAGTGATACCTTTGCCGACTTCACCCATGAGCGAACTGATCTTGCCGCGTCCAAACAGAACCAGAACCACAACGGCGATAAGCAGCAGGCCAGGAAGGCCGATATTGTTGAGCATGTCTTTTCTCCTTTTTCGTCGGCACGTTTGCGCGCCGGGAACATGATCTGACTCAGTCTTTACGCCTCGATCGCTGGTCTCAAAAGGGATCTGTTCCGATTTGCCGGCGAAAATTGTATCAATCGCGTGAAATCTAAGGGGTCGCAATTCTCAACTGACAGGTTTATGTCAGTTGCTATCCGTTAGGGATTTGGCATCGAAACAAGGTCAATGGAGAATTAAATGACCCACGTTGCTGAAATCGTCACCTTCACCCTGGCCAATGGCACCACGCCGGAAGAGTTCGTGAAACTCAGTCAGGCCTCTGAGGCCTTTGTGCGCAGCGCGCCGGGATTTGCCCATCGGCAGCTTAGCCAGGGCGAAGATGGTCGCTGGACCGATTATGTTGTCTGGACCGATTTGAAGGCGGCACAGGACGCAGCCGCACAGTTTCCTCAACAGGAATGTGCAGCAGGCATGATGGCGGTCATCAATCCGGATAGCATCCAGATGCGACACGAGAAAGTACTATGGAACATGACTGCCTAAACGCGGTCAGAACGGCGTGTCATGCGCCGCACTGACCGCCTGTTCGGTATCATCCAGATCCTGCGCGACGGAAAACTGCACCGCGCGCAGGACATTGCGGACCGGCTTGAGGTGTCGGTTCGCACCATCTATCGCGACATGGATACGCTTGTTGCCTCGGGCGTTCCGGTCGAGGGCGAGCGCGGTGTCGGCTACATGGTGCGCGAGCAGATCACCCTGCCCCCGTTGAACCTGACCACAGCCGAGCTTGAGGCGCTGAATCTTGGCATGGCCATCGTGGCCGAGGCCGCGGATACTGACCTGAAGGCTGCCGCACAATCGCTTGCCGACAAGATCGACGCTGTTCTACCAACGCAGGTCCTGGCCGAGGCGGACAGCTGGAAATTCGCGGTCTACCCATTTGCCGATGCCGCAAGGGGCCTTGCCCATATGGCCCCGATCCGTGCAGCCATCAAATCACGTCAGAAACTTCACCTGTCCTATCGCCGCATTGACGGCGTTTTGACCGAACGCACCATCCGCCCGCTCCATATGGAATACTGGGGGCGGGTCTGGACCCTTACCGCCTGGTGCGAGCTGCGCAATGGATTTCGTGTCTTTCGCATCGACCTGATCGAAGCAGTTTCACCCCTTCCGGAAATCTTCGCCGACGAACCCGGAAAACGCCTGAGCGACTATGACCCGTACGCCTGACAGGCTTCATCTTTTCAGAAATACTCTCGCCGAAGGCAGGCCCGGTACGGGCCATCCAGCCTCACTTCAGATAGGGTTCCGGGTCCACGGACTCGAACCCTTTGCGGACTTCGAAATGCACATAGGCATCGTCGCCGCCCCGCAATTGCGCCAGCTTCTGGCCACGGCGTACCTTATCGCCTTTCTTGACAGTGATCTTGTCGACATTTGCATAGACAGTCAGAAGATCGTTGTTGTGCTTGACCACAATGATCGGCACCTGATCCGCGTCCGCGGTGATCGCCGCGACCGTACCGGCTTCGGCAGCTGTGACCGACGTACCCGGAGCGGCAGCGATGTCGATGCCCTCATTCTTGCCCTTGTCATAACCGCGAATGATAGTTCCGCCAACCGGCAGAGACAGCGCGGATGTGCGCGTATTGGTTGGCGCTTCGGCGGTCACGTCGGGGGCCTCGGCCAACGGCTCAACTTTCTCGTCCGGCAAGGGCTGCGTGGCGCTGGGTGGCGTCGGCGTCGGTGATCCCTGTCCCGGTTCCGTCACCTCCGTGGCGGGAACGGGCGCGGCACTAGCCGCATTTTGCCGGGGCGCGGGCTGGTTCTTGACCGGAATCAACAAGTATTGACCCTCACGCACGGTAAAATCTGATCCCAACCCGTTCCATTCCGCCAGAGATTCAACCGGCACCTGGTAGAGGCGCGAGATTGTATAGGCCGTCTCACCCCGCTTGACCTTGTGCCTGACCGGCTCCGGCCCAGTTGAAATCGGCGCAGGCGTTGATGCCGGTTTCGCGGGTTCCAGGGTTGTGGTCTGAACCGAACCCGACGCCGGCACTTGGTCAATTGCAGACCCGGCGACCGACGCGATGTCCACGCTGCTTCCAGCACCGACAGTGCGTGGCAGGGCAAGAACCTCACCCTCTCTCAGCGTGTCCGTTGTCTGAAGGCCGTTGAAGCGCGAAAGCTCGCCCTCGGGCAGGCCAACCCGCGCGGCCACGTCCCGCACCGTATCGCCGCGGCGCGCCACGACCACCTGATAATTCGGATAGGTAATGACGCCCCGGCTGTCCGGTGTCGGGCGGGATGCCGTCGCGGATTGCGCTGCATTGGTGGTCGAAAATCCACCGATCTGCCCACGAAGGTCATAATCCAGAGGTCCCTCGCACCCGGCCAAAATGGCCAGAGCGGCCACCCCGGTCGCACAGCGGCGCATTGCTGATTTGGATACTGCTCTCATAATTCTGTCCTCAACGCCTGCCCCTGTTGCCCGGAGTTCCGGCGACCAATTCTTTAAGCCTATTACGCCTCATCCTTTCCAAGCCCCTCCAGAAGGGGAACGAAACGGACCGACGTTAATTCGTCATAGTCCAGACCATTTTCGGTGCGCGTCACTTTGATCAACTGCTGCACCGCGTCCGACTGGCCCACGGGTAGAACCATAATACCCCCGATTTTCAGCTGCGCCAAGAGCGGGCCCGGAGGATCCTCGGCTGCGGCTGTGACAATGATCCGGTCAAAAGGGGCTTGTTCCGGCAGGCCAAATGACCCGTCAGACAACATAGAAGTGATATTCGTCAGGCCCAGATCGGCAAACAGCTTGCTTGTTTCGCTCACCAACCGCCTGTGGCGTTCCACTGTATAGACCCGGCGGGCCAGTTTGGACAGGATCGCCGCTTGATAACCTGAACCTGTCCCAATCTCGAGCACCGTGTCCCGTGGTCCAACGTTCAGGGCCTGCGTCATCAGACCTACGACCGACGGTTGACTGATCGTCTGACCGCAGGAAATCGGCAACGGCATGTCCTCGTAAGCGCGCCCTGCGAACAGGCCGGTGACAAAGCGACCGCGGTCCACCTGCTCCATCGCAGCCAGCACGCGCGCATCCGTGACCCCCCGTTTGCGCAGGGCAAACAGGAATTGCATTACGGTTTCAGGGTCCAGTCCGCTCATTCGACCGCCTTCAATGCCTCCAGCATGTCATGCGCAGTCAGGTCAGCGCGCATCGGCGTGACCGAGATATAGCCTTCCAGATTGACGGCCGCATCCGTTCCGGGTGCGGTCGGATTGTGTTGATAGCCACCCTTGATCCACAGGAACCGTCGCCCCGAAGGCGAACTGTGCGGTTCGACCGAAAAACGCGTGTCGCGCCGAAACCCCTGCGCCGCAATCCGCGTGCCCAGAACATCGTCTGCCGGAACCGGTGGGAAATTCACGTTGTAGAACAGCCGGTAATCATCTTGTTCTGCCGGAGTTGCGTCCAGAATCCGGCGCACCAGATCTGCACCATACCGGGCGGCTGCCTCAAACGGGTCGTCAAGGCCCAGGTTGCGGGGGCCAAAATATTGCGACAGGGCAATCGCTGGGACGCCCTGCAATGCCGCTTCCATCGCGCCGCCGATCGTACCGGAATACAACGTGTTTTCAGCCGAGTTATTGCCCCTGTTCACGCCCGATAGAACCAGATCGGGAGGGGTATCCAACATAACGTCGTGAAGCCCTGCCAAAACACAATCCGCAGGTGAACCTTCGGCTGCAAAGCGCCGCTCGCCCAGCTTGGCGACCATCATCGGGTGGGTATAGCTGATGCAATGTCCGACCCCGGACTGTTCAAACGCGGGTGCGACCACCCAGACCTCTCCATCCGGTCCGGCCAGTTCAGCTGCAATCGCCTCAAGCGTGATCAAGCCCGGGGCATTGATCCCGTCGTCATTGGTCAGAAGAATTCGCATGTGCCCGATTTACCCCCGCGTTTGGCTCTTGATAGACCCGGGCCTGCGTTGCGGCAAGCGACGCGGCCCCGCAATCTGAGGTTTTCGCGCACCACTCGGGTGGAAATCGATGGATCAGCGCCTTGTTTCGGGGAAAACGAAGCACTTGTCGCGGCGGATGGTCAGCCACATCACCCGGCCCGGACTGGGCACAAACACGTTTGGAACCGTAGCCCTGAGGGTCGAGCCATCATAGTCCATGCGAAACTCTACCAGGCTTTCATTTCCCAGAAATCGCGCGCGTTCGACGACACCACGGGCCGCAACACCGTCTGTTGGTGTCGGCAATGGCCCCTTGCCGTTGCGGTCAAAGTCCAGCTTGATGTGCTGAGGGCGAAAGACGATCTCGACATCCGTACCATTCGGAATGCCCGGTGCCAGGAACTGACCAAAGGGCGTATCCGCCAATGCGCCATTCACTTGCGCCCGCAAAACGTTGACATCACTGAAAAATGCCACCGCCGCCTTATCCGCGGGACGCGTATAGACGTTATAGGGCGCGCCCTGTTGCACGATCTTGCCACGCCGCATCAGGGCGATCTCGTCGGCCATGCGCATCGCTTCTTCCGGCTCGTGCGTGACCAGCAGTACAGCGGCATCTTCTTCCTTGAGAATGGCCAGCGTTTCGTCACGGATACCATCACGTAAACGGTTATCGAGGCCCGAAAAGGGCTCGTCCATCAGCATGATGCGCGGGCGCGGCGCCAGGGCACGCGCCAACGCCACGCGTTGTTGCTCGCCACCCGATAGTTGATGCGGAAAACCATCGATGAATCGCATCAGGTCGACCTTCTGCAACAACTCCTCGACCCGGGCGCGTTTTTCGTCCTTACTGCCCTTCAGACCAAAGGCCACATTTTTAGCCACACTCAGATGCGGGAACAGCGCAAAGTCCTGAAACATCAGACCGATCTCGCGCCGTTCCGGAGGCACCCGGAAGACGGTGTCGCAGATCAGCTTGCCATCAACATAAATCTCACCCGAGTCCTGCATTTCGACCCCGGCGATCATGCGCAACGTAGTGGATTTCCCGCAGCCCGACGGCCCCAGCAGACAGGTCACCTTGCCTGCCTGAACGGTCAGTGAAACATCATCCACAACAACCCGGCCTTCAAACCGACGGATAATGTTGCGAATTTCCAGACGCGGTGGAATTGCGTTACCTGTCACCGATGGACCCCGTTACCTTTCCCGATCAAATCCATCGGGCTTGAGCGGGGATAGCAACCCCGCCCCTCAGGTGCAAGGGATCAGCAACACCCGCCAGAAGCGACAGATGCACCCATGGCTTCAAACGGGCTTTCGCCACCACAGCCTTCGAAAATACCATAATGGGTCGAAAAATCGCCGATAAAGTCAAAATGACGGGCAAATCGCGTTTCTTTCAGCATCATCCAGGTATTGCCGCAAACCGGAAACACCTTGCCGGCTTCTATAACGTGGTGGTCATCCAGACCAAATTCATGCGGTGCGTTTGGCACGGTTCCCTTATAGATCACGGCTTGCCCATAATCTTCACAAGCCGGTTCCAATGCAGGTAGTTTGAACAGACGGTATGTCGCGGACAGGAACTTCAACGGCGCAACACGCTCTTCCAGTACGGGATTTTCGATCGTCAGCGGACGATGTGTCACGCGGCGCGGGTCGCCGAAACCGGCCGTTCGAGCCATTGACAGGAAATCATTCCAATAAAGCGCGCCGGACAGGCACTCGCCATAAAGAACTTCGTCTTCGGCCATCGCCTGCGGAATACGGCGGTCTGCATAGACATCCGAGAAATACATCTCGCCGCCCTCTTTCAACAACCTATGTGCGCCGCGCAGAACCGCATTCTTATCCGTGGCCAGGTTGATGACACAGTTCGAGACGATGATATCGAACGATCCGGGTTCCAGATCAAGCTCATCCAGTTTTTCTATATAGCCGTGATGGAATTCCACATTGCTGCGGGCATATCCAAATGCCTCGGCGTGATAATCCTGATGCGCGCGGGCGACGTCCAGTTGTTCGGGCGTCATGTCGACACCCACTACCCGGCCCGTCTTACCGACCATGACGGACAAGGCATATACATCCCGCCCGGCCCCACACCCCAGATCCAGGATCGACATGCCTTCAAGGTCAAGTGGGGCAATCAGACCGCAGCCATAGTAGCGAGTCAGAACGTCGTCATGAATCTTTGAAAGGATCTTTTTGACATGGTCGGGCATGTCGTCAGGCGTGCAGCACGCATTGGTCTGCAAGTCAGCACTGCTTTGCAGGACTTCACCATAATAGTTCTGCACCGATTCATGTTTCATCGCGCTTTTCCCTCGCAAATGGTCATGTACGAGCTAATGCAGCCGCCGGGGGTTCGCAATCAGGGGAAGGCGTTTTTGACGAAAGCGTGAGCGGTCCCGCGCGGTTTTACCCAAGCAGGTCGAAGTCCACGCCTGCACGAATTTTGCCATTTACCTGAACCTCCAGTCGGTGCGCGCCGGGAACCAACTTGAACGTTGTGGCATCACCCTTCAACTTGTGGCGTTTTTCCAGCGTCAGTTTCCCGTTCTTCAAAGCCGCCTGCTTCAACTTGTGCACCTTGGCTGAGATTTTCCCGCCAGGTCTTTGAAAATGAATGATATAGTCAACCAGAACTGGCAGCTCTCCGACCCCTTTCAAAGCGACGGAAAAGGCCAGAGCGTCACCAATCTGAGCTTCCGAATTAAGGTTGACCGCGACCTCGATGTCCGCGTCCGGGTCATAGCCTAACATCTTCATTGCTTCGGGATGCCCCGCTTTCACAAGCCCGCGCAGGGTGTGTGACGTCATCCAGTCCAGTTCGTCCTGAGTCTGATGACCCTGGTTGCGCCACGCCTTCAGACGATCCAATACCAGATCCGGGTCTTTCTTGGTGATGTCATTCAGGTGATTGGATACGGACCGGGTGACATATCGCGTCGCATCTATGTGCAAATTGTCCAGCAACGGCAGCGGGTCCTGCAAACCCAATACAACCGCCTGCCCCCATGGCAATCGGGGGCGCGTGCCTTCGCTGACCAATCTGCGCACATGGTAACTGTCATGAGAGCACCAGTCCTGCATCCGCCGCAATACCCGGTCCGGGTCGTGATTTAGGAACGGTCGGATTGCCCATTCCATGGAAAACCTCTGTGTCAGTTCCTCCATCATGTCCAATGCCAAATCGGTATGCTCAAGTCCTATGGTCGCCACCCACTCACCGACCGGCGCAAAGATGAAATCGCCAAAGTCGTCATCAGTCTTCGTTGGGTCCAAAGGTGCAGGCAAGGCACGCAGGATCGTCGGGGCAACAGCAGGCAAATCACCGGGTACCGCCTGTTGCAGGCATGTGGCGATCCAGATGATCCGATCCTTCAGCTCTAGATCCAGCAATCGCGACATGACCGCAAATCGGAATGCCGGGGCATCAAATTCTGCATGAGAATCGGAAAACAAACCACTGAGATAATTTACTTTCTCAGCGTTGAACATCTGATCTTTCAACGAAAACCCTTGTGCCATGGTCACATCGTCAAGTTGGTTGCGCCACCATCCAGCAGAATGTTCTGACCAACGATGAACCCCGCATGATGAGAGCACAGGAACGCGCAGGCTGCTCCGAATTCCTGCCGTGTTCCATAGCGTCGCGCGGGAATGGTTGCCGAACGGTTTGCGCGTGCGTCTTCGATCGAGATGCCTTGCTGGGAAGCCACGCCGCTGTCCAGTGCATCCGCACGATCCGTTGCGTGAATTCCGGGCAGCAGGTTGTTGATGGTCACACCATGCGGTGCAACCTGGCGTGAAGTTCCTGCGACATATCCGGTCAAACCCGTGCGGGCTGCATTCGAAAGCCCCAGCACCGCAATTGGCGCGCGCACGGATTGTGAGGTGACGTTCACCACCCGCCCCCAACCTTTGTCCATCATTCCGGGAAGCAGCGCTTTCATGAACGCAATGGGGGTCAACATATTGGCATCCAGCGCCTTGATGAAATCATCACGCTCCCAATCCGACCATAACCCCGGCGGCGGTCCACCGGCATTTGTCACAAGAATATCAACGCCCTGCGCCACTTCGATCACCTTCGCCTGCCCTTCCGCAGTCGTCACGTCACAAGCGACTGTTTGTACCTCGACGCCATGCTCTGACCTGAGGCGTGCCGCCTCGCTCTTCAAAGCGTCCGAACCACGCGCATTCATCACAAGATTTACGCCAGCCTCAGCCAAAGCCTCGGCACAGCCCAAACCCAGCCCTTTGCTGCTGGCACAGACCAGCGCGCGCTTTCCTTTTATACCAAGATCCATCGGATCCTCCCTGTCAGTCATTGCCGCATGTCTAGCATCGGCCAGACAGGGAAGACCAGAAATGGCTTGGGATCAGTAGAAGAACTCTTCCCGCACGATCTTGCCATCTGCGACGTGATAGACACCCACTTCACGCATATCGAAGGCTTCGCCGGTTTCCTTTACCTTGCCCTGCACTTCGAAAATCACCGCAAAACGGTCTTCGCCGTGTACAAACGGATCGCTGACCGAAGCGCCCGAAACCTCGTGGGCGCCTTCCCACCATTCATGTTTGCCTCGGATCGCATCACGCCCCTGTATTTCGCGCCCCATGCCTGAGTAATCGACCGCTTCAACAGAAACTGCGTCTGACGCATACAATTTCTCAAGATTTTCCTTGGCGCGGTCCTCGCGGCAGCCGGCCACCAACTCGTTGGCAATCTCTTTCAAATCCATTGGTCTTCTCCACAATTTGTTCACTATATGTTCTTATTGCCACAAGCCTATGATTCGAACCAGCCCCTTTGTCTTGCTTCGGCAGGATTCCCCGCCTATACGCGCGGTCATGCTTGATACCTCGAACCAACCTACCCTGCCGCCCGAGATTGCCCGTCGCCGGACATTCGCCATCATCTCGCACCCGGATGCGGGCAAGACGACGCTGACGGAAAAGTTCCTGCTTTACGGGGGAGCCATTCAGATGGCTGGTCAGGTGCGCGCCAAGGGCGAGGCACGGCGGACACGCTCGGACTTCATGCAGATGGAGAAGGATCGCGGCATCTCGGTCTCGGCCTCGGCAATGTCCTTCGATTACGGGAATTTCCGGTTCAATCTGGTGGACACGCCCGGCCACAGCGATTTCTCGGAAGATACCTACCGCACACTGACGGCCGTGGATGCGGCCGTGATGGTGATCGACGGCGCGAAGGGTGTCGAAAGCCAGACGCAAAAATTGTTCGAGGTCTGCCGCCTGCGCGATCTGCCGATTCTGACCTTTTGCAACAAGATGGACCGAGAAAGCCGCGATACGTTCGAGATCATCGACGAAATTCAAGAGATGCTGGCCATCGACGTCACCCCCGCCGCGTGGCCGATTGGCGTGGGTCGCGATTTTATCGGCTGTTACGACATGCTGCGTGACCGGCTGGAGCTGATGGACCGCGCCGACCGCAACAAGGTGGCCGAGAGCATCGAAATTAACGGGCTTGATGACCCGAAACTGTCGGAACATGTTCCTGCACACCTGCTGGAAAAGCTGCTGGAAGAGGTTGAGATGGCGCGCGAGTTGCTGCCCGCGCTGAACCCGCAGGCGGTGCTTGAAGGGCATATGACCCCGATCTGGTTCGGCTCGGCCATCAACTCGTTCGGCGTCAAGGAACTGATGGAAGGCATCGGCGCTTATGGACCACAGCCGCAGGTGCAATCAGCCGAACCCCGCCAGATTTCTCCGGATGAAAAGAAGGTCGCGGGCTTTGTTTTCAAGGTGCAGGCCAATATGGACCCCAAGCATCGCGACCGGGTGGCATTTGTCCGCATGGCATCAGGCCATTTCAAACGCGGCATGAAACTGACCCATGTGCGGTCGAAGAAACCGATGGCGATTTCAAACCCGGTGCTGTTTCTGGCATCTGACCGGGAACTGGCTGAAGAGGCCTGGGCCGGAGATATCATCGGCATTCCCAACCACGGCCAGCTGCGCATCGGTGACACGCTGACCGAGGGTGAGGCGCTGCGCGTCACCGGCATCCCCTCTTTCGCGCCGGAACTGCTGCAAGGCGTCCGTGCGGGTGATCCGATGAAGGCCAAGCATCTGGAAAAGGCCCTGATGCAGTTTGCCGAAGAAGGCGCGGCAAAGGTGTTCAAACCTTCAATTGGCTCAGGCTTTATCGTGGGTGTCGTCGGCGCGCTGCAATTCGAGGTGCTCGCCAGCCGGATCGAGATGGAATACGGCCTGCCAGTGCGTTTCGAGGCGTCTCAGTTCACGTCGGCCCGCTGGGTCAGCGGTGACAAGGCTGAGGTCGAAAAGTTTGTGAATGCAAACAAGCAGCACATCGCGCACGACCATGACGGCGACATTGTCTATCTGACCCGGCTGCAATGGGACATCGACCGGGTGGTTCGCGACTATCCCGCCCTGAACCTGACCGCCACCAAAGAGATGATGGTGTGATCCAACTGACTGATTGCACAGCCGAGTCTGCCTGTGCAATTCTGGGCGCATGAGCAAGGATGAACTGACTTTCCCCGGCGGTCTGCCCGACATGCTGGACAGGTATGAAAACCGGCGCAGCCCGTTTCAGTTCGTCACCACCTCGTTGCCTGACCTTGACATTGACCTTATTGAACTGGCCGGTCGCACATTGCCCGAAAGTGCGACAGTGCCCCCACCAAAGCCTAATACAAGCTGGGATCGAAAGCGCGCTCTGATTGCGCGGGAATTTGTCGGAAATTCGGAACTTGCTTTCCTGAATGCCCAGCTGATCTCGAACTTGCGAAAGCGCTCCTTCCCGCGTCACGCCCCGCTTCTGTTTTGTCGCCTTTGGGACGAACAGTCGGACCACCTTCTGTCCACGCTTGATTTGCGATGGCTGGTCTCGTCGGTTCAGACCTTTGCGGACCACGGTCAAACTGCAACTCAGCGCGAGGTTGGTCACGCTTTGCGCATGTTGTTCGGCATGATGAAGCTATATGAGTTCGAAAGGCGCTTTTCGGGGCTGACCCCGGAAACACCGTTTCAACACCAGAGTTTGAAAAGTGTCCCGCTGCCCTATCAGATGAAAGGGTTTTCCCTTGGAAGTGGCGGACTGGATGTCAATCTGATTGCTCCGGTCTGGACCAAGGCCCTAAGCGATACCACCATCGCGCCGTTGGTCGATCACTTGATGACCGAGCTCAACAGAGATCCCGGCGGTATCTTTCGGCGCCTGAAACGCATGCGCGAAGTGCGCGCGCAGCGCACATGACCACATGGGGTGTCGTGTCGATGGTCAGGGGCCCGACCGAAGATGTCCTTCGGTTCGTGGCCCATCACCTCGATCTGGGCGCCGAGACCATCTATATCTATCTGGATGAGCCGAACCAGCGCACGTTCGAGGCGCTGAAGACACATCCCGGTGTTTGCGTACAGGTTTGCGATGACGCCTATTGGCAAAAGCTAAAACGCACGCGACCGGAAAAGCACCAGGTTCGCCAATCGGTCAACGCAACATACGCCTATCGCGACACGCACCTGGATTGGCTGGTCCATATCGATGTTGACGAGTTTCTGTGGTCGCCGACCCCAATCTCGGATGTGTTGCGCGATATTCCGGACAAGGTTCACGCCGCCCGTGTCCGCCCAATCGAGGCGCTGGCAGGCGGCGAAGACCTGTACAAGGCTCATGTGCCACAAAGCCCGGCCCGTACAGAGTTGATTGAGATGCTTTATCCCAACTATGGGGCTTTCGTCCTTGGCGGGTTCCTAAGCCATGTACAGGGCAAGTTGTTTGTGCGCACGGGATTGAAACGTCTGAGTTTTCGTATCCACAACCTGTTTCAGAACGGGAAATTGCTACCGTGCAAATACGAGCTTGCTCAGGTCGATCTATGCCACCGCCACGCGCCGGACTGGGATCACTGGATTGCACATTATCCGTTCCGCATGGATCGCGGCTCGTATCAGGCTGGTATGGCCCCGAATGCCCCGCGCGAGATGGGGGGGCTGAACAAGAATGAATTGCTCAGCTGGATTGAATGCGAACACGGCGAGGATGGGCTGCGCGCGTTCTTCAACGAGATGAGCGGCGCTGACCCAGAAGTCCGCGCCCGGCTGGAGCAGAATGGGCTGATCCGCCACCGCGCATTGAATCTGGACGGGAAACTGGCGAAACACTTTCCCGGAAGCTGCTGAATTGTTGCGCAAAACTCGAACCTGTTTCAATCAAACCAAGATGCTGCGGTCTTCATTTGACCCCGACCCACGTATTTGTTATGTCCGCGTCCAAGCCGATATGCCGCATCACGGGCATGGCCATCCGGGCCCGGCACATCTTATACGCGCGGGCCAGGTCAAGTGTCCGCATTAAACCGGACTTACATGACAAAATTTAACGAACTGAACCTGAACCCGAAGGTCCTCAAAGCCATTGAGGAAGCCGGATACGAAACCCCAACTCCGATCCAGGCAGGTGCGATTCCACCCGCATTGGAAGGGCGCGATGTTTTGGGCATTGCCCAGACTGGTACTGGCAAAACCGCCAGCTTTGTTCTGCCGATGATCACACTGTTGGCCCGCGGTCGCGCACGTGCACGTATGCCACGTTCGTTGGTTTTATGCCCCACGCGTGAGCTGGCAGCGCAGGTAGCGGAAAACTTCGACACCTACACCAAGCACCTGAAACTGACCAAAGCACTGTTGATCGGCGGCGTCAGCTTCAAGGAACAGGATGCCCTGATCGACCGGGGCGTCGACGTTCTGATCGCCACGCCGGGCCGTCTACTGGATCATTTCGAGCGCGGCAAACTGTTGCTGACCGGTGTTCAGATCATGGTGGTGGATGAGGCGGACCGGATGCTGGATATGGGGTTCATCCCCGATATCGAGCGCATCTTCTCACTGACACCATTCACCCGGCAGACCTTGTTCTTCTCAGCGACAATGGCATCCGAGATCGAGCGGATCACCGATACGTTCCTGTCGGCCCCTGCCCGGATCGAAGTGGCCCGCCAGGCCACCGCATCCGAAACCATCGAACAGAGCGTCGTCATGTTCAAAGGTGGGCGCCGTGACCGCGAGGCCAGCAACAAGCGCGGCCTTCTGCGCGCGCTGATCGATGCCGAAGGTGACAAATGCACCAACGCGATCATCTTCTGCAACCGCAAGACAGATGTGGATATCTGCGCCAAGTCGCTGAAGAAATACGGTTACGACGCCGCCGCCATCCATGGCGATCTGGACCAGTCGCAGCGGATGAAAACATTGGATGGATTCCGTGACGGGTCCTTGCGCCTGCTGGTCGCCTCAGACGTGGCGGCACGCGGTCTGGATGTTCCGGCTGTCAGCCATGTGTTCAACTTCGACGTCCCCAGCCACCCCGAGGATTATGTGCACCGCATTGGCCGCACCGGTCGCGCCGGGCGCGAAGGCAAGGCCATCACAATCTGCTCGGGACGCGACGAAAAAGCACTGGTTGCGATCGAAAAGCTGATCCAGAAAGACATCCCGCGCATAGACAACCCGGTTCAGGAAGAGCCCAAGCCCGAACAGCCGAAGCCCGAGAAGAAGGCCAAGGCCCCCGAAAGCATGAAAGAAGGTAAAAAATATCGTGAGCCGAAGGGGCACAGTCGTGGGCGCAAGGAAGGCACCGGCCAGACCGTCGTGGGCATGGGAGATCACCTGCCCAGCTTCATCGCGCTTAGCTTTGACGAACGTCGCGCCAGCTAGATTGTCAGCACAAGCGCTAAAATCGAGAACCCAAGCAACATCATCCCGGCGATCTCGCGCCGGGTGATCGTTTCTCGGAAGAATAGGATCGAAGCCATGAGGCTAAAGATCAGCTCTACCTGCCCCAGAGCTTTGACGTAAGCCGCATTCTGCAAGGTGAAGGCCCAGAACCAGCAAAACGAGCCACCGAGGCTGGTCAGGCCGACGAACACTCCGGTATTCCGCGTCTGCCAGACTGCACGCAGTTCTGCGCGGTCGCGCCACAGCAGCCATATCCCCATGCTGGTAAACTGGAATGTCACCACCGCTGCCAGTGTTACCAGCGCCCGGAACCACGCATCGATATCGCCCAGTTGCAGTGAAGCCCCACGATAGCTGACGGCGGAAAACGCAAACAAAACACCTGATCCAAGCCCCAATTGCGAAGCCCGATTGGTCAGATGGCGCCACCAGGGTCCGTCCCCTCCGGGTGTTTTTGACAACAAAAGCACAGCCATCAACCCCAACAGGATCGCAAACAATGCGCCGCGCGATACACTGTCCCCCAGGATCAAAAAGCCAACAATCGCGGTCTGGATCACTTCGGTTTTCTTGAAGGTAATCCCAACGGCGAAATTGCGTTGTTTGAACAGCGCTACCACGCAGATCGTAGCAAGGATTTGCGCTGTCCCGCCGATGACCGCGTAAAGCCAGAACAAACTGCTGAGCCGAGGCATGCTCGCCCCAGTTATCTGCAACGCAACACATAGCCCGATAACGGCCAACGGCATAGAATAGGCAAACCGCGCAAAAGTTGCACCTGCAGCAGACAGCTTCACGCTGGCCAGGGACTTTTGCAGCATGAAACGCACAGTCTGAAAACTGGCGGCGGCTATGGTGACAGGAATCCAGAGACTCATGCCACCCGTTGTGTCGTTAAATCAAGGCTTTGGCCAGAGAGGATGTGGCACAGGGTCTTTTGCGCGAACGAAATACTGCCGGAAGATCTGTGCATAGGACCGGTAAACATAAGCCTCATTGCAAGCCAAGTACCTGTCCTTTCCGTCCCGGTACAACGATGGCAGGCGATACCAAGGAGCGGCCGGATTCATATGATGAACGACGTGCAGATTATTGTTTAGAAACAGAAAAGCCAAAGGTCCGCGATCTTCGATGATTACCGTGCGGGCGCGGGATTTTTCATGTGCACGATGTTCAAGAAACGTTCGGATCTTCAAAAGCGACAACCCCAGATAGGCTGCGATCAGATAGGCCCAGACCGGCATGGCCGATTGCGCAACCACCCACAGCACTGCCGCCGCACCGGGCAAATGCAAAGCCCATCCTAGCAGGATCGCCCTGTCCCCGCGCATAAATCCACGCCATTCGTCCCGCATAAACAGAACCTGACCAAGAGCAGGACCCAGCACCATCCGCCCCAACAGCGTGTTGTTCAGGCTCAGGATCATCTTCGCCAGCCGCGGCAATCCCGACCAGATATGCGGATCCAGATAATTCGATTCCGGGTCGTCATAAGGGTCCGTCAGGGTGGCATCCTGATGATGCGCCAGATGCAGGTCCCGAAAGCGGCTATACGGAATGGCCAATGTCAACGGCAGTGCCATCAACGTCTCGTTCAGCCATTTGGCACGAAAGGGGTGCCCATGCAGGGCTTCATGCGTCAGCGACGAATGCAGAGCCGCAACGACACCCAGAGCCGGGACTGCCAACCACAAGGATGCAAGCGCCAACCAAAACAAACCGGCAAGCCATGCCGCATAACACAAGACAATCAGGAATAACGTGCCCCATTCGGGTGATTTGGGTGCAGTGGGATCAGCCATTTCGTCCCCACGAAATGTTCGCCCAGATTCTTTCGTAAATCACGTACATCGTCAGGCCGATGGCCGTGTTCACCAGCGCCAGCGCCCCTCCTACAGCGGCCGAGCCTGTTGCCAACAAGCCCACCATTGTCATGATAGCCAACCCCATCGCATTCCAAACGATTGCTTTCACGACTGATCTTCGCCGCGTTTCCATTCCGAACCCCGTTCCTTTTTCTTACTCAAAAGCGTTACATCCGGACCCCAGTATTGGAAATTCTGAATATGATTAACAAAATTCAACAACTGTGATAAAAATCACGACATGCAGGAAAATATCGACAAACGCGACCGCGCCTCCCAGTTTCGTCTCCGCCTAGCCCGCGCGATGGAAGAGCGCCATGTCAGCCAAAGTGCCCTTGCGCGCTATATTGGCGTTGACCGCTCGACCGTTTCCCAATTGCTGACAGATCATGGCGCTCGGTTGCCCAACGCACATGTTGTTGGCGGATGCGCAGCGGCGCTTGGTGTATCGGCCGACTGGTTGCTGAGCCTTTCCGACAGGCCGGAAAGCGCGGCCGAGCTTCTGGCAAGCTCGCTGACCCTTACCGAGGCCCCCCGCGCCCTTGTCGATGAACGTATCTTCGAGTGGCATCAGGAGGCCGCCGGGTACAAAATCCGCTATGTCCCGGCCACCTTGCCCGACATGCTCAAGACGCGTGCGATACTGGAATGGGAATACGCCCCGCATCTGGGCCGGACCGCTGATCAAGCCATCGGCGCGTCGGCGGATCGTCTGACTTGGATGCGCAGCGCCCAGTCGGACTATGAGATCGCCATGCCGTTATTCGAATTCGAAAGCTTTGCAAACGGCACCGGGTATTATCAAGGTCTCAGCCCAGAGGTTCGGCTGGAACAGATCGATCACCTGTTGGCGCTGTGCGAACAGCTCTATCCGCGGATGCGCATCTATCTGTTTGATAAAAAACGGCTTTATTCGGCACCGGTAACGATTTTCGGCCCGCTACTCTGTGTATTCTACGCAGGAAGTCACTATATGGCCTTCCGCGACCGGGATCGGATCGAGACATTCTCACGCCATTTCGACACGCTGGTACGTGAGGCCGAAGTGGCCGCCCGGGATTTTCCAAACCACCTGCGTTGCCTCAGAACGGCGGTTTCCCGCGACGGGTGATGCAGCAGCGCTCAACCTGTGCTATTTTACTATGGCGCGAACCATAAGGCATTCCGAACACAGACGGAGGAGCATAGGAATGGACGCAATTCAAACCGCTCAATACGCACGTGCACTTTTTGCCGCCCATGGAGACCAAGCCGAGGCCGAAGCCGCGAAAAAAATGCGCGACTGCGAAGCTGCCGGGAATCGCCAAGAGGCCCAGGACTGGCAAGCGGTCCGTCGGACCATCCGCCAGATCCGTGGTCCAAACCAAGGCTGAGTTACAGTTTCGGGTCCGGGTTGACCGTGTGACCATCCACCGCGATCACCTGACCTGAAACCAGACGTGCCGCATCCGAGGCAAGGAATACTGCCATATTGGCGACATCCTGCGCTTCGACGAAGCGCCCCATTGAGGTGCCAGAGGCATAGCCCTGATAGACCTCGTCACGGGTCATGCCCTTGGCTGCGGCTTCACGGGTCAGGACGCCTTCCATCCGAGGGCCTTCAACTGCGCCCGGACAAATGGCATTGGCACGAATGCCATAGGGCCCCAACTCCATGGCCAGCGTCTTCATCAACCCAATGACGGCCCATTTTGCCGACGCATAGGGCGCACGGAACGGGTAGCCATACTGCCCGGCTGTCGACGAGGTCAGAATTATACTGCCCGCCCGCGCCGATTTCATCAGCGGCGCTGCATATTTTGCCGCCAGAAAAGCACCGTCCAGATTGACCGCGACACAAGCACGCCACGCGTCCAGATCAATTTCCTCAATAGCATTTGTCGGGCCGGCAATACCGGCATTGGCGCAGAGCACATCCAACCCGCCCGTCGACCTGATGGCGTTAAATACCGCGCGCATGTCAGCCTCGTCCGCAACATCCGCTCGGTGCCTGGTCCAATGTTCGGGCAAAGAATCCAACGCCGCCTGATCGATATCCGTGACCCGGACGTCATAGCCAACAGCGTCAAACGCCTCGGCCATGGCCCGGCCGACGCCTGACGCGCCAGCCGTCACCAGAACCCGGCGCGTCATGAAGGCTTCCTGATCGCCGCGCCTGCGCCTTCGGGGTAAGGCAACCCGGCCTGAGCCTCGGCAACCCGCGTCATAGCTACCTCAATTTCAGCAGATGGCGGGCTGGGGCGACGGGTTTCCAGACTGACATGCAGCAGAAAACTTTCGCCCGTGGCCAGCAGCTTGTCGCCCTCGTACATGCTGTGGAACACGTGCAGCTTCTTCCCCTGCCCCAACAGCATCTGCGTGCGCACGTCGATTTTGGCACCAGCATGAGCTTCATCCACATAACGGATATGGTTCTCCGCCGTGAAATAGCTGCCACCCGAGGCGATGTAATCCGCATCGCATCCAATGATTTCCATGAACCGATCGGTGGCGGCGGCAAAGGCTTCCAGATATTTCGCTTCGTTCATGTGGCCGTTGTAATCCGTCCAGTCCAGAGGAACAGCCCGCGACAGGGTCAGGATGGGCTGGCTCAGGTCCGCTTGATCCAGCGTCGGCAGCGCTCCGGGTTTCAACCGTGCATCATGTTGGTTCAGCACCGCACCCGCGCCGTAATTCTGCGCCTTGAGGGCCCGCATCATACCGACAAGGTTGTTATCGCGAATGCGCTCCAGCTCTCGGATCGAATGCATCCCGGATTGTGCGTCAGATTGATTGGCGATCAAATCGACCAGTTCGTCAGTGAACTCGGGAACATCCATCAACTTGGTCCAAGGCCATTTCAAGGCAGGCCCGAACTGCGCCATGAAATGCCGCATCCCCGCCTCGCCCCCGGCCACGCGGTAGGTTTCGAACAGACCCATCTGCGCCCAGCGGATGCCGAAACCCATACGGATGGCCTCGTCAATTTCTTCGGTTGTCGCGATGCCATCCTTGACCAGCCAAAGCGCCTCGCGCCAGACAGCTTCCAGGAACCGGTCGGCGATATGCGCATCGATCTCTTTTCGGACATGCAACGGGAAGAACCCAAGCGATTTCAACAGGTCCTGGGCCTGTTTGATCATCTCGGGCGGGTTCTTGTCCGTTGGTACAAGCTCGATCAAAGGTAGCAGGTAAACCGGGTTGAAGGGGTGCGTCACCACGATCTGCTCGGGGCGCAGCGCTCCGTCCTGAAGTTCGGACGGCTTGAACCCACTGGTCGAGGATCCGATGACCGCGCCCGGATCGCAAGCCTCCTGCAAGCCTTTGTAAACCTTCAGTTTCAAATCCAGACGTTCCGGCACACTCTCCTGTATCCAACGCGCACCCTTAACCGCTTCGGCCATGTCGCTGTGAAAGCTCAGCACACCCTCGGCTGGCAACGGAACGTCACTCAGCCCCGGCAAGGACCGTCTTGCGTTGTCCAGCACCTCGCCAATCTTGCGTTCCGCCTCGGGGTCAGGGTCAAACACCCGCACATCCCAGCCATTGAGCAGGAACCGCGCGGCCCATCCACCACCGATAACTCCGCCCCCAATAATTGCTGCCGTTTTCATGATTTCCCACCTACTGGCTGCGCATGTTTCATCTTTTTAGAAATATTCCGGGGGCTTGGGGGCTGGCCCCCAAAACCCGCGTGTCCATTATTTTGCAACAGGTGCCTGCTTGGTCAGCCCCAGCTTCGCACGGACTTCGTCAGGGCCGATCACGCGCGCGCCCATATTCTCGATGATGGATCCCGCACGTTCCACCAGTTGCCAGTTCTCGGCCATTACGCCCTTGTCCAGCCAAAGGTTGTCCTCAAGCCCCACGCGCACATTGCCGCCCGCGAGAACCGAAGCCGCGACAAACGGCATCTCGTTCCGTCCCAGTGAAAACGCGCTGAAGGTCCAGTCATCCGGCACGTTGTTTACCATCGCCATAAAGGTATTCAGATCATCCGGCGCACCCCACGGTACCCCCATGCACAGCTGGACCAAAGCGTTTGGTGCCAGAATCCCTTCCTTCACCAGTTGCTTTGCAAACCACAGGTGGCCAGTGTCAAAGGCTTCGATCTCGGGCTTGACACCCAGATCGGTCATCATCTTGCCCATGGCGCGCAATGCCCCGGGCGTATTCGTCATAACATAATCTGCCTCAGCAAAGTTCATTGTGCCGCAGTCCAGGGTGCAAATTTCGGGCAAACATTCTGCAATATGCGCCACGCGTTCCGATGCTCCGACCATGTCCGTGCCCGCGGCCACTGGAAACGGGTTTTCAACACCGCCGAACACGATATCGCCGCCCATCCCGGCCGTCAGATTCAATACGACGTCCACATCAGCGTCGCGGATGCGGTCCGTTACCTCGCGATACAGATCCAGCCGGCGGCTTGGCACGCCGGTCTCAGGGTCACGCACGTGGCAGTGAACCACTGCCGCCCCGGCCTTGGCGGCGGCAATCGCGCTGTCGGCGATCTGCCGCGGTGACCGCGGCACATGCGGGCTGCGGTCCTGCGTCCCGCCCGAGCCGGTTACGGCACAGGTAATGAAGACTTCGCGGTTCATTTCCAGAGGCATGATGTTTTCCCCAAGTTATACCCGGTTCTGCCTTGGGTTTTCCCCAGGCTTTTCCCCGGATTCCGATTTGCGTTCTGACCCGACTCTGGCGCAGCTTTGGGAAACCCACTTGGCAATATGCGAATCAAACTTGATGAAATCCGCAAAAAATATTCTGCAACCGGAACACCGCGCCCTGAAAACCGCGGTGCTTGTACTGGACGAATGCAACACGCTCAGCTTTGCCTCTGCGGTGGACCCGATGCGGGCCGCGAACCGTCTGGCGGACCGCCCGGCCTTTGACTGGGACTATGTGACCGCGACGCCAGAACCCGCGATGCTTACCAGTGCGTTGCAAGTGCCCGGTGTCCCACTGGCCCGGTTGCAATCCTGCGACCTGATGATCGTGGTCGCCGGTTTCCAACTGGCCCGGCACGCCACCCCCAGCCTGCTGGCTGGTCTGCGGCGCATCGCGGGCACAGGCGCAACGATGGCAGGCATTGATGGCGGCCCGTGGCTCCTGGCCGAAGCCGGGCTACTGGATGGCCATCTGGCAACAACCCATTGGGAAGACCTCGAAAATTTTGCCACTCGGTTTCCCGAAGTTGATGTGCGCACCGATCGCTTCACCGTTTCCGGCAACCGCCTGACTTCGGGTGGCGCAATTCCGGCTGTAGAAATGATGCTGCACATCATCGCCGCCCGTCACGGCGCAAGTTTCGCCGCGCGCGTTGCAGGCCTGTTCCTTTACGATGGCGCTCCGGACCCCGGAAAACCGCAAAGCCGCACAGGCGCGCCACATCGCCACACAGCGCTGACGGCCAAGGCCAACTCGATGATGCAGGCGTCACTGGATGATCCCCTGCCGCTGGCCTTTATCGCAGACCGCCTGGGCACCAGCCCACGGACGCTGCAACAACAGTTCCGCCTCCGCCTGAACACCACGCCGCAGGACCACTATCTGCAACTGCGCCTGGCCGAGGCCCGCCGTCTGGTCACCGACACCGACATGCCATTGATGGATGTGGCACTCGCCACCGGCTTCGCCTCACAATCCAGCTTTGCCCGCGCTTTCCGCACCGCCCACGGTCAATCGGCCCGCGACCTGAGACACGAACGCGCGCATCCCACCCATCACTGACCGGATCCCCCTTCATCTGGCCAAAAATATCCCGGGGGCGTCGCCAAAGGCGACGGGGGCAGAGCACCTAAAACGGCATCGGGTGCGCCCGATGCGCCCTGCCGATCTCGGCCAACACGTCCTTGGATAACTCAAGATCCACGCCCGCCAGAATATGATCCAGCTGCGCGACGGTCGTGGCCCCGAAGATTGCCGACATCATGAAAGGGCGCGTCCGGCACCACGCCAACGCCATATGCACCGGATCCAGACCGTGCCGCGCGGCGATGTCCAGATAAGCTGCAACCGCCTCGAAAACACGACCGGATTTCCGGCCGCCCATCTCTGGCACAAATGACATACGCGATCCGTCGGGCACGCAGTCGTTTTGGTACTTTCCGGTCAAAAATCCTGCTGCCAAAGGGGAAAACGCCATCAGCCCAACATTTTCATGCACACTCAACTCACCCAGGTCGGTGTCGAAATGGCGGCACAGCAATGAATATTCGTTCTGCACAGATGCCACACGCGGCGCCCCCATCTGTTCGGCCAACCGCAGCCATTGCGCGGTTCCCCAAGCGCTTTCATTCGACAGGCCAAAGGCACGGATATTGCCCTTGTCCACCTGAGCCTGCAGTGCTTCAAGGCACTCCTGCATGTTGCTCAGCACTTCGTTTGTGTTTTCGCCAGACGGCGCATAATCCCAATTCTGCCGAAACATATAGCTGCCCCGATTGGGCCAGTGGAATTGATAGAGGTCGATGTACCCGGTCTGCAATCGTCGCAAAGACCCCTCAATCGCTTCGGGTATGGTGCGGGCGGTGATCGGCGCACCATCACGGACAAAGGACAGCCCCGCGCCGGAATGCTTGGTCGCCAGAACATAATCGCCCCGGCGGGTAGGATTGGCGGCATTCCAGTTTCCCAAAATCTCTTCGGTGCGCCCGATCGTTTCCTTCGCGACAGGGTTCACCGGGTACATTTCGGCCGCGTCGACAAAGTTGATCCCCGCATCCAGCGCCATATCCATCTGCCGGTGCGCATCCCTTTCAGATGTTTGAGAGCCAAATGTCATCGTGCCAAGGCACAGATCACTCACCATAATTCCGGTACGGCCCAAAGGCTTCTTCTGCATCGTCGTATCTCCTGAAAATTGCGGGCCGGTCAGGCTTCGGCCTTTTTTTCCCACCGCCCGGACTCCTCCGACCAGTATTGTGCGGAACATCCGGCATCCGTCAGCGCTTTCCACTGCCCGCGCGCGTGTTGTACAGCCATGTCGTCATTGCCATCGAACAGGATACAAACCCGTTCCAGCGCGGCGACTTCTTCCGCCTCGACCACCGCGCCATCCACAGCCATGATACAGGTCGCGCCATTTCCCGCCACGGTGCTGGTGGTCAGCAGGATCGGCTGGTCCGCGTCATACGGACCGCCTGCGCGTCCATGGGGCAGGAACCTGTCCTCGGGTCCCAGCCACAGTTTTTCATCCAGCCAGTCCATCCGTGCAGGGTCAGTACCCCGCACGGCTATCCGCCACCCGGCTTGCCGCGCCTTGTCCAGCAGCGCAGGCAAGGTGTGCTCCAGCGGCTGGCGGGTCAGGTGGTAGAAATAGACAGCGCCCATATGCCTACTCGAAATTGTCCTGCACAAACCGGCTCAGTGCGCGTACGCCCCAGCCGGTGGCGCCTTTGGGCGCATAAGATGTCTCGTCGGCAACCGAGGCGACCCCCGCAATATCCAGGTGAATCCACGGCGTTTCCTCTTTCACGAAACGCTGCAGGAATTGCGCGGCGGTGACTGAACCCGCGGGACGACCGCCCACGTTTTTCATGTCGGCAATGCGCGATTTCAGCAATTTGTCATAGGCATCGCCCAATGGCATCCGCCAGGCGCCTTCATCCTCGGCCTTGGCTGATTTCAGAAAGGCATCGCAGAATGTGTCATTGTTCGAAAAGACACCAGCATTCTCATGGCCCAACCCGATAATGATCGCACCGGTCAAAGTTGCCAAGTCGATCATGCCGACCGGCTTGAACCGTTCCTGCGCGTACCACATCACGTCACACAGAACCAGGCGGCCCTCGGCGTCAGTGTTGATAATCTCGACCGTATCACCTTTCATAGACCTGACCACATCACCCGGACGGGTGGCGTTACCCGAGGGCATATTTTCGACCAGACCAACCAGCCCCACGACATTGGCTTTTGCCTTGCGCTTGGCCAGCGCGCGCATGGCGCCCGCAACAACTCCGGCTCCGCCCATGTCCATGGTCATCTCTTCCATGCCAGCAGCTGGTTTGAGCGAGATACCACCCGTGTCGAACACTACGCCTTTTCCGACCAAAGCCAGAGGCGCGTCGTCCTTGGCCCCGCCATTCCACTGCATCACCACCACTTTCGAAGGGCTGTCCGAGCCCTGCCCGACGCTTAGCAATGTGCGCATTCCCAACTCGGCCAGCTTGTCTTCGTCCAGCACTTCGACCTCAAGACCCAGCTCCTGCATCTCAACCAGACGGTCCGCGAATTCGGTAGTGGTCAAAACATTTGCCGGTTCATTGGTCAGATCGCGCGTCATCCGAACGCCATCAGCAATTGCATAGAGAGGTGCAAAATCTGCCTCGATCTCTGCAGGCTTTGCGTGGCTGATTGTCACTGTACCAGCCTTCTGGCTTTCCTTGGTTTTATGCGCGTCGAATTCATAGCTGCGCAGAACAATCCCCAGTGCCAGATCCTCGGCCCGCGCCTGATTGCCCACCATCACCAGCATGTCCTTGCCGCCTGCCAGCTTAGCCAGCGCCGCACCTGCCTTGCGGGCTTCGGCGGCCTCGGGGCGACGTGGCAGAACCAGAACATCCAGCGCCTCTGCCGCCATTCCGGCGGGCCATGCCATCGAGATGACATCACCTGTCTTGGACTTTCTGAAACTCTCGCTTTCAACAAGCCGCGCCAACCCGCCCTTTGTCAGACGGTTCGCCTTGCGGGCTGCCGGGCCCATCTTACCGTCATCCGGAATGATGATGGCGACGCGCCCTCCGGCCTGCGCCATAGCCTCCAGGTCAAACTCCTGAAAACGGATCGGTATCAGACTGCTCATTGTACACTCCTCGAATTCTGTTCCCCAAGACCTAGCCCGCAGGGCACGCGTTGACCAGATAGCAGTTTTCCCTGCCTTTCAATTGCATTAAGGTCCCGAAAAAATGACCGGCAGGCTCGGGGGAGAAAGACGTGGTACGAGAGGGCAGGCATACGCCATCGCGCACAGCATTGCGCAGGCGCGATATCGGCCCGAAGCCTCGCACTACAGGCACTGCGGGGTCGTGCCTATGATCCTGGACCGTTATTTCGCTCGCCGGTTCCTGCAAAGCTTCATGGTCATCGGAGGTATTTTCCTGACCTTGATGATTCTCATCGATCTGATCGAACAGATTCGCCGCTTTGACGATTTCGACCTGTCATTTGCCCAGTTGCTGCACCTTACGCTCCTGAATACACCAGCCGCCATCAGCGAAATGCTGCCTCTGCTGGTTATCCTGTCCACCATCGCCTTGTTCGTCGGGCTGGCACGCACATCAGAACTTGTGGTGACCCGTGCAACTGGCCGCTCGGGCATCCGCGCTTTGGTCGCCCCTGTCCTGTTGTCGCTAATCATTGGCGCGCTGGCCGTTGCATTGTTGAACCCCATCGCAGCGGCCACATCCGAAGAGTTCCGCCGCCTGTCGGATTCATACCGAAACAACGGCAGTTCGGCCCTTTCGATCAGCAGCGAGGGCCTGTGGCTGCGCCAGTCCGCCGAAAACGGACAGGCCGTTATCCACGCCCGGTCAACGTCGAACCAAGACAAGCTGCGGCTGGACGGTGTAACCGTCATCACCTTTGGGCGGGATGGCAAACCGACCCAGCAGATCGTTGCAAACCGGGCCGAGTTGGAAGATGGGAACTGGGTTCTGTATCAGGCAAAAACCTGGGCCATGCAGGATGGGCAAAACCCCGAATCCAATTCAGTTGTACACGAGCGTCTGGAACTGCCGACCTCGCTGACCCGACAGCGGATCATGGACACTTTGGGACAACAGGATTCGGTTTCGGTTTATGACCTGCCCCAGTTGATCAGCGACCTGCGCGAGGCGGGATTTTCGACCAAACAATATGAGGTCTGGCTGCAAGTTCAGCTTGCCCGGCCTTTGTTTCTGATCTCGATGGTTCTGATCGGGGCCGCGTTCACCATGCGCCACGTTCGGTTCGGCGGCACAGGGATCGCCGTCCTGACAGCCGTCCTGCTTGGATTTGCCATCTATTTCGTGCGCAATTTTGCGCAAATCCTCGGGGAAAACGGACAATTGCCCATCTATATCGCTGCCTGGGCACCGCCCTTTGCCGCAATTCTGTTGTCTCTTGGTCTGCTTCTGCATGCGGAGGACGGCTGATGCGGCATATTATTCATGTGTTGCTTACCAGTGCGCTCGCTTTGTCCGTCCCGGCGAAACTTGCAGCACAGACCTCTCAAGGTCAACCACAGCCACAGGGCACACAAGCGCAGCAAGAGCCCGCCTTGCTGGTGGCCGACAAGGTTTTCATCACGCCTGAACGCAAACTTGTGGCAGAAGGCAATGTCGAAGCTTTTCAGGGCGACATCAAATTGTCCGCTCATCGCATCACTTATGACCGCGAGACCGGCGAGCTGGTACTGGAAGGCCCCATTCGTATCGATCAGGGTGGTCAGACCACGCTACTGGCGGATTCAGGGCAACTGGACAGCGGAATTCAGAACGGACTGCTGATCGGCGCACGCATGGTTTTCGAACAGCAGGTACAGATCGCTTCGGTTCAGGCGAAACGGACCGCAGGCCGCTATACGCAATTCAGTAAGGTTTCGGCCACATCTTGTCATGTCTGCACCGACGGCAGGCCGCCTCTGTGGCAGATCAGGGCGCGCAAAGTCACGCATGATCAACTGGAACGGCAACTATATTTCGAAGGCGCACAACTTCGGGTGCTGGATTATCCGGTATTCTACTTTCCCTATCTGCGCTTGCCCGACCCAACGCTAGAGAGGGCAACCGGATTTCTGGTTCCTTCGATCCGCAGCACGTCGCAATTGGGCACTGGAGTTCAGGTCCCTTATTTCTTTAAACTTGGCGATCACAAGGACCTGACACTTACTCCTTACGTCTCAGCCAAGACGACAACGCTGGGATACCGCTATCGTCAGGCTTTCGTGAACGGACGCATTCAGGTGGAAGGCGCTTATACACGGGATGATGTGCAACCCGATCAGGATCGCGGCTACCTTTTTGCCACCGGCTGGTTCAATCTGAAGAACGATTTTCGTCTGACCTTCAATCTGGAAACCACATCCGACGATGCCTACCTGGCCGACTACGGCTTGCCGGATCTGGACCGTTTGCGCAGTGAAATCGCGCTGGAGAGGATCAAGCGCGACAGCGCGTTCAAAACCAGCCTGATCTATTACAAAACACTGCGGGACAGCGAAAATCAGGACGAGATCCCGTCCCGCGTCTTCGATCTCAACTATGAAAAACGCTATTTTCCCAACACACTGGGTGGCGAGGTTCGGCTGGCTTTCATCGGCCACGCGCACGAACGTACCAGCAACACAGATGTTGTTGGCCGGGATATTGCACGGGCCACCTTCGACGCCGAATGGTTGCGCAGCTGGACGTTCGCGTCGGGGCTGCGGGTCGATACGACGCTGGGGGCGTCGGTTGACACTTTCAACGTCCGCCACGACAGCAACTATCCAGACAACGTGACCCGATCTACACCGCGTGCGGCTTTGACACTCCGTTATCCAATGACACGGCGCGAGGAGTCGGGGGCAGTTCAGTTCCTCGAACCGATCGCACAGTTTGGATGGACACATGTGTCGGACACCGATGTACCGAATGATGAAAGTACCTTTCAGGAATTCGATCAGGGCAACCTTCTGTCCCTGTCGCGTTTCCCGGCTGAAGATCAGCGCGAGAACAGCGCCACCGGCGTGGTTGGCCTGAACTGGGCCCGGTACGGCGCGGGTGGCTGGCAGGCCCAGGCGACCGTGGGTCAGGTGTTTCGTGCTGACGCCGATCGGAATTTCACGCTGACATCTGGGTTGCAGGGCACATCGTCGGATTTGCTGGTGGCCGGGCAGATCAGCACGGCCAATGGCTGGTCACTTGCCGGGCGCGGTTTGATCGACGGTGATTTCAGCTTTGTCAAAGCCGAGCTGCGCGGCGCTTGGGCATCCGAATATGCCGGCCTGTCTGGCAGCTACATCTGGCAGGAACCGGACCCGGCGGAAAACATCACCGAAGAAATCTCGGAAATTCTGCTGCTCGGGCGTTACCAGGTCGATCAGAACTGGCTGACAAATGCCCTGGCGCGCTACGATCTGGCCGAGTCGGAACCGATCCGGCTGGGTCTGGGCGTGACCTACCAGAACGAATGTGTTCAGGTTAACATGTCCGTAAGTCGGCGCTTTACTTCAACATCCACTATTGAGCCTTCGACAGAATTCGGCTTTACCCTTTCTCTGACAGGGTACGCCCTTGAAGGCGGTGGCAAGACATACAAGAGAACATGCAGTTGATATCAGGTTTCTCCAGGTTTCTCCGTTCCGGTTGGCTTAAGCCGGTCACACGGGCACTAGTTGCCGCAGTTTTTGCGATCGCGCCTCTTCAGGGCGGCGCGCAAAGCCTGTTCTCACCCGCGATCCGCGTCAATCAGGACATTGTCACCTGGTATGAGCTTGAACAGCGCTTGCAATTCCTGAATGTTCTGGGCCTGCCCGGTGGTAGCGAAGCTGACGTCAGGGATGCCTTGATTGATGAAAAACTGCGCAGGCAGGTCATGCGTGATGCCGGCGTGCAAGCGACGCCCGAGGCCGTTCAACTGGGCATCGACGAATTCGCCTCGCGCGGACAATTGTCATCAGAACAATTCCTAAAACTTCTCGGCGACGCGGGCGTCGACCCGGAAACGGTCCGGGATTATGTCGCCGATCAACTGGCATGGCGCGACTATATCAGTTCGCGCTATCTGTCGCAGGCCCGCCCGACCGAGGATGAGATCGATCGCGCTCTGGGCCAGACGGGCGGTGGCGGATTGCAGGTCCTGCTGTCCGAAATCATCATCCCGGTAAACCCGCAAACGGTTGCCCAGACCGAGCTGTTGGCCGAAGAAATCTCGCGGCTGGAAGGGCAAGACGCTTTTTCTGCCGCCGCGGCTCAGTATTCCGCAGCCGCAACACGGGGTCAGGGTGGACGTCTGGACTGGTTGAATATCTCGAACCTGCCCCCGGCGCTTCAACCTGTCATCCTGGGGCTTCAGACCGGTGAGATTACCGACCCGATCACCTTGCCGAACGCTGTTGCCCTGTTTCAGATGCGTGGCTTGCGCGAAGTCGCAACCGGCGCTCCGCGCATTTCAAAGTTGGATTATGCCGCCTATTACCTGCCAGGCGGGCGCAGCGCCGAAACCCTTTCGCGGGCCGCGAAGCTGAAAGAAGAAATCGACACTTGTGATGATCTCTATGGCATTGCCAAGGATCAGCCCGCCGAAGTTCTGGACCGGGTCGAAGCCGCGCCTTCCGAGGTGCCCGGTGATATTGCCGTAGAATTGGCCAAGCTGGACCGGAACGAAGCATCGGCGAATCTGACTCGCAACAATGGTCAGACGCTTGTGTTCCTGATGCTGTGCAACCGCACGCGGGATCTGGGCGAAGACACCTCTCGGGGCGATGTCGCCAATGCGCTGGCGCAGCAACGTCTTCAGGCCTTTGCGGCCAGTCTGGTGGAACAGCTGCGGGCTGACGCTGTCATTACTCAGGAATGACACGCACCGTCGCGCTCAGCTGCGGCGAACCGGCCGGTATCGGCCCGGAAATCGCGGCCAAGGCGTGGGCTGAACTGCGCGATGCCTGCCCGTTTTTCTATATCGGGGACGCCAGCCACCTGCCCGCAGGCACTCCGGTTGCCAAAATCGAACATCCCAGTCAGGTCGCTGAAATCTGTGATCGGGCCCTGCCCGTTCTTCAGATGGACTTTCCCGCCCCTAACGTATTCGGCCAGCCAAACCCGGCCAACGCGCCGTCGGTGGTTGATGCCATCGAAACCGGCGCCGAACTGGTACAGACAGGTGAGGCCGCAGCGCTTTGCACTGCACCGATCAACAAGAAAGCCCTGATCGACGGCGCAGGCTTCACCTTTCCTGGCCATACCGAGTTTCTGGCAGCCCTTTCCGGAACCCGTCGGGTTGTCATGATGCTGGCCAGCGAGAGGTTGCGCGTCGTTCCCGCGACAATTCACATTCCATTGTCACAGGTTCCCGCGGCACTTACCCCTGATCTTCTGCGCGAGACGATTGAAATCACTGTACGCGGTTTGCGTGATCAGTTCGGGCTCACACATCCCCGCATCGCAGTTGCAGGTCTGAACCCACATGCAGGTGAAGGCGGCAAGATGGGCACAGAGGAACTCGACTGGATTGCTCCGATGCTGGCTGATCTGAACCCAGAGGGCGCAACCATCACCGGCCCCCATCCTGCGGATACTCTGTTTCACGCCGCTGCCCGCACCCGCTATGACGCCGCCATCGCCATGTATCATGATCAGGCTCTGATCCCGATCAAGACGCTGGATTTCGACCGGGGCGTGAATGTCACCCTTGGCTTGCCTTTCATCCGCACCTCACCCGACCACGGAACAGCACTGGACATCGCGGGAAAAGGCATCGCCACCCCCTCCAGCCTGATCGAAGCCCTGAAACTTGCCCGGCGCATGGTAAAAAGCTCTTGATCCTTCACCTGGCTGAAAATATCCCCGCCGGAGGCACAAAAATCTCGGGCGCAGCCCCTTTCACAGGCGCCAAGGTATTCCGATCATGAGCGCTATAGACACGCTTCCCCCTCTGCGCGAGGTCATCGCAACCCACCAGCTTTCAGCGCGCAAATCGCTGGGGCAGAACTTTCTGCTGGATCTGAACCTGACCGCTAAGATCGCCCGACAGGCTGGCGATTTGTCAGAATGCGATGTGCTTGAAATCGGCCCCGGTCCCGGTGGGTTGACGCGGGGCCTGCTGTCCGAAGGCGCGCGCAAGGTCGTGGCCGTTGAAAAAGACACCCGGTGCATTGCCGCCCTGAACGACATCGCGGCTGCGTATCCGGGTCGGCTTGAGGTGATCAACGGCGACGCCCTGGAAATAAACCCGCTTGAATACCTGTCACCGCCAATCCGCGTCGCAGCCAACCTGCCCTACAATGTCGGCACCGAGCTGCTGGTGCGTTGGCTGACACCGCCCGAATGGCCCCCATTCTGGCAGAGCCTGACGCTGATGTTCCAACGCGAAGTGGCCGAGCGTATCGTCGCCCAACCTGGCAGCAAAGCTTATGGACGCCTTGCCATCCTCGCTCAATGGCGGGCAGAGGCACGTATCGCCATGTCGCTTCCCCCCGGGGCCTTCACCCCGCCGCCCAAGGTTTCAAGCGCCGTGGTCCACCTGACCGCCCTGCCCGAACCACGCTTTCCCGCCGATGCCGCCACCCTGTCACGTATCGTGGCCGCCGCCTTCAACCAACGCCGCAAGATGCTGCGCGCCTCACTCAAAGGCATTGCCCCGGATATCGAAGACCGTCTGCTGGCTGCTGGTATCAAGCCCACGGACCGTGCCGAACAAATCCCGCTTGAAGCGTTCTGCGCTTTGGCGCGCGAAGTTAAGAAAACCTGATCAAACAAAAAAGCCCCGAGTTTGACCTCGGGGCTTGGTTCATTGGGCGTCAGCTTTACTCAGCCGCCTCTGGAGCATCCCCGGTGTTGGCGGGTGCTTCCTCTTTTGCCTCGGGTGCAGCTTTGGGCTTCCGCGTGCGCGGTTTACGCGCGGGTTTTTCTTTGAGCGGTGCCTCTTCCGGTGCCTCAGCTACCGGGGTTTCTTTGTTTTCCGGTGTTTCTACCAAGCCGCTATCGGGCTCTGAAACTTGCTGAGACAGGTCCATCAAATCAGGCTGCGGTGCTTCGGCCGGATCAGCCTGACGGGTCGCTTCGCGTTCCTGACGTTCGGCACGTTCACGATCGCGCTCAGCCTGGCGTTCGCGGTTCTGGCGCTCCTGCTCTTCACGGCGCGCATCCATTTCGCGCTGCGCCTCGCTCAGCATCCGCAGATAATGTTCTGCGTGTTGCTGGAAGTTTTCTGCCGCCACGCGGTCATTCGACAGCTGAGCGTCACGTGCCAACTGGTTGTACTTGTCAATAATCTGCTGCGGCGTGCCACGAACCTTGCCTTCGGGACCCGAGCTGTCAAAAACCCGGTTTACCACGTTGCCGCCAGAAGGACGATTGCGGTTATTCTTGGCCCGCGAACGGGGTTTGGAAGATCTCATCTTACTTACGTCAGCCTTATCAATGCGCTGTCGCTCAACCCGTGTTTTGCACTGCTCTAAGGCGTTTGCCGTGACGGGAAGTCGACTTTTTGGGCTTGGCGTCAGGGGTGCGCTGCAACAGCGTCAACCTCGCCGACTAATCCTGAGTAAACATGTCCTGACGGCGCAGACAAGAGGAATCTCGGGTTTTCACAAGCTTTTTTGTTCGGGTTGGCGTTTTTTGCCGCAAACCCGCCACTCAACCCGGCATTCTTGCGCCGACAACGCGGTCGCGACCGTCCAGATCAGGGATGATCCGAACATCCACCAACCCGGCAGCGTCGAACAGGGCTGATACTTTTGCCGCCTGCGTCTGACCGATTTCGACAAGAATTCGCCCGCCCGGCAACAGAAAATCCGGGGTCGCAGCCGCGATCCGACGATACGCTCCCAACCCGTCCCCCTCATCCGTCAGAGCCATGCGCGGCTCATGCTCGCGCACTTCGGGCGACAGCTCTTCCATCTCAGACACTGAGATATATGGAGGGTTGGAAACAATCAGGTCGAATTGACCATTAATGTCTTCAAACCAGTTTGATCGAAGAATCTCAATCCGCGCCTCTACCTGATGCTGAACCGCATTGGCACTGGCTTGCAGGCAGGCGGCTTCGCTCAGATCGACACCCACGCCCGTGGAACTGCTGCGTTCGGACAGAAGGGTTATCAGGATACACCCCGAGCCCAGCCCCAGGTCGAGGACATGATCAAATGGTTCGCTCAACGCCGCTTCGATAAGGGTTTCTGTTTCCGGGCGCGGATCAAGGACATCCCGGCTGACGCGAAACCTGCGGCCGTAAAACTCCCGCTCACCCAACAGATGCGACACCGGAACCCGAACGGCACGCAAGGAGATCAGCTGGTCATAACGCTCGGCGATTTCGGGCTGCAATTCTTCCGGGGCAATCAGTGTCACCCGGCTGGCTTCAATCCGTGCAGCGTGGGCCAGCAACAGACGCGCGTCGCGCGCCGGATCGTCCACACCGGCTGCACGCAGGCGCGCTGTCGCTGCTACCATGGCCTGTGCCGCTGTTTGCAGACCCGTCATTGTGCCATCTCGGCCAGCAGCCGGGCCTGATCGTCTGCCGTCAGCGCATCAATCACCTCGTCCAGATCGCCCTGCATCACCTGATCCAGCTTATATAGCGTCAGGTTGATCCGATGGTCGGTCATGCGCCCCTGCGGGAAGTTATAAGTACGAATGCGTTCCGAGCGATCCCCCGAGCCCACCTGACTGGCGCGATCTGCCGAGCGTTCGCTGTCAATCCGCTGCCGTTCCAGATCGTACAAGCGCGTTTTCAGAACTTGCATGGCGATCTCGCGGTTGCGATGCTGGGACTTCTCGGAACTCGTCACCACCAATCCCGTCGGAAGATGCGTGATCCGCACTGCCGAGTCGGTCGTGTTCACGTGCTGTCCGCCCGCGCCCGAGCTTCGCATCGTATCGATTCGGATATCATTGGCGTCGATCTGGATGTCTACATCCTTGGCCTCGGGCAGAACCGCCACAGTCGCCGCCGAAGTGTGAATGCGCCCGCCGCTTTCGGTTTCGGGCACGCGTTGCACCCGATGGACGCCGGATTCGTATTTCAGGCGCGCAAAGACATTGTCGCCTTTGATATGGGCGACCACTTCCTTGATGCCGCCCAGATCCGAGGCCTGTTCTTCGATAATCTCGAATTTCCAGCCACGCGCCTCGGCGTAACGCTGATACATGCGCAACAGGTCGCTTGCGAACAAAGCGGCCTCGTCCCCGCCGGTGCCGGGGCGGATTTCCAGCATCGCCGGACGGGCATCCGCCGCGTCCTTTGGCAACAATGCCAGTTGGAGCGCGTTTTCCGCCTTGGGGATGCGGGCCTGCAACTCGGGGATCTCCTCCTCGGCAAGCTCTTTCATGTCCGGGTCAGTCAGCATCGCCTGCGCCTCGGCCAGATCTCCCACCAGCTGTCGCCAGGCCATGATCTGATCGACGACAGGCTTGAGGTCGGAATATTCTTTGGCCAGCGCCGCTATGTCACCACCCGACGCGCCATCGGCCATGGCTGCCTCGAGGTACTGGAAACGCTGGGTGATCTGTTCAAGACGTTCTTCGGGGATCATCCCGGCGGTGTCTCTCATCCGGGGGCTTTGGTCAAGGGCAACGTCATGCTAAGCTTGCGGCCATGAAACGGGTTTTAATTTCTCTGCTGCTGACAACGACGCCTGCATTCGCGGATTACATCGGCCCTGATGGCAAGACGCGGGATTGCTATTGCACTGACACATCCGGGTCTCGCATCGAACTGGGTGAGATGATCTGCCTTCAGGTCGACGGACGCATGTTCACGGCGCAATGCCAGATGTCCCTGAACGTTCCCATGTGGCGTGAGGTTCAGGAGGGGTGTTTGTCGTCCAATTTACAGAGTGAGCCTGTCGACCCCTTGGATCTGGACGGCCCGTCCTGACCGTTTGAGCAACGACTAGAACTGCGCCAACCACCCATCGACTCGCGCCCTGTTAACCCCGAAATCCTTGCGGCCAAATCGCAGGCGCCCATGAATGCGCAGGGTGTCACCATCCTGCTGAACCGTGGTGTAGTCGGGAAAGCCGATCCATTTCGTGCGGGTGATATAGGTGATCATACCCTCACTGACCGAACCTGCCAAAACCGTGGTGCGCGACGTGGCTTGGGCAATCTCGTCAAGACGCTGCAACCCGTCGGAGCCGGTTTCGACAACGCGCACCACACCACCGGGCAAATCCTGATTTTCGGTTGCAACAAAAGCGACGTGCCACCGCGTAGGGTCGGACGGTGCCAGGCGGACATAGCCGCCCGCCCCAACCACAAGCGCAATCACTGCCCCCAAAGCCACCTTTTTCATCCCGCTCTATCCTTTTTGGTGAACCCTAAGCGGAACAAAACCGGCGGCAAGACATTCCACCGCGTCTTACCGCGACGTCACACCCGGCAGGATACACAACATCTCGTAGATCAGGTTGGCCGCTGTCAGTGCAGTGTTGCCCGATGGATCATAAGGGGGTGAAACCTCGACCAGATCACATCCCACCACGTTTACCCCATGCAGGGCATGGATCAGTTGCAGCGCTTGCGGTGTCGTCAGACCTGCGATTTCCGGCGTGCCGGTGCCCGGAGCAAACGCGGGATCAAGGCTGTCGATGTCATACGAGATGTAAACCGGGTGGTCCCCGATGATCTTGCGAACCTGCGATCCGATTTGGGTCAGGTTCTGCTGCCACAGCTCCCAGGCCGGGAACTGGCGGAAGCCCCAGTCCTTGGCTTCGGTGAAGTCCGAGGCGGCATAGCCCGAGCCCCGAATGCCGATCTGGAACGTCTTGTCGGGAACAATCAACCCCTCTTCATAGGCGCGGCGGAAGACGGTACCGTGGGTTTCACGCTCACCGAACATCTTGTCATTCACATCGGCATGGGCGTCCACATGCACCAGCGCCACGGGTCCGTGTTTTGCCTTGATGGCTCGCAGGATCGGCAGGGTGATCGAATGATCGCCCCCCATGGCCACCGGGATCACGCCTTTCGCCAATATGGCGTCATAGCTTTCCTTGATGATCCTGAGGCTGTCTGCCAGCGAGAAGGTGTTGATCGCCAGATCCCCAATATCGGCTATCTGCAAACTGTCGAACGGGGCCGCTCTGGTGGCCATGTTATAGGGCCGGATCATCGCGCTTTCGCCGCGGATCTGCTTGGGGCCAAAGCGCGTGCCCGACCGCCACGACGTGCCAATATCCATCGGCACCCCCAGCACCGCCACATCCAGCCCCTCAAGCGAGGAGGCCTGCGGCAGGCGCATGAATGTGTTCGGCCCGGAAAACCGAGCCAGATCATTCCCGCTAATTGGTTGGTTGAATTCGGTCATGCGCGTAATGGTCCCGTCCCTGTTCGTCACTTGATCCAGCACATACCTTAAGCATGGCTAACTGTTGGTTAACGTGAACCCATGCGGGTTTACCCTTCTGCTTTTTCCAGCTTGTTCCACCCCAACAGGCAAATGATCTGAGTCGCCACATGGGCCCCAGCAATCGCTGTCGCACCTGAGGTGTCAAAGGGCGGCGATACTTCGACCACGTCCCCGCCCTTGATATTGATCCCGGCAATGTCGCGCAGGATGATCTGTGCCTGAATCGAGCTTAACCCACCCCAGACCGGCGTGCCCGTACCAGGGGCAAAGGCCGGGTCAAGACCGTCAATGTCGAAGCTGAGGTAAACGGGGCTGTCACCAAGAATGTCTTTGATCTTTTGCGCCACGGCAGCAGGTCCCGATTCATAAACCTCACGCGCATCGATGATGTTCACGCCCAGCGTATCCTCATTCGTCGTGCGAATACCCACCTGGACCGAGCGTTTCGGATCGACAATGCCCGACTTTACAGCCTTGTAGAACATTGTCCCGTGATCCACGCGGGACATATCGTCATCGACCCATGTGTCGGTATGCGCATCGAATTGCAGCAGGGACATTGGCCCGAATTTCTCGGCATAAGCCTTGAGGATCGGAAAGCTGATATAGTGGTCGCCACCCAACGCGACCGACGCTACGTCAGCGGTCAGAATGGTCCGGATGTGGTCGGTCAGCGTGTCGGGAAAGGCCGGTATATTGGCATAATCATAAGCCATATCGCCATAGTCCACGATCGCCAGTTCACTCAGCGCATCAAAGGGCCAGCCATAGGGCGCATCAGGCGACTGAAGCGCACTGGCCTCTCGGATCGCCCTAGGGCCAAGGCGCGTGCCGGGCCGGTTCGTAACCGCCTGATCAAACGGCACGCCGGTTACGGCGATGTCCACACCCTTCAGGTTCTTGGTGTAAAGCCGCCGAAGAAAAGACGTCGCGCCGCCGAACGTATTTTCATAAGACAACCCCTTGAGGTCCGGATTGGTGAATGCCTCATCCACTTGGTTTCTTGCGTCTTCCAGTGCCATGTCTTCCGTAGTCCCTTTCCCGAACCTTTATCAGCTCAACGGCTGCGCTTTTTCCACGATCCGCGCGAAAAACGACGCGCCCACCGGTGCGATTTCGTCGTTAAAGTTGTATTTCGGATGATGCAGCCCCGCGCCTTCACCCTGCCCGAGGAACAGATAAGCACCGGGGCGCTTTTGCAGCATGTACGAAAAATCCTCGGCCCCCATCTCGCGCCCGGTATTGCCGATGACCCGGTCATCTCCGGATATTTCTCGCGCCACTTCGGTCGCAAAACCCGCCTTTTCGGCATCATTGATGGTGGCAGGGTAATCGACATTGTATTCCAAACGCGCCTCGACCCCATAGGATTTGGCCTGCCCTTCGACAATCTCGGCCATGCGTCGCATCACCATCTGCTGGACGGTCGGATCGAATGTTCGAACGGTGCCGTTGATATAGGCCGTATCCGGGATCACGTTGTTGACCGTGCCGGTGTGAATTTGCGTGACCGAAATGACAAGATCATCCAGCGCATAGTGGTTGCGACTGACAATGGTCTGAATGGCCTGCGCAATCCCACAGGCCGCCATAACCGGATCACGGGTTTCATGCGGCATCGCACCGTGGCCGCCGACACCCTGAATATGCACTTCGAACGTATCGACAGCCGCCATGATCGGCCCCGGCGTGGTATAGAATGTCCCTTCGGCAAATCCCGGCGCGTTGTGCAGCGCGTAGACCTGTGAGATGTCGAACCGGTCCATGATGCCTTCTTCGACCATCACGCCAGCACCACCGCCATCTTCCTCGGCGGGTTGAAAGATCAGCGCCACGCGACCGCTGAAATTTCGCGTCTCGGCCAGATAACGGGCCGCGCCCAGTAACATCGTGGTATGCCCGTCATGACCGCAGGCATGCATCTTTCCGGGGTTCTGAGAGGCGTAGTCAACGCCTGTTTCTTCGGTAATTGGCAACGCATCCATATCGGCGCGCAGGCCAATCGTCGGCCCGTCGCCCCGCCCGTTTATGATCGCGACCATCCCGGTCTTTGCGAGCCCCTCATGCAACTCATCGACCCCGAACTCACGCAGACGTTCCGCCACAAAGGCCGCAGTTTCATGGCATTCGAATTCCAACTCTGGGATGGTATGCAGATACTGGCGCCATCTGGTCATGTCGGCAGAGAAATCGGCAATTCGGTTGACGACGGGCATCTGGGGTGGACTCCTGATCGGGACTGCGGAATGGATGCATCTGACACCGGAATGAAAGGGTTCGCAATGGCTGAAAATCCTCTGATCCATGACAGCGATGCAGGTATCGAACGGCTGCTGGAAATCATGCGCCGCCTGCGCGATCCGCAATCCGGCTGCCCGTGGGATATCGAACAGGATTTCGCGACCATCGCCCCCTATACGATCGAAGAGGCCTATGAGGTCGCTGACGCCATCGAACGCGAAGCCTTTGACGAGCTTAAGGGCGAACTGGGGGATTTACTGTTTCAATCCGTGTTTCACGCCCAAATGGCAGAAGAAGCAGGACATTTCACCTTTCAGGACGTCGTACGCACCATGTCAGACAAGATGGTCAGCCGCCATCCGCATGTGTTTGGCGATGAATCCCGCGACAAGTCGGCTAACCAGCAAATCAAAGATTGGGAGGCCATCAAAGCCGCCGAGCGGGCGGGCAAGGAACAGAAAGGTGCGCTGGACGGTGTGGCCGCAAACCTGCCCGCACTACTGCGCGCGCATAAGCTCCAAAAACGTGCCGCTCGGGTGGGGTTCGACTGGCCTGACGCCAGCCATGTTCTGGCCAAGATCACCGAAGAAGCCGCCGAACTGGAAGAGGCGCGTGACAAAATGGATGCTGACGCGCTGGAAGACGAATTCGGCGATCTGCTGTTCGTGATGGTCAATCTGGGTCGTCATCTTGGCATCGAACCCGAAGCCGCCCTGCGTCGCACCAATGCCAAGTTCACCCGTCGCTTTGAAAAGGTCGAAGCCCGGCTGGCCGAACGGGGCAAGACCCCCTCGCAAAGCGATCTGGCCGAGATGGATGCGCTGTGGGACGAAGTTAAAACGGAAGAGCATCGCGCGAATGGCAAACTCCCGCCGGTGGATACACTGGCCGCGACCAGAAACGGGTAGACAAGCGATCCGACACTTGCGAGTGTCCCACCTTCACGACCCCCGGAGACGCCTATGCCCCCTCGCAAGATCATCATCGACACCGATCCCGGACAGGACGACGCCGTCGCCATCCTGCTGGCGCTGGCCAGCCCGGACGAGATCGAGGTTCTGGGTATTACGGCCGTCGCGGGTAACGTGCCGCTCGCCCTTACGGCCAAGAACGCCCGAATCGTTTGTGAATTGGCCGGACGTACGGATGTGCCGGTTTATGCGGGCTGCGACAAACCGCTGAACCGCCCGCTTGTCACCGCAGAACATGTGCATGGAAAAACCGGGCTGGATGGTCCGGTCCTGCCGGATCCGCAGATGCCCCTGGCCGAAGGTCACGCTGTGGATTTCATCATCGACACCCTGCGTGCCGAAGAGCCGGGGACCGTGACCCTTTGTCCACTGGGTCCGCTGACAAACGTCGCGACTGCGTTTCGCAAGGCACCCGATATCATCGACCACGTGCAGGAAATCGTCTTGATGGGTGGGGCGTATTTCGAAGTCGGCAACATCACCCCCACCGCTGAATTCAACATCTACGTCGACCCAGAAGCTGCTGATATCGTTTTTAAATCCGGAATACCGATTGTTGTCATGCCATTGGATGTCACGCACAAAGCGCTGGTGACCAACCCGCGAAACGACGCGTTCCGCGCATTGGACAGCAAGGTTGGGCATGCCGTGGCCGAGATGACGGATTTCTTTGAACGGTTCGACAAAGAGAAATACGGCAGCGCGGGCGCTCCCCTGCACGACCCTTGCGTCACCGCCTATCTGATCCGCCCCGAGCTGTTTTCGGGCCGCCGCGTGAATGTCGAGATTGAAACAGGGTCCGACCTGACCTTGGGCATGACCGTTGCGGATTGGTGGGGTGTCACCAACCGCGCACCAAATGCGTTGTTCATGGGGGAAATCGACGCCGACGGCTTTTTCACCTTGCTGACAGAAAGGCTGGCCAGATTATGAGCGCTGCCCTCCGCCTAGCGCGTCCCGACGATCTGGATCGCCTGATGACGCTGGTCACCGCCTTTCATACCGAGGCCGGGCTCACACAGGACGCCGACAAGACACGCAATGCCCTCGCCCCCATGCTGGATGGTATCCCTCATGGCTGTGTCTATCTGATTGGGCCCGGGCGCGCGCCTTTGGGATATATCATCCTGACCTTTGGCTGGTCAGTCGAGTTTGGCGGCATGGACGGTTTCGTGGACGAAATCTATATACGCCCCGCCGTTCGGGGCCGCGGCATTGCCACCGAGGTTCTTTTGGATCTGCCCAAAGCTCTTGCCGGGGCAGGCCTGATGGCTCTTCATCTGGAAGTCGACCGAAACAATGAATCTGCCCATAAGCTCTATCTGCGTACCGGGTTTAGACAACGCGACAGGTATATGCTGATGAGCAAGGTACTTTAGCGCGACTCGCCGCGGAAGATATTTGCCGGATTCATATGCTGAACCGGGTCATTCGACGAAACCTCTTCTCCGGTTATCGGATACGTTCCCGGACCCGCGCAGGCGGACAATACTGTGATGGACGCTGTGACGATTATCAGAAGGAATTTGGATACAGACATCGTAGTCTCCTTTCTGCAATGAAGACAAACTACGGCATTCTGTGCGGGCGTGATAAGTAACAAGTTCACACATAAGAATAGATAAGCCACATTTTTTTATCAAACACCTCAACCGCAAACGAACATGTCCCTGAAAAATTTAACTTTTCTCTGGCCTGAGGGTGCCATTCTCAAATAGCGGCATCTCAAAAAAAAGCAGGTGGTCGCGTGCGATTTCAGGAGTTTCGTAATAGGCGTCGCGCAAGTGAAAGCCCAAAGACAGGTATAACCGAGTCGCCGCTTCCAGGGGTTTGCCGGTGTCCATTCGAATATAGTCGAACCCAATATCTCGGCACATTTCGATCAGCGAAAGCATGATGGCACGGCCTGCTCCGGTCCCCCTTGCTGCGTCAGTTACAAATACACGTTTGATTTCAGCTACACCGGGTTCGTACGTGTGAAACATACCGCAGCCGACCGGTTCCCCATGCAGCAATGCCAGTTTGATCCCACCGGTCGGCGGTGTGTGTTCTGCGTCGATGTTGTCCATCACGCGGGCGTATTTTTCGCTTGGGTAGAAAGCCTGCACAATCTGGGCGGTTCTTTCATCCAGTGCCAGCAAGAAATCCCTGTAATCCCAACACAAACGCCGAACCGCTTCAATCTGGTCCGGCGTTTCCGGTTCGATGATGTTCAGCACAACGCGACCCCCGGATTAAAACCAGGGGCCAGCCTAGCGCCAAGCGCGTTATTTGCGAAGGATCGACGCGCCTGCGTATTCCGCAACCTCGCCCAGCGATTCCTCAATGCGGATCAACTGGTTGTATTTGGCCAACCGATCCGACCGCGCCAGCGAGCCGGTTTTGATCTGACCGCAATTGGTCGCCACCGCCAGATCGGCAATGGTGGCATCCTCGGTCTCGCCCGAACGGTGCGACATCACGTTGGTATAACGCGCACGGTGCGCCATATCGACGGCGCGCAGGGTTTCGGTCAGCGATCCGATCTGGTTCACCTTAACCAGCATCGAGTTCGCGCAGCCGCGCTTGATCCCTTCGGCCAAGCGCGCCGGATTGGTCACAAACAGGTCGTCGCCCACGAGCTGCACCTTGTCGCCGATGGCGTCGGTCAGGGCTTCCCAGCCGTCCCAATCATCCTCGGACATGCCGTCTTCGATCGAGATGATTGGATAGTCATTGACCAGAGCCGCCAGATAGGCTGCGTTTTCTTCGGATGTCAGGGTGATCCCCTCGCCCGCCAGAACGTATTTACCATCCTTGTAATACTCGGTCGCCGCGCAATCCAAGGCCAGGTGGATTTCTTCGCCGGGTTTGTAGCCCGCCTTTTCGATGGATTTCAGGATGAAATCCAGCGCCTCGCGGGTGCTGGCGATGTTGGGGGCAAAACCGCCCTCATCGCCCACGCCCGTGGCCAGACCCGCGGAAGACAGTTCTTTCTTCAGCGTATGGAACACTTCGGACCCCATTCGCACGGCCTCGCGAATATTCGCGGCCGAGGTTGGCATGATCATGAATTCCTGAATGTCGATCGGGTTGTCGGCGTGTTCGCCGCCATTGATGATGTTCATCATTGGTACCGGCAGCACGCGAGCTGAGGTACCACCGACGTAACGATAAAGGGGCTGCGTCGTGAAATCGGCTGCCGCCTTTGCGGTGGCCAGCGACACACCCAGAATGGCGTTGGCGCCCAGACGGCCTTTGTTATTGGTTCCGTCCAGTTCGATCATCGCCTGGTCGATGGCCACTTGTTCTGTCGCGTCAAAGCCCACCAGTTCCTCGGCGATTTCACCATTCACGGCGGCCACGGCTTCCAGTACCCCTTTGCCCATATAGCGGGATTTGTCGCCGTCGCGTTTTTCAACGGCTTCATGTGCGCCGGTGGACGCACCGGACGGTACGGCGGCGCGGCCCATGGTGCCGTCTTCCAGAATCACGTCGACCTCGACCGTCGGGTTGCCCCGGCTGTCCAGAATTTCGCGTGCGTGGATATCAATAATGGTGCTCATGAGGTCTGTCCCTATGGCTGCAGTCGGTTGCACGCGTCATAGCAGCAACCGGTCAAAAGTAAACCGGTTCCGTTATCGCTAACACGCATATTTACCGACCTTTAGGGCTAACAGTTTGCTGTTTGCGCCAACAGGATCAGGCCGGAACCAGATTGCGCGCCAGACGTCGCTCGCGGATAAAGGTATACAGGCCAGATCCGATGATGAGGCTCGCCCCTGCCATTGTCAGCGCGTCAGGGCGTTCACCGAACATCAGCATTCCGGCAAGGATCGAAAACACCAGACGCGTGTAACGGAATGGCATCATGGCCGAAGCCTCGCCAACCCGCATGGCCGTTACGATGCCGTAATACCCCAAAACGCCGAAACCGATCGCCCCCAAATACGGCCCTGCCTGGCCGCTTTGCACCGGCACAAAGGGTGTTCCGGAAATGACCATCAACAGCAGCCCTGCCAGCGCCACTGCGATATAAGCCTGCATCGCCACAACGGATGAGGCCACCCGAGCATCCAGCTTGCGCGTTATCAGATCACGCGCCGCAATCGCAAACACGGTCAGGACGACAAACAGCGAGTCTGGCTGAAACCCTTCCAATCCGGGGCGAATGATCATCAGAACACCGATAAAGCCGACACCAATGGCGCTCCAGCGGCGCCAGCCGACCTGCTCTCCCAGAAACAGGGCCGCGCCCATGGTCACGGCAAGCGGCATGGCCTGAAACACGGCGGCGACAGTGGACAGATCAATCAGCGACAACGCGGTGACAAAGGTTACGGCACCGAATCCTTCTGTCCCTGCGCGCAGCATCGGCAGCAGTTTCCATGCTACAGGATCGAAGATGCGTTTGCGTGTGACCACCGACATCACCGCAAAGACAAGCCCGCAGAACACACCCAGACACACCATGATCTGACCGGTCGGCACAGCGCCCGACAGGAACTTGATGAACATATCCTCAAGCGAAAAGGCCGCCATCGAGCCGATCAGCAAAAGGATGCCGTTTACGTTATTCATGCGCGCGTCCGTAGGAAAAGGGTACTTGGGGTGCAGTATGCGGGCACATGAACCGCAACCAGCGGCATCTGGCAAGCCAATTCCCGACACGTTCAATGAATTAACGTGTTGGGGCCGTTCGTGATTTGTGATGGATCACTTCTGCTTGAGCGGTACGCCATACAGTTCCAGCCGGTGCCCTTTCAGCTTGTACCCAAGCTTGGCGGCGATCTTTTCCTGCAGGGCTTCGATCTCGGGGTCGACAAATTCGATAACCTCCCCCGACTGCATGTCGATCAGGTGATCGTGGTGATCACGCTCGGCATCCTCGTAACGGGCCCGCCCATCGCCGAACTCCAGACGTTCCAGAATTCCGGCCTCTTCGAACAGTTTGACCGTACGATACACCGTCGCAATCGAGATGCCTGTGTCGATGGCAGAAGCACGCGCGTACAGTTCTTCGACATCCGGATGGTCGTCGCTTTGTTCCAATACCTGCGCGATGATCCTTCTTTGACCGGTCATGCGCAGACCCTTGGCTTCACAACGTCCAATAATCGTTTCCGACATGATGCCCCTCAGAATTGCTCGGGTGTCTGTCTTAGTATGTCTGTGCGATTTGCGCCACAGGGATTTCTTCTTTTCCGGTGAACTTAAGCCACGCGCGCCAAATCAGCCCAAACCGGCAGATGATCCGATGCGATATGTGCCGGGCGCGCGTCATGGACACCATGCGCAGTGGCCCTGACGCCCGCGCCCAGCGCGATCCGATCCAGCGCGCCCAGCGGCTGCGCGGCGGGAAAACTCGGCTTGGGGGGCAGAAAACGCATTTCCGGTGCCAGGTGATCCAGAACAGGCTGTCGGGACCATTCGTTGAAATCCCCCGCCCAGACAGTCGGCATCTGCTCCAGCTCTTTATCAAACCGCCTGATATGCGAGATCTGCTGACGTCGCGATGCAGGCAACAGCCCCAGATGCATTCCCATCACCCGCAACGGCCCGATATGGGTATCAAATTCAACACGGACCGCGCCGCGCGGTTCAAGCCCGGGTAATTCGTGATGTCCGGTCCGCCGGACCGAAAGGCCCTCGCCACGCCAGATCACTGCATTGCCATGCCAGCCCAGACTGCCGGCACCACCCAGATCGACGATCTGCCAACCGGCTTCATCCAGCATGAAATGCGGCAGGGCCGCCGGCCGCGGCGGCAGACGTTTGTCGGCCTCCTGCAACACAACGATATTGGCCTGCATATGTTCGATGACCTGCAAAATGCGCTGCGGCTGGCGCCGGAGATCCAGCCCGAGGCATTTCTGAATGTTATAGCTGGCGATGCGAAGGGTGGAAGATGACTGCATATAGACCTGACCAGTGGGCTTGACCCAAAGTGCCACGCCTGTCGCCGGACGCAACCCTTCAGTTTCACTTCTCAACAACGGCAACCGGGGAAGTCGCCTCGGCACAATATATCGCCTAAAAACCCGGCACGTGGCGTGGCCGGAAACAGACGGGTTTCCCCTCATATCGTCCAGGTGCGGCAGGACGGAGATACAGCAGTTTCAGCGCATCCGACACCGATCTGGAACGGGCAAATCCGTTCGCCCCTCCCAGCGAAACGTTCCGCAGCGAGGGATTTCCAGAGATGTTTGACAGTCACGTACCGCAAAACGTCGCGTGCACAACTTCGTTATCGGTCGGGGGCCGTTTGAGATCCGCCGCTTCTGCCTGATCGTCGTAAGGCCGCGCGAGCACAGCGTTCAGCCGATGGAACGGCTGGTAATCCCCCGCCACCGCTGATCGAATCATCTGCTCGACGCGGTGATTGCGCGGGATAAAGGCCGGGTTCGCCGCGGTCATCACTTCATGCGGTGACGCCTCATGCGCCAAACGCGCACGCCAGCCTTCTGCCCAACTGTCAAAGGCCTGTGGATCGACAAACTGATCGCGCACGGTATCTTTGCCCAGCGCACGGAAGGTGTTGGTGAAATCAGCCTGCCCCTCGGCCATACGTTTTAGCAAATCGGTGATCAGCGCCTGATCGCCTTCTTCAGCGGTCGTCAGCCCGATCTTTGCCCGGAACCGGGTCAACCAGTTCTGTTGCAGCAGGTCCGGCATGGCATGCACGATCTCGGTCGCCTGCTCAACAGCGGCGTCCTTGTTGTCCATCTGCTGAATCAGAGAGGTTGCCAGCTGCGCCAGATTCCACACTGCTATATCTGGCTGGTTGGCATAGGCATAACGGCCCATCCGATCTATCGAGCTGTAGACCGTATTGGGATGATAAACATCCATGAAGGCACAGGGGCCATAATCGATGGTCTCACCTGTAATCGAGCAATTGTCGGTATTCATGACCCCATGGATGAAACCCACGCTCATCCACTGAGCGATCAGGCGTGCCTGCGCATCCCGCACAGCCCGCAACAGACCCATTGGCCCTTCGGCCCCGGGATAGTGGCGCGCGATTGCGTAGTCTGTCAGGCGCCGCAGATTGTCCAACTGCCCCCGCGCTGCAAAGACCTGAAAGGTGCCTACCCGTAGATGGCTGGTTGCAACCCGGGTTAGCACCGCACCGGGCATCGGACCCTCCCGGAACACGGTTTCACCCGTCTCTACCGCCGCCAGCGCGCGTGTTGTCGGAATGCCCAGCGCGTGCATCGCCTCGGATACCACGTATTCGCGCAGAACCGGACCCAGCCAAGCCCTGCCGTCGCCTCGACGCGAAAACGGCGTCGGGCCCGAGCCTTTCAGCTGAACATCCCGCCGCACGCCATCCGTTCCGACAGTTTCGCCCAACAGCACCGCGCGTCCGTCCCCAAGCTGCGGATTGTACTGGCCAAACTGATGCCCGGAATAAAGCTGCGCGATGGGGTCCGCACCATCGGGGATGCGATTACCTGCAAAGGCTTCCGCCATCTCTTGCACGTCGCCCGGATGGACCTGCAACAGCCGTGCCAGATCATCATTGAACGCGATCAACTTGGGCGCGCGTACAGGCACCGGATTCTGTCGTGCAAAAAACGCGTCCGGCAGGCGGGCATATGAGTTATCGAATGGAATGGTCAGTGTCATGCGGCATACATATTCCCCGTGCGCACGAATACCATAGCGGATCACACCTTGCCGTGCATAATTGCGCCAAACACACGGGGGCCACATGACAGCACAAGAGATCATCGACCGCCTGAACCTGCAACCTCACCCCGAGGGCGGCTGGTACGCGGAAACCTGGCGTGCCGAGAACAAGGGCCGCCCGACCGGCACCTGCATCTACTTCCTGCTGCAAGCGGGGGAAAGCAGCCACTGGCACCGGGTAGACGCGACCGAGATCTGGCTCTACCACGCGGGCGCGCCACTGATCCTGTCCTTGAGTGCAACAGACAAGGGTCCGGCGGTTGACCATGTGCTGTCGCCCGATTTGTCTCGGGGCGCACCGCAACTGATTGTTCCCAACGGCCATTGGCAGGCCGCGCGCAGCACCGGTGATTACACGCTGGTCAGCTGTACAGTTTCTCCCGGATTTCAATTCGATGGGTTCCAACTGGCAGAACCTGGGTTTGATATCCCTCGGGGATAAGCTGATCTGGGGATGCTCTGAAAAGGTGAGTTTACAGAAAGTTACCCATTTATCATTCTGTCAACGCAACCGCAGGTATCGGAGCATCGGGTGATTGTGAAACGCATCTTTCTGGTCCTTCTGCTTCTGTTCGCAAGTACCTGTCTTGCAAACGCTGAGCCCGCCTGTGCAGAATCCCGCCTTTCATCCGAACTGGCACTGCCCGATCTGCAGGAGGAAGTCGCAACCGAACATATCGAACCTGCCGGGACTGTCGAACCTGCGGTGCTGACCTCGAAACGCCCGGCCCTGCGCCCTTGCAAGTTTCGCCAGTTTGAAGTGGGTCGTCAGCGTATGCGCGACCGCGGCGCGGTCTGTGGTGACTGGACCATCTTGGGCGAAACCCGCACGTCTTTGGCTGGAAAAGCGCAAGGTTGCGGCATCGCCGACCCGGTCCGAATTTACAAAATTTCGGACATTGCACTCAGCCAGTTCTCGCTGATGGACTGTCAGACAGCCGTCACGCTGAAAACATGGATAGAAAACGTCGCCAAACCCGCCTTTGCCGATCTGGGGGGTGGGCTCAAGGGTATGCGGGTTGTTGGCCACTATGCCTGCAAGACGCAGAACAACCAGCCCTATGCGCGCATTTCCGAACATGCGCGGGGTCGGGCCATCGATATCTCGACCTTCGTGTTGCAGGACGGAACGCAGATCACCGTTCAGGACGGATGGAGCGACACCGATCAAAGCGTCGTGTTGCAAGAGTTGCACAGCGGAGCCTGTGGCCTGTTCGGAACTGTTCTTGGCCCTGACGCTGACCGGTATCACAAAGGGCATTTTCACTTCGACACAGCCCGTCGCAGTGGCAAGCCTGTGTGTCGATAACACGTTAGCCGATACCTGTATGCAGCCTCAACCCACCGGTTGAACGTTCACTGAACTGACCATGCCGCCACCCACCAGCGCTTTCACCCCGGTTGTTCCGGGGCACGAGGTTGGCAATCCCCGCGCCACGCGCACAGCCAGATAGGCAAAGGCCTGCGCCTCGAGCATGTCGCCGTCCAGCCCCACCGCCTCGACCGGTTCGACCGGGCAGTCGAGGGATACGCGCAGCATCTCCATCAACACCGGATTGCGCCGTCCACCGCCTGTAACCAGCACGCAAGACGGCGGCTGCGGACAATGTTCCATCCCCTGCACCACACCCGCTGCGCACATCCCGGTTAGGGTTGCCACCGCGTCAGCATCACCCAGTTCTTTCACTAGGTCGATCATCTCAGAGAAATCGTTCCGGTCTAGCGACTTGGGCGGCATACGTGCGAAGAAAGGCTCAGCCAGAAACAGCTCCAGCGCGCCCATTTCGACGGTGCCATTGCGCGCAACCGCACCATCCCGGTCCATCGGCTGCCCCAGCCGGGCTTGCATGAGGTCATCGACCGGCGCGTTCGCCGGCCCCGTATCAAAGGCAAGCAGCGCCCCCGGCGCCTCGGGACCATCAAAGCTTGGGTCCACATAGGTCAGGTTGCCAACACCACCCAGGTTCAAAAAGCACAAGGGGCGGTCCGCGCCAAACCACTTGGCGCAGGCAAAGTGAAAAAACGGTGCTAACGGAGCGCCCTCGCCCCCCATAGCCACGTCATCGCTTCGGAAGTCCCAGACCACCGGGCGCCCCAGCGCCTGCGCCAACCCAAGACCATCGCCCACCTGCAATGTCCCGCGCCCGCGCGGTTCATGCGCCAAAGTCTGGCCGTGAAAGCCAATCAGGTCTACATCTTCGAACTCGGACAGCGCTTCGGCATGGGCAAAGGTCACCATCTCGGCCGCCGCGTCGACCTGTGGACCGTGCCATTGCCCCAAAGCCGCCCGCAGAATTTCGCGTTCGGCATCGGTATAGGCGCGATAGCCGCTTTTCCCGAATCCAGCGATGGAATGCCCGTCGGTTTCCACCACCGCAGCGTCCACCCCGTCCAGCGACGTACCGGACATTGCGCCCAATGCCCGAACCATTCCGTATTTCTTGATGGTTTGGCCCACGCCTGCCTCCTGATCTGGCAATGTTTCCGCCGTGCCCGGGGTTCTGGACTTCACCTCTGGGTTGCAGCTTGGTCAAGGTGCTTTTGTTATGCCGCCTTGGCAAGCCTTCTGATTAGGGGCGTCGGTTTTTTTCCGACGTCGCGTTTCATGATCAACACCCCGGCTATCAAGTTGCGCGCGCATATCACGGCACGCGGTTTTAGAGTGAAAAGGTGGCTTTTCCTCATCCGCAGCGCCGCCTATACAGTGCCCCGCAACACAAACCCCGAGGGCACGATATGACCTACCACCCCAAATCGGATTTCATCGCCACGATGATCGAGCGCGGCTTCCTCGCCGACTGCACCGATTATCAGGGCCTTGACGACGCGCTGATCAGCGGGTGCAAGCCGGCCTATATCGGCTTTGATGCAACGGCCAAGTCGTTGCATGTGGGCAGCCTGATCCAGATCATGATGCTGCGCTGGTTCCAGAAGACCGGCCACCAGCCGATCACCCTTATGGGTGGCGGCACCACCAAGGTGGGCGACCCCTCGTTCCGCGCGGATGAACGCCCCCTGCTGGGACCCGAACAGATTGACGAAAACATCGCGGGCATCAAGAAAGTGTTCGCGGCCTATATCGATTACGACACTGATGCCGAAAACAAGGCGCTGATGTTGAACAATGCCGAATGGCTGGATGATCTGAACTACCTCGATTTCCTGCGCGACATCGGGCGGCATTTCTCGGTCAACCGGATGCTCAGCTTTGAATCGGTGAAATCCCGGCTGGATCGCGAGCAATCGCTGTCGTTTCTCGAGTTCAACTACATGATCCTGCAAGCCTATGACTTTCTGGAGCTGAACCGCCGCTATGGCTGTGTTCTGCAAATGGGCGGTAGCGACCAGTGGGGCAACATCGTCAACGGTATCGACCTGACTCGCCGGGTGCTGGATCACGAAATCTACGGCCTGACCTCACCCCTGCTGACCACCAGCGACGGCAAGAAGATGGGCAAATCGCAGGATGGCGCGGTCTGGCTGAACGCCGAGATGCGCTCGCCCTATGAATTCTGGCAGTTCTGGCGCAACACCACCGATGCGGATGTCGGGCGGTTCCTGAAGCTCTATACCGAATTGCCCGTGGATGAATGTGACCGTCTTGGTGCGCTTGCCGGGTCCGAGATCAATGAGGCCAAAATCCGCCTCGCCAATGAGGTGACAGCCCTTCTGCACGGGGCGCAAGCTGCGGCAACGGCCGAGGCCACGGCCCGTGAAGTGTTCGAAAAAGGTGGGGTTGGAGACGATCTGCCCACCCTGACCCTCAGCGCGGATGAACTGGGCGACGGCATGTCCATCGTGCAGATCATTGTCAAGTCAGGCCTGGCCAAATCCGGCAAAGAGGCCAAGCGCCTGATTGCCGAAAACGGGGCCAAACTGGACGACGCTCCGCTGACGGATGCGGGTTTGATGATCGACGCGGGCGCATTGACGTCTCCGATCAAGCTGAGTGCAGGCAAGAAACGCCACGCATTGGTGCAACTGGGCTGACGCCCCTTTCACCTTGGAAAGCAAAACAGAAAACGGCCACCCGATTGGGTGGCCGTATCTATATTGGGGTGGACGAGACTACTGACGTCCCTTTCCGCGACCGGGCCGGTCGCTTTCGCCCTCGTCGTCATTGGCGTTGTTTCCGCGACCCGGACTGCTGCCCTCGCCGCCGTTGCCGCTGCCATTGTTACCCCTATCGCCACCTTTGCCGCCGCCGGCATTGCCTTTGCCACCGCCGGGCTCTCCACCGCCAGCACCGGGTTCTCCACCGCCATCGCCGGGTTCCCCACCGCCACCGCCGGGTTCTCCATCGCCACCGCCGGGCTCTCCACCGCCAGCACCGGGTTCTCCGCCACCGCCGCCGGGTTCTCCACCGCCACCGCCGGGTTCTTCGCCGCCGTTGTCAGGTTCTCCTCCACCACCGGGGCCGTCAGGACCAGCTGCATTCGCAAACCCTGCCCCGCCGGGTTCTGAACCGCGGCTTTCACCCCGATTCTCGGCCAGACCGGACAGGCTTGACGTTGGCAAGTCTGCCAGCAAAGCGGCCAGACCCGGGCATTGCGCCCCGGTAATGCTCAGCGTTGTCTCAAAATCCGGTCTCTTCTGAAGTCTGTCCAGAAAGCTTGGGGTCACCTGAACACAATCGCAAAGCCCGGCATAGTCGCCTGCATTGGCAAGACTTCGAGCCGTTTTCCAGTTACAGGTTTCCGGCGCTGCAACAGCACTGCCGGCAACCATAATCCCAAAGACAGGCGCGGCCAGAACAGCGCCCAGTGTTAGTTTCTTACTATTTACCATATCGGAACCTCCTGACGAAAAAACACGCAATGGCTGTGATTACTTCGTTCACGAACAGGCGCGTTTTCGTGAAGCGCGGATTAAGATGCCTTAAAGATGCGTATTGACCCGGCAGCGGCTATTCCGCGCCGCCCCTTTGGGCGTTCGGGCTCAAAGATATGGACACAGCCCCTGCAAAGCAGTTATTGAACAGTTGTTCATATCCTAGGGAGGAGTTCCGATGCACCTGTCCACCACAGCCGCTCTTGTCACCGGTGGCGCATCCGGTCTGGGCGAAGCCACCGCCCGTCACTTTGCCGCGCAGGGCGCACAAGTTACTATTCTAGACCGTGACGCGGACCGTGGCGCTCAAGTCGCCTCCGAAATCGGCGGGTATTTTGCGCTGACGGATGTAACAGACGAATCCTCGGTCGCAGCTGCCGTGCGCCACGGTATTGACAGGATGGGCAAGATTACCGCGACTGTGAACTGCGCCGGTATCGCTTATGGAATCAAAACGGTCGGCAAGGATGGCCCACACCCGCTGGACGCGTTCCAGCGCACGATCGACATCAATCTTGTCGGCACATTTAACGTCTCAAGGCTGGCTGCGGCCGAGATGGCAAAGAACGAACCCGAACCAGACGGGGCGCGCGGTGTGATCATCAACACTGCATCTATTGCTGCATTCGACGGCCAAAAGGGACAGGCGGCATATGCAGCATCTAAAGGCGGCGTGGTTGGCATGACCCTGCCGATGGCCCGCGACCTGGCCTCAACCGGGATTCGCGTCATGACCATTGCGCCGGGAATCTTTATGACCCCGATGCTGGCGGGCCTTCCTGAAGACGTGCAACAACAACTTGCCGCAGATGTCCCGAACCCGGCCCGCCTGGGTGACCCCAAGGAATACGGGCGACTGGCCGGTTTCATCGTTGAAATGGGCTACCTGAACGGCGAGGTCATCCGCATCGACGGCGCTCTGCGGATGCGGTAAGACAGCTCCATGTCGGAGCGCCAGAAAATGCAGTCCGGGCAGTGGTATTGCTGTCTCGATCCTGAGTTGGACGATCTGCGCGCGCAAGCACGACGGGCTGTTCACGCTCACAACACCTGTCCGCCCGATACACGCGGCGCGATGGCCCCGGAACTGCACGCGCTGCTGGGCCATGTCGGCGAGGACTGTTTTCTCGAAGCCCCTTTTCATTGCGCCTATGGAATGAACATCCATCTGGGCAGTCGGGTTTTCTTCAATGCCGGATGCGTTGTTCTGGACACGGCCCCCGTTCGGGTTGGCGACGACACGATGTTCGGCCCCAATGTTCAGATTTACTGCGCGCATCATGCCAAGGACCCTGCTGATCGGGCACAAGGGCTGGAAGTCGGCCTGCCCGTCAACATCGGCAGGCAGGTTTGGATTGGCGGCGGAGCGATCCTGTTGCCCGGCATAACCATAGGCGACTACGCCACAATCGGCGCAGGCAGCGTCGTCACCAAAGATGTCCCCGCCAGAGAAACCGTGGCAGGTAATCCAGCAAGACGTCTGGCCCTCTAAACGCTTTCAGCTTTCTCTTCGAGCGTCAGCCATTCCTCTTCAGCGGCCGAGAGTTTCTCCTGCCGCTCAACCAACGCCTCGGTCGCTTTTTGGAACTTCACCGGCTCACGCGTGAACAGCTCGGGATCGGACATCAACTCTTCCAGCTTGGCAATCTCGGCCTCTAGGCGCGCGATCTCGGCAGGCAGTTTCTCCAGCCGGTGCTTCTCCGAGAAGGACAAGCCGGATTTCGGCTTTTCTTCCTGCTTGACCTTTGGCTTTGAAAGCTTTGCTTTTTCTACACTTTTTTCGATCACATCACCGCGCTGTGCGATGTAATCCGACCAACCGCCAGCATAGACTGTCGCCTGTCCGTTACCCTCCATCGCGATGGTGGTTGTCGCCACGCGGTCCAGAAAATCCCGGTCATGGCTAACCAGCAGAACGGTGCCGTCGTAATCGTCCAAAAGCTCTTGCAGCAGGTCCAGCGTCTCGACATCCAGATCGTTGGTCGGTTCGTCCAGCACCAATAGGTTCGAGGGTTTCGCCATCAGCTTGGCCAGAAGCAATCGGGCTTTTTCCCCACCGGACAGGGACTTGACGGCTGCTCGGGCCTGCCGTTCGTCAAATAGAAATTCCTTGAGATACCCTACAACATGTTTGGGCTGCCCGCCCACCATCACCTGATCGGCCTTGCCCGACACCCGCATAGCCGGATCGCCGGTCAGACTGTCCCACAGGCTCATCTCAGGGTCTAGTTGGGCGCGGTTCTGATCGAATACCGCGATTTCAAGGTTCGTCCCCTGAGATACCGAGCCCGCGTCCGGCTCCACCTGCCCCAGCAGCATCTTCAGCAACGTTGTTTTTCCAACACCGTTCGGCCCGACAAAGGCCACCCGGTCACCGCGCTGTACCAGCAGATCAAAGTTCCGAACGATCTGCTTGTCGCCAAATCCTTTGGCCAGCGCCTTGGCCTCAATGACCTTGCGGCCCGATTTTGGCCCTGCCTCCAGCGCCATTGCAGCCGAACCCTGACGTTTGATCTGCCCCGCCTTTTCAGTTCTCAACGCCTGCAAGGCCCGCACCCGGCCTTGGTTGCGTTTGCGTCGGGCGCTAATGCCCTCAACCGCCCATTTCGCTTCAGATTTGATCAGGCGATTCAGCTTGTGGCGTTGCTGGTCCTCTTCCTCCCAGACCTTGTCCCGCCAGGCCTCAAAGGCCTCAAAACCCTGCTCCTGTCGCCGAACAGCCCCCCGGTCAATCCAAAGCGTTGCCCGCGTCAGAGCCCTCAAAAAGGCTCGGTCATGCGAGATCAGCACAAAGGCCGCTCGGCTCGCGCCAAGTTCGCGTTCCAGCCACGCGATGGCTTCGATATCCAGATGGTTGGTCGGCTCGTCCAGCAACATCAGATCCGGTGCTTCGGCCATCAGCTTGGCCAGTGCCGCCCGCCGCCGCTCTCCGCCCGAAGCGGTCTCAACCGCGCGTGAAGGATCGAACTTCAACCCTTCACCGGCCCGTTCAACTTTGTAAAGTTCTCCCGGCTCCAACCCGCAGGATGCGTAATCTCCCAACGTGGCAAAGCCTTCCATCGTCGGATCTTGCTCCATATAGCCAACGGATTTCCCGGGCGGCACGACAATCTCGCCCCGATCCGCCTCGACCAGACCGGCCATCACTTTCATCAACGTGGACTTTCCGGACCCGTTTCGCCCCACCAGCGCAACACGATCACCGGGTTGAACCACCAGATCCAGTTCGGAAAACACCGGGTCACCCCCGAAAGTCAGGGAAATGCCGGACATCTGCAACAAAGGAATTCTCGCCATGTCCGCCAGCTAAACCGGCTGACACATTGCGTCAACGCCCCGTCTTCACCTTTTCAAAAATACTCAATCTACCCGGCCACCGCCCGCAACAGACGTTTGCGCGCCGGGGGGATCGCACCGATTTCCACCCCTGTGAAAACGTGCAGCGTGTTCATGTCGCGATCCACCACCGCATGATCGCTGACCCAACCGCCCATCATCAGATAGGTCCGCAACAAAGGCGGCATCCGCAGCATTGCCTTTTTAGAATCCGGTCTGCGCCGCAAACGCGCGGCAAAACGAAACACATCCGGAGCCTTCACGCGCGGCAACCAACGTTTCGGGCCCAGATGGCGATGTTTTAGCATCGCAAACGCATCCAGATACTGCTCTGTTTCGGTACCGGCAAAAGAGGAACATCCAAACAGCATCTCGACGTTGTTCCGATCAACGTAGGCCGTCATTGCACCCCAGGCGACACGCAGGATGTCGGGGTCGCTGTGATCAGGATGGATACAGAATCGTCCCATTTCGACCATCCGACCTTTGAAGCCTTCGAGCGAGGTCAGGTCATAGAACTGCGCCGAATAACTTCGCCCGATCTCGCCGCCACTATCCATGGTCAGCATCCGAAAGCAACAGACCAGCCGTTCTGCCGAGCGCATATCCTCGACCAGGATATGGCTACAGCGTGCATCAAACTCGTCGCAGTCCGGTTGCTCTGTGCCAAAAGCCAAGGTCCGCAATGCCTGAGCTGTTCTGATATCCTCGGGCGACTGCGCCAGTCTGGCGCGATAGCGCCCCTTGCTTAACAAAACTGCCGTTGCCACGGTCGCGCCCTCCACGGTTGCCGACCCTCAGGCGTCGGTACGACACCATTAGCACAAGACATGTGACTGCCCTGTGACCACCGCAAGGTTTAGGCGCAAATTAGTTGGCGCCCGGAATGTTCGCCGGGTTGAAGTTGCCGATATTGCCTAGCAGCTGACGCAGGAAGCCTTTGTCCTGAACGTTGGAATCGGTAACGCGGCGCTCCAGAGCAATCACATTCCCGTCTTCAAGACCAAAGCGTTCGATGTTTCTGACGACACCGCGCTGATCAAAACTGATGGCAACCAGTTCGCGGGATACCACCTCGGGCCGTTTCGGACCGTAGTGACGCACGCGAGAGCGGACATAGTAATAGCCCGAATCCCGAACCACGCCGGATGCGCCCGGCGCGCCGATAGCCTCTTGCACACTGTCCCGCGTGTCTACGCCTACTTTGATTTCCGCCAGTTCTTCGGCCGGTGGCACATAGCCGTGATTCTTGAAGATAGCCGTACAAGCCCCGGTCGCAGCCAGACAGGCAACAAACACAAGCGATTTCGCAGCTGGTTTCAACCGGTTCACTACCTTCAACATCTGCACCCTCTTGCCTTGGCCTTCTTCGGCTTCTATCCGATTACATAAACCGCTGCTACGGTTCAACACATAGAAAGGCTCACGAATGAGCAAGACGACATCATTTCGGGTGTCTGACCTGCCGCAGAACGCCCCGACACCGTTCGATCTGCGCCCCGCAACCACCGCGCTCGAGCAGATCAGGCAGGACCTTGGGCTGCTGGGGCTGCGCAAACTCAGCTTTTCGGGAGAACTGAGGGCGCAGGGCAAACGGGACTGGGTTCTAAACGGGAAACTCGGTGCAACTGTCATCCAACCTTGCGTAGTGACGCTAGAACCGGTGACGACAAGGATCGACATACCAGTGCACCGGACTTTTCTTGCGGATTGGGCAGACCCAGATGATCCAGAGTTCGAAATCCAGGAAGATGACGAATCTGAACCTTTGGGGCCTGAAATTGATCCGGCCCTTGTCATGGTCGAGGCCCTGTCTCTGGCTCTGCCACAATATCCGCGTAAAGACGGCGCGGAACTGGGCCAAGCTGCCTACACAGAACCGGGCAAACAGGCGATGACGGATGACGATGCCAAACCCTTTGCACGATTGGCAGGACTGCGCGATGTGCTAAAAAAAGACGAGTGACAGGTGCCAGATTTCCTGTCATAGCAGGCGGTCAGAAAAATCGCTTGAACATGCCGAGAATCGCAGTATTTTCGCGCGCTCATCGGATTTTGGGTTGGACATTGCGGGGCCCGTCGCCTAAACGCGCGTCAAACCACGATAAACGAACTACGAAACCCGGGTCGGCAGCGAATCTGCGGCCCCCAGTCAGACAAAGGTTGAGACCATGGCCGTCCAACAGAACAAAGTTTCCAAGTCGCGTCGCAACAACCGCCGCGCACACGACGCTCTGGTTGCTGCAAACCCGAACGAATGCCCGAACTGCGGCGAGCTGAAACGCCCGCACCACGTTTGTGCCTCTTGCGGCCACTATGACGATCGCGAAGTCGTCGCACAGGCCGACGAAATCGATCTGGACGAAGACGCAGCCTAAGCCTGATTGAGCGCAGGCCAAGGCATGAACGATCAGCCCACGCACGCCGGACGGATCACCATCTCGGTTGACGCAATGGGAGGGGACGCAGGTCCCGCTGTCGTCGTTGCAGGTCTGGCAAAATCGGCTGGCAAGAACCCGAATATCGGGTTCCTGCTGCACGGGCCCGAACAGGTATTGCGCAAGCTGGTTGCCAAACGACGTGTCCTTGAAGGGCGCGTCGTTTTTCGTGATTGCCCCGACGTTGTCACGATGGAAGACAAGCCCAGCCAGGTCGTGCGCAACGGCAAGCAGACCTCGATGTGGTCCGCGCTGGAAGCGGTTCGTCAGGGTGAAGCCCATGGCGCGGTGTCCTGCGGGAACACCGGTGCCCTTATGGCCCTTTCGATGATGCGTCTGCGCAAATTGCCGGGCGTGAACCGCCCCGCAATCGCGATCCTGTGGCCTTCGCGCAACCCGCAGGGGTTCAATGTAATGCTGGACGTGGGCGCCGATGTGCGCGCCGACGCCAAGGATTTGCTGCAATTCGCCCTGATGGGCGCGTCTTATGCGCGCAACGGCATGGCCCTGAACCGCCCCCGGATCGGGTTGCTGAACGTTGGCACCGAAGAGCATAAGGGCCGGGCCGAACTGAAAGAAGCGCATGCCATGATTTCGGAATACTCCGAACAGGCGAATTTCGAGTTTGTTGGCTTTGTCGAAGGCAGCGACATTCCCGGCGACAAGGCAGATGTCATTGTTACAGATGGGTTTACGGGCAATGTTGCGATCAAAACGGGCGAAGGCACAGCCAGGCTGATCGGAGATCTTCTGCGTGAGGCGTTCAAATACTCTCCGTTGTCGCGATTGGCTTCGGTCCTGGCCATTACGTCACTACAGCGCCTGAAAAAGCGCATTGATCCGCGGCGTGTGAATGGTGGCGTGTTTCTGGGTCTGAACGGGACTGTTATTAAATCCCATGGCGGGGCAGATGCGACCGGAGTGTCGGCAGCGATCAAACTGGCCTTTACTCTGGCACGGTCCGGCTTTGCCGAAAAATTAGCTGCGCGGGTTGCATCCACGGCCCAGCTTGCACAAGATGCCGCGCAAGCTGCGCCGCAGACCGATAAATAACAAAAAAGGCAGTACCCCAAAAATGGCAGGCCGTTCAGTTGTAGTAGGTGTCGGGCATTATTTGCCGGAACGTATTGTTCCAAATTCCGAGTTTGAGAAAACGCTGGACACAACGGATGAGTGGATCAGAACCCGGTCGGGGATCGAACGCCGCCATTTTGCTGCCGATGACGAAACGACGTCGGACCTGGCCACCAAAGCTGCCGAGGCTGCCCTGGCCGATGCGGGCCTGACATCGGATGATATTGACGCGATCGTCGTGGCGACCTCGACCGCGGACCTGACCTTTCCTTCTGCCGCGACCATGGTTCAGGCCCGGCTGGGTATGACCAAGGGGTTTGCTTTCGACGTACAGGCCGTCTGCGCGGGATTCGTTTTCGCTCTCAGCAACGCAAATGCGTTGATCTTGTCCGGTCAGGCCAAACGCGTGCTGGTCATTGGTGCCGAAACCTTTTCCCGGATTATGGACTGGACCGACCGCTCGACCTGTGTTCTGTTCGGGGATGGTGCCGGCGCTTTGGTACTCGAGGCGCAGGATGGCGAAGGCACCGCTGCGGATCGCGGCATACTCGCAACCGATCTGAACTCGGACGGGCGCTACAAGGACCTGCTTTATGTCGATGGGGGTGTTTCGACCCAATCCACCGGGCATCTGCGTATGCAGGGCAATCAAGTTTTCCGACATGCCGTTGAAAAGCTTACCAAAACGGCTGAAACAGCCCTGAGCCGCGCGGGGCTGAGCAGTGCTGACGTCGACTGGATTGTTCCTCATCAGGCCAATATTCGCATCATTCAGGGCACGGCCAAAAAGATGGGCCTGCCGATGGAAAACGTGGTTGTGACCGTTCAGGATCACGGCAACACCTCGGCTGCATCCATCCCATTGGCACTGTCGGTTGGTAAACAACGCGGGCAGATCAAACCCGGCGACTTGATCGTGACCGAAGCAATTGGCGGCGGTCTGGCCTGGGGCGCGGTGGTTCTGCGCTGGTAACCGGCGCAATCCAGCTTACACAGCTGCTTGCAATTCATTGATATTGACAGCGAATTTGCCATACCCATATGCTTTGACAGCAACAGGGGAAATGACATGGGCGACAATACACTGACTCGAATGGATCTGAGCGAGGCCGTCTTTCGCGAAGTTGGGCTTTCGCGCAACGAAAGTGCGCAGCTGGTCGAAAGCGTTCTGAACCACATGTCCGACGCTCTGGTGCGTGGCGAGCAGGTGAAAATCTCGTCCTTCGGTACGTTCAGTGTTCGCGACAAGACCGCGCGAGTCGGACGCAACCCCAAAACCGGCGAAGAGGTTCCGATACAGCCCCGCCGCGTACTGACCTTTCGCCCGTCGCATCTTATGAAAGATCGCGTCGCCGTCGGGAATCGCAAGTAACCCCAGGGTCACGCGGATATGAGCAAATCCCGCGACGCGTTTCGCACGATCAGTGAAGTAGCGGATTGGCTTGGTGTTCAGGCCCATGTTTTGCGTTTCTGGGAAAGCCGCTTCACTCAGGTCAAACCGGTCAAACGCGCGGGCGGGCGTCGGTATTACCGCCCCAATGACATGCGTCTTCTGGGCGGCATCAAGAAACTGCTTCACGAGGACGGGATCACAATCAAAGGTGTGCAGCGCATCCTGCGCGAGCAAGGCGTCGCACATGTCGCAGCACTGTCTCCGCCTCTAAACGAACCGGGCCCTGCCCTGATTGAACCCGTTCAGGGCAAAGTGGTGCCCATCGAACCGAAACCCGCTGCCGCCACCGAACAAATCCTTATGGATCTGGACGAACCGGCCGAGCAGCCGGTGAACGAAGGCGTGCAGGCTGACGCACTTCCCGCGTCTGTGTCAGAACAAGAGCCAGAGCCAGACCTGAACACTGCGCCCCTGATGGGTGGGATCGCGTCGCTGGCGTGGAAGCGCGCCGAGTTTGACGACGAACTACTGCGCCGGATTGCACCAATTGCAAAAGACCTGCGCCGCTGGCTGGATCGTGTTGAAACACAGGCGACGGGTTAGGAAAAAAGGCAGTGTTTTCCTCTTGCCCCTGCCGGGAAAATCTTTATGAACGGCCCAACGTCGGGCTATGGCGCAGCCTGGTAGCGCGTCCGTCTGGGGGACGGAAGGTCGCAGGTTCGAGTCCTGCTAGCCCGACCAAATCACACCGACGTTTATGGCACAAAGGCCAGATCCCGCTCTGGCACATGAGGGGATCGAGATGACAGGTGTTTGCGCGAACCAGCAAATCGAAGCAATGATCGCGCGCGGAGAGATTGCCGCCAACCCCGATGTCCTGCCAGCGCAAATTCAGCCAGCCAGCCTTGATTTGCGTTTGGGAACAGTGGCCTACCGGGTGCGCGCCTCGTTCCTCGCGGGCGAAGGACGGACCGTTACGGATCGGTTGGCCGAGTTCGAAATGCACCGCATCGACATCTCGGACGGCGCTGTTCTGGAAAAGGGCTGCGTCTATCTGGTGCCCCTGATTGAATCACTTGCCCTACCCAGTGGCGTAACCGCCGTCGCCAATGCCAAAAGCTCGACCGGGCGGCTTGACCTTCTGACCCGTACCATCACCGATGGTGGCACAGAATTCGATCGCGTTCCTGCGGGCTATAAGGGCCCGCTGTATGCCGAGATCTGTCCACGTTCGTTTTCGGTTCTGGTCCGGCCCGGTATGCGTCTGAACCAGATTCGTTTCCGTCAGGGTCAGGCTGTCTTGTCTGACGCCGAACTGACCGCCCTGCACGCCGAATCGCCGTTGGTAGACGGCCCTGCTGTGATTCAGGACGGTCTTGGCTTTTCGGTCGATCTGCAACTGCCCGATACCGATCTGGTCGGTTATCGCGCCAAGCCCCATACCGGGGTAATCGATCTGGACCGAATTGGCGAATACGACCCCCAGGACTATTGGGAGGAAGTGCGCACCAAGGACGGCCGCATCATACTTGACCCCGGCGCATTCTATATCCTTGTCAGCCGCGAGGCGGTCCACATCCCGCCGATGTATGCCGCCGAAATGGCACCTTATCTGGCCATGGTTGGTGAATTCCGGGTGCATTATGCCGGATTCTTCGATCCCGGCTTTGGCCATGCAGCCGCCGGGGGGGCCGGGTCGCGAGGCGTGCTTGAGGTGCGATGCCACGAAGCGCCTTTCGTGCTGGAGCACGGACAGGTGGTCGGGCGCCTTGTCTATGAGAAAATGGCTGAAATGCCCACGCAGCTATATGGTGCCGGGATTGCATCGAACTATCAGGGCCAAGGCCTGAAGCTGTCCAAGCACTTCAAAGCGGCCGGCTAGTCCTCAGAATTTCTTGCAACGGTGCACGTGCCGGATAACCCGCGTTGCCTGTCGCAGGTTCGGCGCCTGACCCGTAGTGACCTGTCCGGGTAATTATTCCTCAAACAGTTCCGACTGGTCCTCGTCCACTTCGTCCTCGCTCCCCTCGCCCAGAGGGATAGCCCCCGGTGGAGGCCGGTTTTCCAACAAACCCGCAGCCCTCAATTCTTTGAGACCCGGCAGGTCGCGGGCGTTCTCCAGACCAAAATGATCCAGAAATTCGGACGTCACCACAAATGTCACCGGACGACCCGGTGTCATGCGACGACGGCCCAGCCTGATCCACTCCATCTCTAGCAATTGATCAATCGTCCCGCGAGAGACTGACACGCCGCGAATTTCCTCAATCTCGGCGCGGGTGCAGGGTTGGTGATAGGCAACGATGGCCAATGTCTCGATCGCGGCTCGGCTGAGTTTACGAGTTTCAACCGTTTCCTTTTGCATCAGAAAGCCCAGATCAGGGGCCGTACGGATCGCCCATGCCTCTCCAACGCGCACCACACGCACGCCGCGCCCTTCGTAACGTCTCTGAAGCAACTCAACGGCTTGTGCGGCGTCGCTTCCATGCGGCATCCGCGCCTCAAGGTCGGCAATCGTCACCGGATCGGCGCTGGCAAACAAAACGGCCTCGACCATACGCTCCTGTTCCGCCAATGGTGGCGCCTCGAACAGGGTGCCGGTTTCTTCTGGGGCGTCAGTCACGTGTCTGGGTCCTCTTGCGCAAATGGATCGGCGCGAATGTCTCGCTCTGCTTGATCTCCATATGTCCTTCTTTCACCAGTTCCAGCGAGGCCGCAAAGGTCGCAGCCGTCGCCGACCTGCGGCGTACCGGGTCAGTATCCCAACCATCGGGCAGATAGGTTTCCATATCGGTCCACGTCCCCGCAAAACCGATCAGCGGGCGCATCCGCTCCAGTGCCTGCTCCATCGTGAACACCGAGTCGCGGTCCATCACAAAGGGGCGGAACTCGTCACGGGTGCGAATACGGGCATATCCCTGCATCAGATCCAGCAGCGTGGCGGAATAGGTTACGGTGCGGATGCGGGTTACGTCCTCGCCCTGCCCGCGCTTGAAAAAATCACGACCCAGTTGGTCGCGGGCCATCAGCCGCGCAGCGACGTCGCGCATTGCCTGCAGGCGTTCAAGTTGAAACGCCAGATGCGCGGCCAGTTCTTCACCCGATGGCCCATCGTCATCCGGATCTGGCGGAAGCAACAGACGGGACTTGAGAAAGGCGAGCCACGCCGCCATGACCAGATAATCGGCGGCCAGTTCAATGCGCAGCGCACGCGCCTTTTCAACAAAGGCCAGATATTGCTGCGCCAGCGCAAGAACCGAGATCTTGCGCAGGTCCACTTTTTGCGTGCGTGATAGGGTTAGCAGAACGTCCAACGGGCCTTCGAACCCGTCGACATCAACAATCAGCGCTTCGGCCGCAAGACGATCCGCGACCGAGACAGGGTCTTCGCTAAAAAGATTATCGTTCATATACCTGCCCGCCCATTAGGGCAGATAGTTCCGCTTCGGCGGCTTGGATGTCAAGTTCCCGCGGGCGTTTGCGCATCGCCAGCGCCCGTTCTGCGCGGGCTTGTGCCACATCCGACATTTCTCCGGCAGTTTCCATTACAGCGGCACGTTCAGAAAAACTGCCATTGCAATGCAGGACTACATCGCAGCCCGCCTGCAAAGATTGGCGGGTGAGGTCCGTCAACGACCCGCTGAGCGCCTTCATCGAGATATCGTCGGTCATAATCAGCCCGCCAAAGCCGATATTGTCTCGGATCAGACCCATCATGGCCGCGGAAATGGTGGCCGGCCGGGGATCTATCTGATCAAAGACCAGATGCGCGGTCATCCCCATCGGCAGGTTGTTCAAGGCACGGAACGGCGCGAAATCGCTGTATTCCAACTCTTCCAGCGGCAAATCAACGTGCGGCAGGTCATGGTGACTGTCCAGAGTTGCACGGCCATGGCCGGGAATGTGCTTGAGTACCGGAAGAACGCCCCCGTCCAATAGGCCCTGCGCCACGGCCCTGCCGATCCTGGAAATCTGCTCAGGATCAAAGGCATAACAGCGGTTTTTCAGAAACGCGTGGGTCTTGGGCCGCGCCACATCGACCATAGGGGCACAATTGCTGTCGATGCCCAGACCAAACAGCTCATCCGCAATCAGGCGGTACCTGAGGTACATGACGCGTTCCGCTTGATCACCCGCTCTGGTCACATGATCCAGCGGGGGCAGCCATTCGCGGGCCAAGGGTGCGCGCAAACGCTGTACGCGCCCACCTTCCTGATCAATGGTAATGGGGCAGTTGCGCCCAACAGCCTCTCGGAAATCATCACACAAGGCGCGCACCTGATCGGCGCTTTCAATATTGCGGGCGAACAAGATGAACCCAAACGGGTTCATATGGCGAAACAGGTCTCTTTCCTCCTGCGTCAGGCGCAGTCCTTCAGCATCTGTGATCGCTGCTCCGAACTTCACCTCACGGCCACCGGGATACAGTCAGCGCCTTGCGCGACCAGAGCGGCGCAGAACTGGCGCGAGTCGCTCAGATCTTCAAACCCCAGAACACGCAGGCGGTAGAAGGTCCGCCCACCGCTTGAGGTTTTCTGAATAACGCGCTGTTTTCCCGACAAATACTCACCAAACTGACCATTCAAACGGTCCCACTCGGCCTGTGCCACTTGCGTGCTGTCATAAGCCCCAAGCTGCGCCAGCCGGGTCCCCTTGGCCAGTGTATCCGGATCAACATCCACCCCAACCGCAGCTTTCACTGCTGCATTAATGGCGTCTTCGGAATTCTCGCTGGGTGCGACCTGACTGCGGGTCGACCGTGCCGGACGCGTCACAGGGCGCAACGATCGGCGCACACCCGGCAACTCGGCGAAACTTGGGTCTGGCAAGGCCGCAGCAAAGTCTGCCGGGTCAATGGCGGGTTCTTCGTCGAGGGCGGTCAGCGATGCCAGTTGCACACCGTCTTCGAATTCTTGCCGCGTTTCTGTTGCCGCACCCGCCAATTCCGCAACCAGCGCATCTACTGCGTTCTGGCGCAGGCGCGCGGCTTCCTGCGTGGTGATCGGTTCTTCGACCACATGCAGCGCAGGGGTCGGCTTCAGTTCTCCGGCGGGCAGGTCTTCTTCCGTAAGGGACACCGGGCGCGGCGCAAGGATCAACCGGTCAGCCGGTGCCGCGGCACTGCCTTCGGCGGCGACGGCATTCACGGCAAAGCCCTGATGATCGGCGGGTGTTCCACCCGGATTTTCCGGTTGCACACGCATCGGCCCTTCGGCGGCGCGGACAACCGGCACGCCACTGACATCGCGCATGATCAGTTGATAGCCCCAGACCCCGACACCGGCGACCAGCGCCAAGGATGCAACGGCCCCCAGGATATTCACCGCCCTGCCCAGACCAAACGAGCCTCGCGGCGCGTCATCTTCCTGCGTGTCTTCGGGAAAATCATACACATCTTCAGAATGCGCTTGATTCGGGTAATGAATCTGCCCGGGGCTTTGATGCCCCGAGTAATCGTAACTCGCCATGTCCGCCTCACTGCCCGTTTCACGCCTGAAAATAAGGCCCGCGGGTCATTTCTTGCCTACCTCGTACCGGCGGTTCGGGCGATATTTGTTACCGCATCTCCTGCGCCGGAGTAACGCCAAGAATACCCAAGCCCGCTGAAATCACAACAGAAACGGCCCGGGCCAAAGCGATTTTTGACTGGCTTGTGGCAACATCGCCATCCTGGATGAAACGCAATTGCGTCTCGTCATTACCCTTGTTCCACAACGCATGAAAGTCGCCTGCAAGTTCATAAAGGTAAAAGGCGACCCGGTGCGGTTCATTGGTCCGCGCCGCAATCTCGACCAGCCGCGGCCATTCTGCCAGCTTCTTGGCAACAACCAGTTCCGAGGCATGATCGTTTTTGCTCAGGTCAGCGCATGCAAGGGTCGCATCATCAACCGCAATTCCAGCCTCGGCCGCGCGGCGCAGCACGCTCATGACACGGGCATGAGCGTATTGAACGTAGAATACAGGGTTCTCGCGACTTTGTTCCAGCACTTTGTCAAAATCGAAATCTAACGGCGCGTCGTTCTTGCGGGTCAGCATAACAAACCGCGTCACGTCCGGGCCCACCTGATCGACCACATCGCGCAGAGTGACAAAGTTCCCTGCACGCTTGGACATCTTGAACGGCTCGCCATTCTTCCACAGCTTCACCAGCTGCGTCAGCTTGATATCTAGCGGCACCTCACCGTCGGACAGTGCCGAAACAGCCGCCTTCATCCGCTTGACATAGCCGCCATGGTCCGCGCCAAACACGTCGATCAGCGCGTCAAAACCACGGGACACTTTGTCATAGTGATAGGCAATATCCGGGGCAAAATAGGTCCAGCTGCCATCTGATTTCTTGACAGGGCGATCCACATCATCGCCATGTTCGGTCGATTTGAACAGCGTCTGTTCGCGTGGCTCCCAATCTTCGGGCTTTTTGCCCTTCGGCGGCTCGAGCACGCCTTCGTAAATCAGGCCCTTGTCAGTCAGCGATTGCAATGCGGCCTCGATCCGACCGGTGCCATAGAGCGATTTTTCCGAGAAGAACACATCCATCTCAACGCCCAGCGCTTTTAAGTCAGCACGGATCAGATCCATCATCGCGTCGGTCGAGAACTCACGTACCTCTTCCAGCCAGTCACTTTCCGGCTTGTCGATCAGGCTGTCGCCGTATTTCTCTTTCAACGCTTCCCCAATTGGGATCAGGTAGTCGCCGGGATAAAGACCTTCGGCAATCTCCGGGCTCAGACCATTGGCCTCGCGATAGCGTTCGTAAGCCGAGCGCGCCAGCACATCCACCTGCGCGCCGCCGTCGTTGATGTAATACTCACGGGTCACGTCATGGCCGGAATAGGCCAGCAGGCTTGCCAGAGCGTCACCGAAAACCGCGCCCCGTGTATGACCCACGTGCAGCGGACCGGTTGGGTTGGCCGAAACATATTCAACGTTGACCTTTTGCCCATGGCCCATAGTCGAGCGGCCATAATCGGTGCCCTTCTCCAGCACAGCCGCCAGCACGCCTTGCCAGACCGACGGTGCCAGCCGCAAATTGAGAAAGCCCGGACCTGCCACATCGGCGCTGGTGATCCGGTCATCTGCCGCCAGCTTCCCCGCCAATACCTCGGCAATGTCACGCGGTTTCATCCTGGCCGGTTTTGCCAGCACCATCGCCGCGTTTGTCGCCATGTCGCCATGCGCTGCATCGCGCGGCGGTTCGACCGCCACGTTGTCAAAACTCAGCCCCTCGGGCAACGCGCCTTCGGACTGCATCTGCGCCAGCGCGTCCAGTACAAGGCCGCGGATCTCGGAAAACAGGTTCATTTCGGATGTCCTTTTGCTTGCCCGGCGGTTTACCACGCATCACGGCAAGGTCAATGGACGCCTAATGTTTGGACTTGGTTTGCGCCCAATGTCTGCCAATCTCGCCCGGATATCCACTGTCAGAGATTTCAAATACCCTGCGGGCTGTCTGTCGTACGGCTTCTGATCATCGCTTCCCGCCTGCGCAAGGCACCAATCAACCCACAAAAAAGGTCGCAAACATGGACCATTACCCGTGTCATTGCGGCCCAGTCAGCCAGTCAGCCGCGCGTGATCCTGCAAGGCAAAACGGTCGGTCATACCTGCGATGTAGTCCGATACGATCCGGGCCAAAGCTGTCTCATCCGCCGCAGCTTCAATATCCTCGTGCCAACGTGCGGGCATCTGTTTCGGGTCGTTCAGGTAGATCGGGAACAGGTCTTCGACAACCGTTGCAACCTTGGCCCGTACCTTCATGACGCTGGGTGCGCGATACATCCGGGTGAACAGGAACGCCCTGATTTGTTTCAGATCCGCCCAAGTCCCGGTCGAGAATTGGATGACAGGATGCCCAAGATGGCGAATCTCTTCGACCGATTGCGCGCCCGAGGCTACAATCAAGTCTCGTGACGTTGTGATGACATCTGCCACCATGACCCCAAATACCCGCCGCAGTGCTTCATGACGTCGTCGATACGGATCAAGACCGGGGTATTTAGCATCCACATCCGCGTAGCATCCCCCCACGATCGGAAGGTGACGCAGATCATCATCTTCAAACAACCCCGCGCGCAACCCATCCAGAAGGTCGTGATTGTTGTAAGCAATGTCATCAGACAAAGCCGCCACCTGCGCCTCGGCACTTGCATGGGTATGAAGTTCAAGATCAAAGCCCTGGTTGCATTCAGCCAGCGCCCACGGCAGATCGCCAACAACCGGACCGTTATGCTTGGCGATACCCTCCAGACATTCCCAGGTCAGGTTGCATCCGTCAAACCCGGCATAATGCCGCTCCAGCTTCGTTACGATCCGAATGGCCTGGGCATTGTGATCAAACCCCCCGTAAGGCACCATCAGCGCGTGGAGGGCGTCTTCACCCGTATGACCAAAGGGTGTATGACCCAGGTCGTGCGCTAGGGCTACAGCCTCGGTGAGTTCAGGATTCAGGCCCAACGCCCCTGAAATGGTTCGCGCGACCTGAGCAACTTCGATGGAATGGGTCAGCCGTGTTCGATAACTGTCGCCTTCATGCTCGACAAAGACTTGCGTCTTGTGTTTGAGCCGCCGAAACGCACTGGCGTGAATGATCCGGTCGCGATCACGCTGAAAGCATGACCGGAAGCTGCTTTCTTCCTCTGGCACCAGCCGCCCCCTTGCACGGTCTGGGTCCGAAGCAAATCCCGCTCTGTCCAAAGGCCTTGTCCTTGTCGCCTGTCTTTTTGTTTCATATATTGTAGGACGCTTGGGAAATAAACCTTTGGAGACCGGCATGAATCTGCCCCCATCAGTCACCGAACGCGCCTTTGACCGCCTCGCCGAGATCGGCGCCGCGGAACAGGGGCAAGCCCTGCGTGTCGCAGTGGAGGGTGGTGGATGTTCCGGTTTTCAATATGAAATCGCTCTGGACACGCCAAACACCGATGACCTCATCCTTGAAGGCAAGGGGCAGAAAGTCATCGTCGACCCGGTCTCTCTGCCCTTTCTTGAAAACGCGGTGATTGATTTCACTCAGGAGCTTATTGGTGCAAGGTTTGTGATCGACAACCCCAACGCCACCTCTTCCTGTGGCTGCGGCACGTCGTTTTCGATGTAACCGGCGGGGGCTTTGCCCCCACACCCCCAGGATATTTTCAGCCAGATGAAGAAGGGATCCGCTCTCTGACCAAAACGACCAGAGAGCTTCACCTGGCGCGGTCATCGGCGTCCCCGCCTGTACCGCCCCTTCTAGTATCGAAAAAATGGTTAAGGGTTCGTTTCTTCATCTGGCTAAAAATATCCCGGAGCGCGAGGCAGAGCCTCGCTAATCCGATCTCCGACTTGCCGCTGGGCCCGTTCTGAGCGATAGGTTGCCACAAGGTTTCGGAGGATCGCGAATGAAAATCGCCACGTTCAACATCAATGGCATCAAGGCACGAACCGAGGCGCTGCCCCGCTGGCTGGACGACGCCCAACCCGACGTTGTTCTTCTTCAGGAAATCAAATCCGTCGACGAGAACTTCCCCCGCGAGATGTTTGAAGATCGCGGGTACAACGTGGAAACACATGGGCAAAAAAGCTTTAATGGTGTCGCGATCCTGTCGAAGCTTCCGCTGGAGGATGTATCTCGCGGCCTTCCCGGCGATGACAATGATGAACAGGCGCGCTGGATCGAGGCCACCGTCGTAGGCAAAAAGGCCCTGCGGCTCTGTGGGCTGTATCTGCCCAACGGGAATCCGGCACCCGGACGGAAATACGATTACAAGCTGGCCTGGATGGAACGGCTTTACGACCGCGCCCAGGCCCTGATGAAGTCAGAGGAGCCTGCCCTGATGGCCGGAGACTATAACATCATCCCACAGGCCGAGGATGCCAAACGCCCCGATGCCTGGCGGGAAGACGCGTTGTTCCGCCCGGAAAGCCGGGCCGCCTTTCGAAAGATCCTGAACCTTGGCTTTACCGAGGCCTTTCGCGCCACAACGCAGGGCCCCGATCACTATTCTTTCTGGGATTATCAGGCTGGCGCGTGGAACCGGAATGACGGAATTCGAATTGATCATTTCCTGCTGACGCCACAAGCGGCCGACCTCATGCGGGATTGCCAGATTGATGCGGCTGTTCGGGGGCACGAAAAGCCATCCGATCACGTTCCCGTCTGGATTGACTTGGATCTTTGAGGCCCTAGGCAGCCGTGACGTCGTGACTGTAGATCCATTCATAGCGTTGTGACAACCGGGCACCGACGACCCTCAGCACACATTGCGCAGCCATACGGGCTGGACCGCGCAGATGAAAGTTCCGCGCATTTGACCCGGCCGCCGCGACAACGCGCTGCGCCCTTGGTTTCCGGGTTGTTTCATAGGTTGCCAGTGCGCTGGTGATACCCGATCGTTCGTCAAACGCGCGCGCCAGAACCCAAGCGTCCTCGAGCGCCAGACACGCCCCTTGCGCCATGAACGGCAATGTCGGATGGGCCGCGTCCCCTACCAGAACCAATCGGCCATTCTGCCAGTTTTGCGCGACAGGCCGCAGAAACAATGCCCACAGATGCACATCCGTGACTTTCGACAGAATGTCGCACACGGGGCCACCGAAATCTGCAAAGCGCTTGCGCAACTCTTCAGGGTCGCCCGTCTGACGCCATCCTTCTTCCCGCCAATCCGAACGCTCTTCAACCGCGACAATGTTCATCATGCTTTCGTCACGCAACGGATAGGTTACCACATGCCGCCCAGGCCCCATCGTCAGGGATGCGGAAACCGGGTCATGACCGGGCTGCCAGGGGATGGCGGCGCGCCACGCCACCTGATGCGTGAACTCCGGCATCTCTGCCCCGTTCAGAGCCGGGCGGAGCATGCTGCGGCCGCCATCGGCCGCAATGGCGCACTCGGCGCGAATTCGCTCGCCTGACGCCAAGATCACCTCGGCCTCGTTGGGATGCTTTTGCACATGCGAAACTCTGGCACCCAAGCGGATATTCACGCCTGCGTCACAAGCCGCATCATGAAGAAGGTTCAGAAGGTCGGCACGGTGGTAGTAATAAGTCGGACCAGCTGCAGGGCCCGGCAGGTGACTGACCACGCGCCCTTTTCGGTAATCGCGCAAGACAGTTCCATGGGACTTCTGCCCGACAGAAAGACCTGTGACGCCAAGTGCATGAAGAACGCGCATCCCGTTCTCGCTGATCTGCAAACCAGCGCCGACTTCGGTCAGGGCCGGGGCTTGCTCCAGAAGCGTGACATGCGCCCCACGGTGTTGCAGTGCCAGAGCCGAGGCCAGGCCGCCGATTCCACCGCCAATGACACAGAATTTCAATCCATCTATCTTCATGGCATCCGCATAACGCAAAAACGCCGGAGCCACAGGCCCCGGCGTTTGGATTTCTTACACATACCCGGCGATTAATCGTCGCGGTGGACCTTTTCGCGACGCTCATGGCGCTCTTGTGCCTCAAGTGTCATGGTTGCAATCGGTCGTGCGTCCAGACGCTTTAACGAGATCGGATCGCCCGTCATTTCGCAATACCCGTATTCGCCATCATCAATCCGGCGCAGGGCCGAGTCGATCTTTGCGACCAGCTTTCGCTGACGATCACGGGTCCGCAGTTCCAGCGCACGGTCAGTTTCTTCGCTGGCGCGGTCCGCGACGTCCGGAATGTTACGGGTGTTGTCTTGCAGCCCTTCGATGGTGTCGCGGCTACCAGCCAGTAACTCTGTCTTCCAATCCAGCAGCTTGCGGCGAAAATACTCAAGCTGACGATCATTCATGAAAGGCTCATCTTCGGCCGGACGGTAATCTTCCGGCAGAAAAACTTCCTGCTTCATATTTGCTCCCTCGGTATGGCCAGTAACGTCGTTCGAGGCTGTTTCAGCTGACATTTGGCTCTCCCTTCTGCGCAGCGTTTAGCCGACGGGCGGTGGAATGTCACTACACAAACGTTGCGCAACAGTGCACCCCCGCGGATTTGTCTAACTATGAGACAAACATCAACAAAACCTTGTATTTCTATGAAATTTGACAGGCTTTTTTGGGGCGAGAGTTACAACGTCCGGGAATGGTCTACATCGGAATCAAGCAAAAGGGTTTGGAGTTGCAGCACAATTCCCGCCGGGCGACGCAGGGACGCGGGTTGTAAAAAACCTTGCCGCTCTGTAACCCGGAAACCACAACCTGCCCGTCCAACGCAATATACGCACGAGAGGCCCATGACCGCACGTTTCCAAGGTACAGCCGAATATGTCGCCACCGACGATCTGACCATTGCCGTGAACGCCGCTGTCACGCTTGAGCGCCCCCTGTTGGTGAAGGGCGAACCCGGTACCGGCAAGACCGAGTTGGCCAGACAGGTGGCCGGTGCGCTGGGGCTGAAAATGATCGAGTGGAATGTGAAATCCACCACCCGCGCGCAGCAGGGTCTTTACGAATATGATGCCGTCAGCCGCCTGCGTGACAGCCAACTAGGCGAAGAGCGTGTCCATGATGTGTCGAACTATATCCGCAAGGGCAAGCTGTGGCAGGCCTTCGACGCCGACGAAAAGGTTGTTCTGCTGATCGATGAAATCGACAAGGCGGATATCGAGTTCCCCAATGACCTGTTGCAGGAGCTCGATAAGATGGAGTTCCACGTCTACGAAACGGGCGAGACGATCCGGGCCAAGCACCGCCCTATCGTCATCATAACCTCGAACAACGAAAAAGAGCTGCCAGACGCTTTCCTGCGCCGCTGTTTTTTCCACTATATACGCTTTCCGGATGAGGCGACGATGCGCCGGATCGTTGATGTGCATCATCCCGGCATCAAGGACGCACTTCTGACCGCCGCGCTGACGCAATTCTATGAGATCCGAGAGACGCAAGGGCTCAAGAAAAAGCCCTCGACCTCGGAGGTGCTGGACTGGCTGAAGCTGTTGCTGGCCGAAGACCTGACGGCCGAAGACCTCAGGCGTGACGGGGCCAGCGCGCTGCCGAAGCTGCATGGCGCTTTGCTGAAAAATGAACAGGATGTGCATCTGTTCGAACGTCTTGCTTTCATGGCACGTGGCAAACGCTAGCCTGCGTGTGAACAATCAGTGATCACGGCTTGCCATTGCGTATCCCGGGTGTCAGCATCGAAATACCTGACGCAACCGCGTTTCAAAGCAGCAGTATTGGGGTCATCACTTGGCGAACGCTCTGACAATCCGGACCCTGCGGGCCGAGGACAAAGATCAGTGGGCCGAAATGTGGCGGGATTATCTGGCGTTTTATGAAACTACCCTGCCTGAAAACGTGTATGAAACGACCTTTTCCAGATTGTTGGGCGACGACCCACAGGATTTTTCCTGTTTTGTTGCGGAACAGGATGGCGTTTTGGTCGGGCTGACGCATTACCTGTTTCATCGCCACGCTTGGAAAGTGGAAAAGGTCTGTTACCTGCAAGACCTGTTCGCCCGACCTGAAACCCGAGGAACGGGCGTCGGTCGCGCCTTGATTCAGGCGGTTTATGAAGAGGCGGATCGCCAGGGCGCCCCATCCGTTTACTGGCTGACGCAAGAGTTCAACCACACGGCACGCCACCTTTATGATCGCATCGGCACCCTGACACCGTTCATCAAGTACGCCCGCCCATGATGCGTTTGGGCGCCCTTTTTCTGGCGCTGGTTATCGCTGGCTGCACGTCTGTCGAGACAATCGAACTCGGGAACGATGTATCATATGTCGAAGTGGCGTTGCCACCAGCCAAGTCTTTTGCGGCACCACGTCCCTCGCCACCAGCGCGATCCAACAAAAACATCGCGTCGGATTTCCTGTCCCTGCATTTCGAACTGGAAAGCGGGGCCGCCCTGCCCGTTTTCACCCGGTTCGAAACGCCGATCACCGTTCGCCTGACCGGATCGCCGACACAAAGTATGCAGCAGGATTTGACCCGCCTGCTGAACCGCCTGAAGCGCGAGGCGGGTATCAACATCCGACAAATCAACGACGGTCAGGCCAATATCACGATCGAAGCGGTCAGCCAGAAGGACATTCTGCAAATTCTGCCAAACGCGGCCTGTTTCGTGGTGCCAAACGCGTCCAGCCTGGCTGAGTATCAGCGCGACCGCCGCAAGACCAAAAGCAGTTGGGTTGAGCTGCGCCAGCGCGAACGATTGGGGATATTCATCCCCTACGATGTCAGCCCGCAGGAAATGCGCGATTGTCTGCACGAAGAACTGGCGCAAGCCCTTGGTCCGCTGAACGACCTCTATCACCTGCCGGATTCCGTGTTCAACGACGACAATATTCATACGGTTTTGACCGGGTTCGACATGTTGATCCTACGCGCGGCCTATGCGCCCGAACTGCACACCGGTATGACACGGGATCAGGTCGCCGCCGTCATCCCCGATGTTCTCAGCCGCCTGAATCCACGCGGTGACCGATTAGCCGCGCAACGGCCAACGAATACCCCCCGAGAGTGGATCAACGCGATCCAGAAATCACTGGGACCAGGGCCGGGTTCCCCCCGGCAGATACGCGCCGCGCAAAAGGCAGCCCGCATCGGGCAGCAATTGGGATGGACGGATCACCGCCGCGCCTATCCCCACTACCTGATGGGTCGGATGGAGCAGTTTCGTGACCCGGCGGAAGCCCAGCGGCAGTTCAAGATCGCGCAACAGTTTCTTCGCGCAACGCCCGGAACCGAGGTTCATCAGGCTTATGTCTCAACGCAAACCGCAGCCTTTGCGCTTGCGCAGGATCGCGGGCCAGAGGTCCTGCCCGAACTGGATCAGGCCATCGACGTGATGACCCGCGCGGAAAACGCTTCGCTTCTGGCAACCTTGCTGCTGTTGAAATCCGAGGCCTTAAAACAGGCCGGTCAATTACAAAAGGCACGTGCCGTCAGACTGGACAGCCTTGGGTGGGCGCGATACGGGTTCGGTTCTGATTTGGTGGCTCAGTCTTTGGTTCAAAACAGTGGCCGACGCCCCGCTGACAGCACGAAAGACGGATGAAACGCATATGTTGCTAGTACTGGGAATGGCGATACTGGGTGCAATCCTGGGTGCTTTGACCGCAAAAAAACGCAATGGAAACGGCGCTGACATGGCACAGTATGCCGCCGGATATGGGATCGCTTTTGCGCTTGTGGGGCTGGTGATCTCGCTGGTTCTGCTTCGCATGGTGGCATGACGCAATGTTCCTGCCCTTTTTCAAAAACCTCCGCAAAGCGGGCATCCCGGTATCACTCCGGGAGTATCTGACTTTTCTGGAAGGCATGAAAAAGGGTCTGGTCACCTATGATGTCGAAGCGTTTTATTACCTTGCCCGGGTGTCGATGGTGAAGGACGAGCGCAATATCGACAAATTCGACCGTGCCTTTGCCGCCAGCTTTGAGGGCTTGGGCGAGATCAGTTTCGATCAGGTGTTGGAAGCTGTCGATATCCCTGCCGATTGGCTCGCCAAGATGGCCGAGAAACACCTGTCGGAGGAGGAAAAAGCCGAGATCGAAGCGCTTGGCGGGTTCGACAAGCTGATGGAAACACTGCGCGAACGGCTCAAGGAACAACAGGGCCGTCATCAGGGCGGCAACAAGTGGATCGGCACCGCAGGAACCTCTCCGTTCGGGGCCTATGGGTACAACCCCGAAGGCGTCCGTATCGGTCAGAAAGAAAGCCGTCACCAGCGTGCGGTCAAGGTCTGGGACAAACGGGAATTCAGGAACCTCGACGATACGGTTGAACTGGGCACCCGCAACATCAAGGTCGCCCTGAAACGCCTGCGCCGCTGGGCGCGGGAGGGAGCAGCCGAAGAGCTGGATCTGGACGGCACCATCCGCGCCACGGCCGAGCATGGCTATCTGGATGTCAAAACCCGGCCCGAGCGCCACAACGCCGTCAAAGTACTGTTGTTTCTGGATGTCGGCGGCTCGATGGACCCGCATATCAAGGTGGTTGAAGAGCTGTTTTCCGCTGCAAGAACCGAGTTCAAGCATCTGGAATATTACTACTTTCACAATTGCCTGTATGAAGGGGTCTGGCGGGACAACCGCCGCCGCTGGAACCAACAGACCCCGACCCACGAAGTGCTGCGCACCTATGGGTCCGACTACAAGTGCATCTTTGTCGGCGACGCTTCGATGAGCCCCTATGAGATCGCCTATCCCGGCGGTGCCAATGAACATTGGAATCAGGAAGCTGGTCAGGTCTGGCTGCAACGCGCGCGCGAACAGTGGGCGTCAAACCTGTGGATCAACCCGGTGCCCGAGAAATACTGGGAATATACCCATTCCATCAGCATGATCCGCGACATCTTTGAAGATCGCATGGTGCCCATGACACTGGCTGGTCTTGAAAAGGGAATGCGCGAGCTGACGCGGTAGAGGCTGATGGCTGTTTGAGTCCAAAGCCGCCTGCCACAGGAGCCACCTTCTGTGTTATGTTGCCGCGTACGAGTAAAAGTGGGCCATGCTGATGAAGTTACATACTTTTGTTGCTGTGACGTTTTTGGCGGTAGTTCTTGCGATCTTTGGAAGTCCGGTTTCCGCATCGGACGGGCGCGTGGCTCTCGTCATCGGAAATTCGGAATATGATCATGTTTCGAGCCTACAAAACCCCGCGAACGACGCCGAAGACATCGCATCGGCCTTGGAGCGGATCGGGTTCGAGGTAACGCGAGGACGGGATCTTGACTACCGAGAGATGCGGCTTGCGCTTCGGGACTTCGCCCAAGCTGCGGAAGACGCGGAGATGGCCGTTGTCTATTTCGCGGGCCACGGCATAGAGATCGACAATATCAACTACCTGATTCCGGTCAACGCAGAATTGAAAAGCGATCGCGACATCGAGTTTGAGGCAATCCGGCTCGACAGCGTTCTGTCTGCGCTCGATACTTCGCAAGGCATTCGGATCGTACTCCTTGATGCCTGTCGCAATAATCCGTTTCTTACCTCTATGCTTCGGTCGTCAGCGACTCGGTCAGTGGGTCGGGGGCTGGCGGGGGTTGAACCGGGCGCAGTTCTGGTAGGTTTTGCCGCTCGCGGCGGGACACTGGCGCTCGACGGCGACGGCCGAAATAGCCCGTATGCTGAGGCTCTTCTAACACATCTCGCGGAACCGGGGCTCGAGTTGGGCTTTTTCTTTCGGAAAGTGCGCGACACAGTGTCAGAGCTCACGAATGGTTATCAGCAACCGTTCACATACGGTTCACTACCAGGACACGGAATCTACCTGACACCAGCGGCAGCGCCCTTGCGTGCCGCTGAGCCAGTCGCCGAAGCTACCGGGTCCGACCCCGTTTCAGGAGAAGATGCCGCTTTCGAAGCTGCGCGCAAACTGGGCTCGGTTCGTGCCTGGTCGCTTTTTTTCGATAAATTTCCAAATGGCGCGCGGAAGTCGGAAGCACTTGAAGCTGAGGCGACTCTTTTTCGCTACAATCTGCAGGCGCGACATGCCGGAAGAAATCTCGCGGCGGCTGAGTCGCTGAACTGGATGCGGGGCGAAGCTGTAAAGTATTTGACACTTTCGCGGGCGAACCAGCTTGTGATCCAGTCGACATTGCAGCGCTTCGGATATGACCCTGGAGTGATTGATGGAGTTCTCGGGCCACAGAGTTTCGGCGCCGTTTCGGATTTCCAGAGGGATCGACGGCTGGCGGCGGACGGTGTGCTTGACAGGGCCACGCTGTCAGCGCTCGGGATCGAACCACCCGAGTTCGGCTGGTTCCCTATCGCTGCGACCTTGGGCAATCGCTACGATATCGAAGCGATTCGGGCCCTTGAATCCGATCCACGCCTACACCGGTTGGCACGTACCTTTTCGGGGCGCGTCATGAACTATGGATTCTACGACGGACGGCTCTACGCAGTAGTCCGCACAAGCCATTTGTCTTGGGATCAAATTAAGACGCTGACAATGCAATCGGGAGGTGATCTGGCGTCCATTGGGTCGGCGTCCGAAGAGGAGATGGTAAAGAACCTTTTTCGTTACGATAACCTATTCTGGACCGAGCGAAACGCCCGCGACACCTATCCGTTTGCCGGAGACGACAATCTTGACGTGATCGGCCCTACTTTCGGGTTAACAATTAACAACGGAGTGTGGGCGTGGACCGATGGCCAGCCATTGAGCTACCGCAATTGGCAACCGGGTTTTCCTCGAAGCAACCGTCCTAGACCTTTCGGCGAATTTGTCCACGGGCCACGCAGGACCGGCACGCTTCCTTCTGACTGGCGCTGGGGAAACTGGCATGTCGCCCGCAATGCCATATTGATCGAGATCGAGTAGGTCGTCTGGACGCGAAAACTCGTCTTTATGCCGGACATTACTGTCGAGGTCCAATTCGATTTTTCCTTAAGTGCCGCTTTAGGACTGCTGACACCTTTTCCGGAGTACAGATTCGACATTACTGCCATGCGGCGAACGGCGGCATGGTCCATTGAATTTTTCGTTTGCTCTAAAAGCCCAGTGCTACCATATCTAGCCCATGCTTCGCCTGACCCCGATCCTGCTGGCCATTGCCTATGGAATTGTGATGTACCGGATTTCCGTCTGGCGCACCCATCGTGAACTGGATGCGAAATCGACGGAACTTGCCGATCCGGCGCTGAAACGCATGACCGACCGGCTGGCGGCGGCGCTCGGGATCGAACGGGTGCCGGTCTATATCTACGAGATCGACCCGGTGAATGGGCTGGCCGCGCCGGACGGGCGGATATTCATCACGCGAGGATTTTACCGCAAGTTTCACAACGGAGAGGTTTCTGCTGAGGAAATGGCCAGTGTAATCGCGCATGAGTTGGGGCACGTGGCGCTGGGTCACGCACGGCGGCGGATGATCGATTTTTCAGGGCAGAATGCGATGCGAACGGCGCTGATCATGGTTCTGAACAGGTTCATCCCCTTTGTCGGGGCGATGATTGCCAATGCGTTGACCGCACTGATCGCCTCGCGCCTGTCGCGGCAGGACGAGTATGAGGCGGATGAATACGCAGCAGCTTTGCTGACAAAAGCCGGGATTGGAATCGGCCCGCAGAAATCACTGTTTCACAAGCTGGAAGAGTTGACACAGCAGCGCGCCGGGGTGGTCCCGGCCTGGCTGATGAGCCATCCCAAGACAGATGAACGTGTTGCGGCGTTGGAAAAGCTTGAACAGCGTTGGGCACGCGGGTGATGCCTGTGCTGCGAGAGGCCAGCCTCTCGCGCTCTCCGGGATATTTTTGGCCAGATGAAGCTGGATCCCGCTCAGATGGCGAGCGCTTTGCCCAATCGCGGAAGCCGGGCTTTTTTCATGAGCGCGCGGAGGGTCCATTGTTCGCCTGAGAGGCGATCGGCTTGGGCAAGGACCTGTGTGGCAAGTGTGCTCATGCCTTCTGGGTTTGACTGCCAGAAACTGTACAACAGGCTGTCGGGATCTTGCCGGTCAAGCCCTTCATCAGTCAGGATATTTCTGGGAAAATCCTTGGCATTTACCGTGACAATCAGATCAGCGGAAGCCGCGATTGCTGTGGCCAGCACGTGGATATCTGCGGCGTCCGGCAGCCACAGACGGTTTTGAAGACCCTCGTTCGCTGGACGTTCGGCATCCGGCCAGGCACCTTGCACCAGCGCGATTTCAGCACGCGCCTGCGCCTCCCCCGTCGGGCCCAGCTTGCGGGCGGCGCGGGCCCATTCTTCGAGGATGCGGGCGGACCAGATCGGGGTGAAGTGTCCCAATCGCGCGGCGCCCAATAGCATTTCGCGCATGACCGTGGGATAGAGGACGCAAGTGTCGAGAACAGCCTTCATAGGCGGTAAAACACCGCCTTGAGGTAGCCGCTTTCCGCCAGTTGCGGCAGTTGCGGATGATCCGGCCCGGCAAATCCGGTGTGGATCAGTTGCGCCTGTCGGCCCGCCCGGCCGATCCCGCGGGAGGAGGCATCGCGGAACCGTCCCAGATCGGCGGCATGAGAACACGAGCACAGCCCCAGATAGCCGCCCGGTTTGACCAGAGGTGCGGCAAGCCGTGCGATACGTTCATAGGCGCGCAAACCCGCATCCAGCGCTTGTTTTGATGGGGCAAAGGCAGGTGGGTCACAAATGACCACGTCAAAAACCGCACACTCGTCCCCCAATTGAGTCAGTACATCGAACGCGTCGCCCTGCCGGGTCTGGAACCTGTCGGCAAGGCCCGAAGCCTCGGCACCTTTGGTGGCCAGTTCCAGCGCGGCCGCAGACCCATCGACGGATAAGGCCCGTCCGGCACCTGCGGCCAGCATCGCCAGACCAAAGCCGCCGACATGACTGAACACGTCCAGCACCTGCGCTCCGGGATGTACCAGCCGTGAGGCAAAGGCTTGGTTGGGGCGTTGATCGTAAAACAGGCCGGTTTTCTGACCTCCGGTCAGGTCGGCCATATACGTGGCACCATTCATTGGCACAGGCAGGGGCGCGTCGGGTGCTGTGCCGTGCAAAGTCAGGTTCTCATCGTCGAGCCCTTCCAGCCCGCGCGTGCGGCCCGAGGCGTTTTTCAGCACCGTCGTCACGCCTGCGACCTTGATTAGCGCTTCGGTGAGCGTATCCAGATGCACCTCGGCCCAGGCCGCGTTGGGCTGGATGACACAGGTATCGCCAAACCTGTCGATGATCACACCGGGAAAGCCATCGGCCTCGGCATGGACCAGACGGTAGAAAGGCGCATCAAACAGACGTTCACGCAGTGCAAGGGCGCGGCTGAGGCGGGTTTCGAACCAAGTATTGTCCAACTGCGCGTTGGTATCACGATCCAGCACCCTGCACATGATTTTTGACTCAGGATTGACCGCCACCAGCGCAAGCGCTGCGCGAGTGTCATCCTCGAGAATCGCCAGAGCGCCTGCGGGGATCTTGCGCGTACGGCGGTCGGTGACGATGTCATTTGCATAGACCCAAGGGAAGCCATGGCGCAGGCCGCGCGCGTTGGCTTTGGGTTTCAGGCGGATACGGGGGCGGTCGGCAGATTGGGTCATGGTGCCCTCTTAGTCGCGAATGTGCCGATGGAAAAGACCTAGCGGCTTCGCGAACGCCAGCCACCGCGCCGTTTCGGGGTTTGGGCCGCCTGAAGGCCCTCGGACAGAACCTGAGTCATGGGATGATCCGGGCTGTGCAGCGCGTATGCCGCATGCAACTCGGTCAGCGCCGTGTTCTGGTCACGCTCTTCGGGCAGGCTGAGCGCCCAGTCCAGAAATATGCTGCGGCATTCCGGCAGGGTGATGCCTTCGATGCGATAAGCTTCCTGGATCAGACCTTTGTGGTCATTGGGATCAGTGCTGCGTGCCATCTTCGCCCTCTTGGATCACGCTGCCGATCAGGTCGGCCGCAGTTGTGTAACTCTCCTGCAATGCCCGTTGCAGTGCATCGACCTGTTCAAACCCGGTGGCACGGCACAGGAAATCCACACCTCCTTCACCGATCTGCTCCGCCTCGATGACTTTGCCCGATAGAAGCCGGGCCGCACATTGCACCGACCAGCATAGGCTGTAGCAGTCTTTCAGGGATTGCGCCTGCGCGACATCCAGCAACCCGGCAGCGACGGCTCCATCGAGGCCCGAGGACACATCGCGTGCCGTAGTCCCTGCCAGCAAGGCACCGGTTTCGGCCATCAGTTCGATGTCCATCAGGCGGCCGGGCCCGTTTTTGGCATCCCAAATCCCGGCAGGTGCCTTGGCTGCGGCCAGGCGCGTTCGCATCTCCGCGACTTCGCGCAAGACATTGTCCCGCTCGCGTGGGCGCGACAGAAACCCGGCGCGGAACGCTTCGATATCATTTGCCAAACCGGCATCACCCGCAACGACATGAGCACGGGTCAGGGCCAGATGTTCCCACACCCAGGCCTCGTTCTGCTGATAATTGGTAAAGCTGGCCCAACTGGTGGCGACCGGCCCCTGATTGCCGGACGGGCGCAGGCGCATGTCAACTTCATACAGCCGCCCCTGTGACATCGGAGCTGAAAGTGCTGTAATCAGCGCCTGCGTGAACCGCGCATAATAGGTGCGCGTGGCCAGAGGGCGCGGACCATCGGACATGTCCTGATCCTGCGGGTCATAGATCACAATCATGTCCAGATCGGATTGCGAATTGATCCGTCCTGCGCCCAGCGACCCCATGCCCAACACCGCCGCTCCGCGCCCCGGTGCGGGCCCGTGTTTGCGGGCGAAATTTTCGGCAACATATGGCAGGATGGCGGCAATCACCGATTGTGCAAGCTCTGCATATTGCCGGCCTGCCTGTGCCCCGTCGATCAGACCGCGCAAGTGGTGGACACCGACCCGGAAATGCCATTCCTTACACCAGCGCCGCGCAAGGTCGAGCCGGGTTTCATAGTCAGGCTCTTCCGCCAGCGCACGGGCCAGTTCGATTTGCAAAGCCTTCTGCCCCGGCCAATCGGCAAAGAAACTGCCGCCGATCACCGCATCGAAAACCGAGGCATTGCGCGACAGATGCGAGGCCAGAGCATGAGACGTGCCAACGATATCGACCAGTAGGTCAATCAGTTGCGGATTGGCCTCGAACAATGAAAACAGCTGCACCCCGGCAGGAAGGCCTGACAGAAACCCGTCCAGCGCCATCAACGCCTCGTCCGGTTTGGCGGTCTTGGCAAGACGCGACAGCAGCTCGGGCCGCAACCGTTCGAATATCCGCGACCCGCGCTGGGACCTTAAGGCCGGATAGGTCGTCCACCGGGCCAGAACACTCTGGTCAAACTCCACATACTGCGCCGCCACAGGTGCAGGACCGGGCCCGGGCGCAAAAAAACCTTCGGTCAGTTCGTGTACTTCCGTCAGGCGGTTTTTCAGGTCCTGTTTCAGTTCGTCGCTGCCGATCCCCATCAGACAGGCGATGCGTTCGATGCCTTCCGGTGATTTCGGCACCTTATGCGTCTGTGCATCATGAACCATCTGAATGCGGTGTTCGACTTCGCGATGCGCCCGATAGTGATCGGTCAGTTTGTCCGCGACATCCTGCGGCACCCAGCCTTTTGACGCCAACGCCGCCAACCCCGGGACCGTTCCGCGCACCCGTAAATCCGGATCGCGGCCACCTGCGATCAACTGACGGGTCTGGGTGAAGAACTCGATCTCGCGAATACCGCCCTGCCCCAGCTTCATGTCGTGGCCGGGGATCGACAAGGCCCCGCCCGTACCCTTGTTTTCGCGAATTCGAAGACGCATATCATGCGCGTCCTGAATGGCGGCAAAATCCAGATGGCGACGCCAGACAAAAGGGCGCAATGTGTCCAGAAACCGCTGCCCCGCGGCCAAGTCTCCGGCGCAGGGGCGGGCCTTAATATATGCTGCGCGCTCCCACGTGCGGCCAAGGCTTTCGTAGTACCGTTCAGCGGCCTCCATCGCCATGCAGACCGGTGTTACTGCGGGATCAGGTCTCAGCCTCAGATCTGTACGGAAAACATAGCCATCGGCAGTCTTGTCGCTGAGCGTCGCGCAGAAGTTCCGCGTTGCCCGCACCATGCCCTGCCGGGCCTCGTAGAAATCATCAGGGTCAAACCGTGTCTCATCAAACAGCACAATCAGATCGATATCCGAGCTGTAGTTCAGCTCATGCGCGCCCATCTTGCCCATGGCCAGAATGACCATCCCGGCGGCAGTTTCGATATCGTCCTCGGTCATACCCGGCAGTTTGTTGCGCCGGATCAACGTCGCAATCTCGGCCTTGGCCGCAACATCTGCGGCCAGTGCCCCGAAATCGGTCAGTGCCGCGGTGACTTTCTCAAGCGGCCAGGCACCTGCGATGTCGGCAAGCGCGGTCAACAGCGCCACACGCCGCTTTGCCTGCCGCAAGCCGGATTTCAGCTGATCCGGCGGCAGCTTGCGCGCATCCGCCATGACTTCAGACAGTGCTTGATCCGGGCGCACTAAGGCATCAGGCAGCCATTCCCTTTCACGCTCTATCAGGCCTTTCAGATATGGGCTGGACCCGGCGGTTCCCGCCACCAGCTTTCCCATCTCCTGCGACAGATCAGGTATCAGAGCGCGGGTTTCATCGCCCAGGGGCGGATCAAACGCACGCGGAAGGCGGGTAATGGCAAGAGCGTCAGTCATGCGCGCACCCTGCGCATTGCAGGACGTAATCGTCAATGGGGCATTCTGATCAGGTTTCCTGAACCGGCGTGTCCTGACTGAAGCTGTTGACCCAGACGTCGTTTCTTCTTTCCCACAAAGATGAAATCAGCATCGCCTCGCGCCGATCTGCACCCGGGCGCAGGTAATCGGCACGGTAGGACAGCAACACGATATCCGGAGTCAGGACACGTAACCAAGCGTCACTCAGATCAAACTCGGCCATCGTTGGCGCATCTGCAAATTGCCCGACGTGATCGTCCCGATTGGCAAACCCCGTGGGATAAACACCCAGAAAATCCGCGCTCAGCAAGGCGCGGTCGGCGCTTGCGTCGCCTTCAACCAGCGCCACCCAGACCTGCGTTTCCAGTTCAAGAATGTCCTTTAGTGCAGGGGCGGCTTTGTTGTCCGTCATATCCATACCCGGACACTGCGAGCCAGATCCTGAAACGTCAACCGGATTGCATAATGTAAATCTTTTTCACATTACCCCTTGCACCCGTCCAAACGGTACCCCATCTATGCAATGTGAATAGAGTTTACATCAACCCTGGAGAGCTCAAATGACCGCATTGTCCGACCCCGCCGTCCCCGCGAATCCGGGATGGCTTTACCGAACCGAAGCCTGGCTGGATGACAAAGGCAAAGGGGCCTGGATCGCCGCCATGGTTCTTGGTTTCATCTTCTTCTGGCCCGTTGGCCTTGCCCTGCTGGCCTATATGATCTGGAGCAAACGCATGTTCAGCAAATCCTGCAACCGCCGCAAATCCTGGCACAGCCACATGAGTGCAATGAAGCCCTCGGGCAACAGCGCCTTTGACGCCTACAAAGCAGATACCCTGGCCCGCCTGGAACGCGAACAACAGGATTTCGAAGCCTTCTTGCGCCGCCTGCGTGACGCCAAGGACAAAGCCGAATTCGATCAATTCATGGATGAACGCGCCCGCGAAAGCCATGACGAAGACGGCAAGGGCGAGCCCGCCTGATTGACCTTGCCCTGCCCCGGTGTTTCGGGACAGGGTCCTCCTACCCCTGTTTTACGGACCTATCGAATGAACCATCTGCCCGACCCGGACACCCAACCTGATTTCTATCGTTCGGTGACAACCAAACGCTTCGCTGCCTGGCTGTTCGATATCGCCTTCATTTCGCTGCTTTGCACGGTGGCAATCCTTTTAACCGCCTTTCTGGGTCTGTTTTTTCTGGCCTTGATCTACGCGGTTGTTAGCTTCGTCTACCGGGTGGTGACCATCGCCAACGGCTCAGCCACGCTGGGAATGCGCTTTATGGGGATCGAACTGCGCGATGCGTACGGAGAACGGATGGATCAGGGCAAGGCGCTTGCCCACACTGCTGGCTATTTCGTCAGCATGGCCTTTCCCGTGGTCCAGATCATCTCGGTCATCATGATGATGACCAGCGCCCGTGGCCAGGGTCTGACCGACAGTTTTCTGGGCACCGTCATGATCAATCAACGGGCCTGACGCAAGGTTGCGTGAAACACTTGGCGGTCTCGGGAACGGTTGCTATCATCCCTCCCGAGGCTGGATGGGGATTTCATGCGACATACGCTGCCAATTGCGCCACAATTCTATGTCACGGCACCGCAGCCCTGCCCTTATCTTGGCGGCAGGATGGAACGTAAACTGTTCACCGCCCTGCAAGGCGAAGGGGCTGAACAGCTGAACAATTCCCTGTCTCAACAAGGATTTCGCCGGTCTCAGAATGTACTCTACCGGCCTTCGTGCACGGATTGCGCAGCCTGCCTGTCGGCCCGGATCGATGTTTCAGCCTTCCGTCCGACCAAAAGCCAGAAACGCACGGCAAAGCGGAACGGGTATCTGGAACGCCGCGCAACCTCGCCATGGGCCACGGATGAGCAATACGAGCTGTTTCGCCGCTATCTTGACACCCGGCACGCCGATGGTGGCATGGCTGACATGGACGTTTTCGAATTCGCCGCGATGATCGAGGAAACACCGATCCGCAGCCGCGTTGTGGAATATGCCGATCCTGAAACGGGCGAGTTGATCGCCGTCAGCCTGACCGATGTGCTCGAAGACGGGCTAAGCATGGTCTATTCCTTCTACGACCCGGAACAGCCGCAGAACTCACTCGGCACCTACATGATCCTCGACCATATCGACATCGCACGTGAGGCGGGCCTGCCCTATATCTATCTGGGGTACTGGGTCCCCGGCAGTCCCAAGATGGGCTACAAAGCCAAGTTTTCTGGGCTTGAGGCGTATATTCAGGGGGGGTGGCAAAAGATCAGTGATCCGGATGCTTATTCCGGCACATCGCATCACCCCTTGTCGGCGCCGCCAATCGCCGAACAGGTCGCCAATATCCAGCTCCCTGACCGGCATCCGACCAAAGGCTGACCGCGCGATGAAACAAAGCCTGCATGCCGTCACCCTTGTTGTGCCGGATTACGACGACGCCATCTTGTTTTATACAAAGACACTCAGCTTCCAACTCATCAAGGACATCGACCTCGGCCATGGCAAGCGCTGGGTTCTCATCGCGCCTCCAGGTTCGGACAGCGGATGCCTTCTATTGGCAAAGGCTGACGGACCTGAACAAACCGCCGCCATAGGCAACCAGACCGGCGGGCGCGTTGGGTTCTTCCTGCAAACCGATGACTTTTATCGTGACCACGCAGATATGCGCGCTGGGGATGTCCACTTCGAAGAAGACCCACGCCACGAACCCTATGGCATCGTCGCTGTCTGGCGTGATCCCTTCGGCAATCGCTGGGACCTGATCCAGTTCACCTGATCCGCATCTTCATCTGGCTATAAATATCCCGGGGATGAATTGGCCGCAGGCCAAGAAGGGGCTGGCCCCTAGCCCGAAACAAACAGAAAAGGGGGCCAATCGGCCCCCTTTGCAATATTCTCTTCCGGATCGGATCAGTTTGGCATCAGGTCCGGAACGATCGTGACAATCGTCGGGAAGAACCACAAGATCGCGATCCCCATAACCTGGATCAGAACAAACGGAACGATCCCGCGATAGATATGACCAGTTGTGACCTCTTTCGGCGCAACCCCCCGAAGGTAGAACAACGCAAACCCGAAAGGTGGCGTCAGGAACGACGTCTGAAGGTTCACCGCCACCATGATCGTGACCCATTTCGGATCGAACGAGCCGCCATAGATCACCGGGCCCACGATGGGGATCACGATGTAGATGATCTCGAGGAAATCCAGCACGAACCCCAGAATGAACAGCACCAGCATCACGATCAGGAAAACCGTGAACTCGTTGTCAAAGCTCTTCAGGAATTGCTGGATATAATGCTCCCCTCCGAATGAAATCACCACGAGGTTCAGCAACTGCGATCCGATGAGGATGGTGAACACCATCGAGGTCACTTTGGCTGTCTCACGCACCACCGGGGTCAAAACACCGCTGGAATAGAGCACCCAGCATCCGTACAGCAGCCCGAACAGGGCGTAAAGGTAGGCCGCATAAGCAATGATGAAGGCGATCCAGGTTTCCACCGTCACACTGCCTTGATTGATACGCAGGTCAAAGTTGACCCCCATCAGCAGTGCAATGACAACGGCGAAGGTCGACCAGATGACCACTTTGCCCGAACGGCCCTGATCCTGCAGCTTGCGATAGGCGGCCAGCATGATCGCGCCACCCGCGCCCAGCGCAGCCGCCGGTGTCGGATTGGTGACACCTCCCAGGATCGAGCCCAGCACCGCGATGATCAGAACAAGCGGCGGGAAGACCACGCGGATCAGATCGTTTGTGGCACAGCGGGCCGCAGCCTCTTTGCAACCATACATGGCCAGCGCGAACGGCAGGGCGAGCAGCACGAAAGTCACGCCAGAGGATGTGGTAGGCGATATTATCAGGATATCGACCAACGCCATCAGCAGCAGCCCGATTGCGCCAAGTATCAGCGGTTGCGGTGACCGCGACGGTGCGATCCCTCGGCCCAGAACCAGGGTCAGACCCAGCAGGACGAGGGTAACCGCCACTCCGGTGCCGATCGGTGCCGCATCGGCAATCCTTTTTTGCTGTTCAGCAGCCAGTTCCTCTTCTGTCAGGCGATGCGCTTGGGTTGTGCCGCCCGCGGCATCAATGGCTTCCTGCTCGGAAACCGCCTGATCCCATGCAGCCTGCCCATGCAGGTCGATCATTGACGCCTTGCATTCTTCCGATACGTTGGTCCGCAGCGACGCACCCTCGCCGATATCCGAGAAGGCCGAGACCGAGATGTTCTGGCTTCCGATCACACCGACATTGCCCAAAAGGACCGCGCCGACGATCAGGGCTACAGGCGCACCCAGCAACCATGTCAGGCCTTCTGACCGCGTAATGGGTTCCCCGGAACCACCGGACACAGCCACAGCGGGCGCTTTGTGTGGATTCAGCAATGCATAACCAAAGGCATAGAGCGCATAGAGCAGCGCCAGCATGATCCCTGGCAACAGCGCAGCCTGGAACAATGTCCCGACCGAGACAACCGCAGGCTCACCCAGATAGGTCAGCGCGTCGGTGCAACCGGCCTCAACAGCCCTGGTTTCCTGGGCTGTCGAATACAGATCTCCTGCCAATGTGCCCAGTAGGACGATCACGATCGACGGCGGAATGATCTGCCCCAAGGTGCCCGATGCCGCGATCACACCGGTCGCCAGTTCCGGAGAATAGTTGTTGCGCAACATGGTTGGAAGCGCCAGCAGACCCATCGTCACAACGGTCGCGCCAACGATACCGGTCGAAGCCGCCAGAAACGCCCCCACAACCACAATCGACACGGCCAGACCACCCGGAAGCGGGCCAAAAACACGTGCCATCGTCGTCAGCAGATCATTGGCAATCTTCGAACGTTCCAGCGTGATGCCCATCAGAACAAACATGAGCACGGCCAGAAGGGTCTCGATTGATTGTCCGGCCAGAACCCGTTCGTTCATGCGGTTCACGATGAACGACACGTTGCGGTCCAGCGCGGTTTCCCAGCCCGAGGCAAAAACCGGTTCGGCGAGCCTTGGCAAATCCGGGTATCGGAACACCGATATGGTGTCCGGCTTGATCCCGGAATTCACAAGGTCCCGATAACTTTGCGATCCGACATCAATCGCCTGGTGGATCAGCAAACCCGCACTGTCCAGCGCGGCGATGATGCCAAAGGATATGATCCCCGCCCCGCCGATGGCAAAAGCCACCGGAAAGCCGGAAAGAATGCCCCCGAAAAGGCAAAAGAATACGATAATGAGGCCTATCTCGACGCCATCAAGTCCGAATAGCATTGTCTTTGTCTCCGCCCTTAATGCGCGCCTTCATAGGCTTCTTCACCCTCACCAAGGCTGTCCTTGTCGAGGTATTTTCCAACGCTTTCCGGCCCTTCCACAAATTCCAGATACGACCGGTACAGGAATGCGACGGCGTGCAGGAACACCATGGCCGCAAACGCCACCAGAAGGATCTTGAACAGGAAGTAGGCATTGAACCCGTTGGGGCTGAACCCGATGGTTTCCACGTTCCAGCGCAAGGCACGGGACTTGGCTACCAGACGGTCCAGCGCGTCACTGGCCGAAGGGTTCGGCACGATCAGGTGACGCCACAGGAAGAACCAGCCGTACATCCAGGTCAGCACCGCCATTGGCATCATGAACAGTAACGCACCGCACATATCGACCACGCGCTTGGCGCGGTGGCTGATACCGGCATAGATCAGATCAACGCGCACATGCCCGCCCTGCACAAATGTGTATGTACAGCACAGACAGACGACCATGGCGTTATACAGTTTCAGCTCTTCCGCGAACCAGCTGATATCCATCTGGAACGGAATTCCCAGACCGAAGGACATATCAGGACGGGTAAAGACCCGTTGCATGAATACGATGACAATCTGCTGGATTACCATCAGCAGACCCGCCCAGGCAAAGAACCGCCCGGTGGTGTTTGCAAACCCTTCCAGGCCACGCACGATGGCCCACATAAAGTTTCTGTAATACAACCCGACGGCTGTCAGAACCAGAAAGAAGGTGAACACCACAAAGAAGAATTCGACCGAACCGCCGTAATAGACAAAGCGCATGATCGACGCCTTGTCAGACCAGTCCAGCCAGAGCTGCGGATGCGTGATCGCATATCCGAAATTATAGAAGGCTTCGGCAATGTTCTGAATGAACCAAACCAGTCCATTCCACAGGGCGCCGAAGAACGAGATACCGTTTTCGTCCTGCATGTTGTCCCCAGGTCGTCTCAGTTGCGCGCAGGCCTATTTTGGCTTGCCCAAGTCCTTTCGCGCAACGGGAAAGGTTTCCCCGCAAGGCGCGGGGAAACCGTTTTTCCTTTGATCAGGAAGATTTAGCCGCGAACACGGTCACGCTGTGCGGTGTAGACACCCGACGACAGGTTGTTCCATGCCGACGAAGCCGCCATCGACGGCATTGCGCTGTCGTAGATCTTCTTGAACAGCTCATCGCCCATGTTCTCGTCCAGAACCTCCTGGCTGGCCTTGCCGAACGCATCCCAGACACTGTCGGGGAATTCCAAAACCTTGACGCCACCGGCCTGCAGGCGCTGCAGGGCGGCACCGTTGTTGGCCAGGAACTGCGCCAGGTTCCACTGGTGCGCTTCGGCGGCAGCGATCTCGATGATCTTCTGCTGGGCCGGGGTCAGTTCATTGAACACGTCGCGGTTGGTTGCCAGCGACAGACCTGCGCCCGGCTCGTGGAAGCCCGCAGTGTAGTAGGTCTTGGTGATTTCCTGGAAGCCTGCCTTTTCGTCGGCCCAGGGTCCGATCCACTCGGTTCCGTCAATCGCGCCGGACGACAGCGCCTGATACACTTCGGAACCGGGGATGTTCTGAACGGACGCGCCCAGTTTGCCCAGAGCTTTACCGCCCAGACCGGGCATACGGAACTTCAGACCATTGAAGTCTTCGGGGCTGTTGATCTCTTTCGAGAACCAGCCGCCCGCCTGCGCACCGGTGTTACCGGCCAGGAATGACTTCAGGCCAAAGATTTCGCCCAGCTCATCATGCAGCTCCATACCGCCGTCATGATAGTACCAGTTCACAAGTTCCTGTGCGGTCATGCCGAAAGGCACTGCCGTAAAGAACGCATAGCCCGGGTGCTGACCGACAAAGTAATAGTCAGCGGCGTGATACATGTCGGCCTGGCCGGACGACACCGCGTCAAACACCTCGAACGCGCCAACCAGTTCGCCTGCCGCCTTGATCTCAACATTCAGGCTGCCATCCGACATGGCGTTGATGCTGTCGGCACAACGCTGCGCGCTGTCAAACACGCCAGCCAGACCACGACCCCACGAGGTCACCATGGTCAGTGTGCGCTGTCCCTGTGCATAGGCCGGAGCCGCCAGAGCGGTTGCTGCGGCTGCCGAACCGCCCAGCGCGGATTTTTTCAGAAATGAACGACGATCCATATGAGTGTTCCTCCCCTTCATAGTCACGATCCGGCAGAACCGGACCTGTCGCATTCAGTGCGCGTCAGCCTAATGTGAGCGAAGCGAAAGGGAATACCTACTACTGCGTAGAGAATCGATTTCTTTGGGGGATGCGGTGAAATTTCCGAATGAAAACTCCAACAAATACGGCCCAAATACCGGAATTTCACCGACCAACGCCAATCTTTTTGCATTTTTGCCGCCGCTTGCGTATCGATTCGTCCATGCAAAGACTCCGACATCTGATTTCGCTGACCTATGCGCAGAAACTGTCGCTGGTGGCCGCAATCCCGCTGGTTGTGGCCGTGGCAGCAATCGCTGTGCTTGTCGCATATGAGGCGCGTGCGACCGCTGAGCGCGAGATCGAAGCCCTGGAGCGCAGCCTGATCGAGGCCAAGAAAGAAGAACTGCGCAACTACGTGACGCAGGCGCGCAATGGTTTTGCCTATATCTATGGCCGCGCTGAACCGGACGATGAGGTGTCGAAGAACCTTGTCTCGCAGATACTTTCGGCAATGATCTATGGGCAGGACGGGTTCTTTTTCGTTTACGATTATGATGGCAACAATCTGGTCAGCCCCCGTCAGACACAATTCATCAACCGCAACTGGGAAGGTCTGACCGACAGCGATGGCACACCTATCGTTGACGAGTTCATTCGCCTCGCCCGTCAGGGAGCCGGGTGGCACAGCTTCATGTGGGAAAAACCCTCGACCGGGGATGAGGCGCAGATGATCGCCTATGTCGTCGGGTTGCAGGACTGGCGCTGGGTCGTGGGTACCGGGGTCTTCATTGACGACATTGTCGCCACGGTCGCCAACGCAAGGGCCGAGGTTGAGACCCGCGTGCAGCGCACCTTCATGTATATCGGCGCCATTGTTGTTGCTGCGGTTCTGATTGTTTTTGCTTCGGGCATGTTGCTGAACATTCGCGAGAGACGGTTGGCGGATGCCAAGTTGAAAGAACTGACGCAGCGTGTCTTCGACGCGCAGGAAGAGGAACGCGGCCGGGTTGCCCGCGAACTGCATGATGGCATAAGCCAGATCCTTGTGGGTGTGCGCTATGCGCTGGACAATGCGCGCCGCCGGCTGTTGCGCGGCGATGATGCAGGCGCGCGCGATCCGCTGGACAAAGGCATTGACCATCTTCGCACCGCTATCACCGAGGTGCGCCGCATCAGCCGCGACCTGCGCCCCGGCGTGCTGGATGACCTTGGCCTTGGACCTGCGTTGAAGGCTCTGACCGACGATTTTCGCGAACGAACCGGGATCGAGACCGAGTTTTCCACCGTCGTATTCCGCAACCGGCTGGATCAGGACAGCAAGATCGCACTCTACCGCATCGCACAAGAGGCGCTGACAAATATCGAACGCCACGCGGATGCCTCTTATGTGACGATTGACCTGCGCGGCCACAAGAAAGGCGCAACCATGCGGATCACCGACAATGGCCGTGGGTTGCGCGCAGAATCCGGAACCCCAACCACCGGCATCGGTCTGCGCAACATGCAGGAGCGAATTGAGCAACTTGACGGATCGCTGCGTATTCTGTCATCACGCGGACCGCGCGGCGGTACGGTAATCGAGGCCAGCCTGCCGCTGAGCCACCTGTTGCCTCCGCAGGAAGACGCAACTCCGAACCGAAAGGCCGGTACATGAGCGCCAAAAACATCCGAGTTCTTATTGTCGACGATCATCCCATGGTGGCCGAGGGCATTCAGTCGATCCTTGAAAGCTACGACGATATCGAAGTGGTTGGAACTCTCGGCAGCGGTCAGGCCGCGGTGGATCAGGCGGTTGGCCTCGCCCCGGATGTCATCCTGATGGACCTGAACATGCCTGGCCTCGGCGGACTCAGCGCCACGGAGATCATTCTGGAACGTCTGCCCGATACGCGCATCCTGATCCTGTCGATGCATGACAGCCCCGAATACATTTCGACCGCGCTCAGCCACGGCGCAAAAGGCTATGTTCTCAAAGATGTCCCAACCGAAGAGATCAAGCAGGCCATCGATGCGGTCATGCGGGGTGAGCAATATCTGTGCACAGGTGCAAGTGGGTCCCTGAAACCCAAAGGCGACAACGCACGCGAGGCGCTGACTGGGCGCGAGCAAACAATTCTGCTGGAACTGGCGCAGGGCAAATCAAACAAAGAAGTTGCTCAAAAGCTGGATATCTCGGTGCGAACGGTTGAAACGCATCGCAAGAACATCAAGCGCAAACTGGGAATATCCTCGACCGCCGGGCTGACCCGCTATGCGCTGGAACATGGCATGCTGCAAGGCACGGGGGTCGGCTTCTGATCTTTGCGCAACCGCAGCGCGCAGCGCTGCCCGGCCCAAGCAGATAAGACGCGCCACAGGCGCGTTGACGACGGGCGGGAGCCTTGACCTCCGGTAGTGCCCCTTCAATCCAGCAACTGATCTTTTCGCAAACCCGCACGCTCATAATGGTGTGGCAACACGCGTCCATAGAGCTGCTGCGTCCGTTCGATCCCACCACACATGCCTTCGGCCTCGACAAATGAAAAGATACCCACATACCGCCGCCGCGTGCCCTTGACCGGGGCGACCCTGTGCAGGGAGTAGCGGCCTTTGAATATCTGCAAGTCCCCAGGTCGCAGCTCCAACCGATGAACGCGCTCATTGTTTCCGTCCAGAACCGACGCGACCTGATCGAAATTCTCATCCTCGGCTGTGCGCAGATTGGGTGCGTATTCGAATGCACCGCCCTGCTCGCCATTCTGGATCGCCAGTGTCACGGTGTAGTTATTGGTGTCGAAATGCCAGGGAAAGCCCTGCCCCTCTTCCACGACATTGATGATCACATCTGCCAGAGGGTCATCGTAACGAAAGAAGCGGTCCTCAGGCTCATCCAGCGCATCCCGAATGAAGGGAAGAAATCCGCTAAACTCGTAAATCCTGCGCAAAGGACCGGAATGCGCAAAATTGTCAGCAGGAACAAACGCGTTCGACCGGTCATAGAACCGTCTGATCGGATGGGCGGCGTCGAACCGTGGGTCATCTTTGGTGAAATAGGCATTTGTGCGATTGAAAGACCGGTGTGCATTGGGTGCCACCTCGTCGGCCTCCTGCACCAACAGCTCGATCCCTTGCGCATGTGCGAAACCAGGCAGAACCGCACAGCCGTCCTGTTCCAACTCGCGCCGCAAATCCCCGATCAATCGCCTGTAAGCTGGCGAATCCGGGCGATCAATCGGATATCGTCCCAGATCTACCAGGTCATGTAACATGCTCCGCCTCCCTCGTTTGCGAACACAAGGTCAGCGTGACGCAGACAAATCACCGGATCATGCCAGTTTCAGACATCGACCTGACGCATTCAGACCTTCATACCTGTCCCGCCCTCACGAAAATGCCCGCCCTTTTCCCGGAAATTCCCGGCGTGCGGCAATCTGCGCAACAAAATTTCGAAAAATACCGCCATTGAGATAGAAAATTGGTGGATTTGCCTGTTGACGCTTCTCCCCCCCGAACATAATGTCCCCTCCAAGCAAAAAGGAGCCTCTGGCGATGAGAACGCTAGTCGTAATCGTAGGAACCACGCGCATGGGCCGGTAACGGTAAACCATAATCGAACCCATGCGCCTCCGAAATTTCGGGGGCTTTTTTTTGTCAGACGCAAGACACATGTCGCGAACGGAGCAAAGCAGATGACACGTGAGATGACCGGCGCAAAGATGGTAGTTCAGGCCCTTAAGGATCAGGGCGTGGACACGGTATTCGGATACCCCGGTGGCGCCGTCCTACCGATCTATGACGAGATCTTTCTGCAAAACGACATTCGCCACATTCTGGTGCGTCACGAACAGGGTGCAATCCACGCCGCCGAAGGCTATGCGCGGTCGACCGGCAAGCCAGGTGTTGCGCTTGTAACCTCTGGTCCCGGTGCCACAAACGCAGTTACCGGCCTGACCGATGCGTTGCTGGATTCGATCCCGATTGTGGTTCTGACCGGACAAGTCCCGACCTTCATGATCGGATCGGATGCCTTTCAGGAGGCCGACACCGTTGGCATCACGCGCCCCTGCACCAAACATAACTGGCTGGTAAAGGACACGAATTCGCTGGCCGAGACGCTGCACGAGGCTTTCCATGTGGCCAAATCGGGTCGTCCCGGCCCGGTTCTGATCGACATTCCCAAGGATGTGCAGTTTGCCACGGGTGAATACAACAGTCCGAAACCTTCGACCTCGCATTACCAGCCGGTGCTGAAAGGCGATCTGGAGGAAATCAACGAGCTTGTTGCAGCCATTGAGAAAGCCAAGAAGCCGGTTTTCTATACGGGCGGTGGTGTCATCAACTCTGGCCCCGCAGCCAGCCAGTTGTTGCGCGAACTGGTGGATTCCACGGGTTTCCCGATCACCTCAACCCTGATGGGTCTGGGCGCTTACCCCGCCTCAGGCGAAAACTGGTTGGGTATGCTGGGGATGCATGGCCTCTACGAGGCGAACCTTGCGATGCACGGCTGTGACCTGATGATCAACATCGGTGCACGGTTCGACGACCGGATCACCGGGCGCATCGACGCGTTCTCTCCAAAGTCGAAGAAAGCCCATATCGATATTGATCCGTCTTCGATCAACAAGGTCATCCGTGTGGATATTCCAATTGTCGGCGACGTGGCGCATGTTCTGGAAGACATTCTGAAGGTGTGGAAGTCACGCGGGCGCAAGACCGATGCAGCGGCTGTCAAGAAATGGCAGGCGCAGATCTCTGAGTGGCGTAAGATCAACTGTCTGTCTTACACCAACAGCGAAAAGTCGATCAAACCGCAATATGCGCTGCAACGACTTGAAGAACTGACGAAAAAGTATAACCGCTATATCACCACCGAGGTTGGCCAGCATCAGATGTGGGCGGCACAGTATCTTGGGTTCGAAGATCCCAACCGCTGGATGACATCGGGCGGGTTGGGCACCATGGGCTACGGCTTCCCCGCTTCGATCGGCGTGCAGATGGCACATCCGGACGCGCTGGTGATCAACGTCGCCGGTGAAGCCTCGTGGCTGATGAACATGCAGGAGATGGGAACGGCCGTTCAGTACCGTCTTCCGGTCAAGCAGTTCATCCTGAACAACGAACGCCTCGGCATGGTCCGCCAGTGGCAAGAGCTACTGCATGGCGAGCGGTATTCGCATTCCTGGTCCGAAGCCCTGCCCGATTTCGTAAAACTCGCTGAAGCGTTCGGCGCCAAAGGCATCCAGTGTTCCGACCCCGCCGATCTGGACGACGCAATCATGGAAATGATCAACTACGACGGTCCGGTAATCTTCGACTGTCTGGTTGAAAAGCACGAGAATTGCTTCCCGATGATCCCGTCCGGCAAAGCGCATAACGAGATGCTTCTGGGTGAGGCCGAAACGCAGGGCGTGATCGACAGCAAAGGTTCGGTTCTGGTCTGATACCGTCCGAGGATTACCGCCGGGCGACCATTGCGCCCGGCAAACACAGGATGATGAAAGGGACATAAATGTCTGCCCTACATATCAAAAAAGGCTCCACCCGCCATTCGGCCTATAACCTAAGGCCCACCTTTTCGGACGTTCAGGAACGTCACACCATCGCGGTTCTGGTCGAAAACGAACCCGGTGTCCTGGCCCGCGTGATTGGGCTGTTCTCGGGGCGTGGATATAACATCGAAAGCCTTACCGTGGCCGAGGTGGATCACACAGGACACCTGAGCCGCATCACCATTGTCACCACCGGCACGCCGCAGGTGATCGAGCAGATCAAGGCGCAGCTGGGCCGGATCGTGACTGTCCATGACGTGCATGACCTGACGGTCGAAGGCCCGTCGGTTGAACGCGAACTGGCCATCATAAAAGTCGTGGGAGAAGGCGACAAACGCGTCGAGGCGCTGCGCCTGGCTGACATCTTCCGCGCCAATGTGGTCGACAGCACCCTGAACTCTTTCATATTCGAGATCACCGGCGCGCCGGACAAGATCGACGCTTTTGCTGACCTGATGCGCCCGCTGGGCCTGATGGAAATCGCCCGCACCGGCGTGGCGGCCCTGCTGCGCGGCGACTGAACAACATACCCGCCTTGGGACTTTTCTTGCACCCAAGGCGGGAACACTATTTGAGGTTGGTGGGCATTTTTAAAACCAACCCACGCGCCCTTCTATGCGCTAAATTTGCCATAGGGCCGGCTCTTCCGAATAAGGATCAGGTATTTTCACATAAAGCCTATTGCCATTGCGCTTAATGGCATTAGCCTCGATGCCGCAACGCGACGTGGGGATACGTTGCTTGGGGTCAATCTGTACGATTTTTGAATGCGCGCCAGGGTCTGGCCCGGTGTTGCGATGGTTTTTCGGGAAACTCAGCAAGGCGTGGGCATCCATGACCGACGACATTCGCAGCCCGGCTGAACTTCGCGCGATGTTTGGTGCGAACCTGCGGCAACTGGCACGAAGGTATCGGTCAGTCTCAGCACTGTGCCGCAAGCTTGGCGTGAATCGGACGCAATTCAACAGGTATCTTTCGGGCGAAAGTGTTCCACGGCCGGATGTTCTGGATCGCATCTGCCGGTTTTTCGACGTGGATGCGCGCTTTCTCCTGAAGCCTCTGGACGAAATTGAAAAGATCGAGGACCACCCCGCAGCGGCGGCCTTGACCGAGTTCCTGGGATCAGGTGTGGACATGATCGCCAGAACTGCGTTTTCTCCGGGGTTTTATGCCGTGATCGAAAGCGTCTCGGCCTCGCACCGTATGACCTTGCTGCACGCCCGACCACTGGCCCAATGCACGTTGATACGCGGATATGTGTCGCGCGCCGCGATGCCCGAAGCAACACCACAGGCGCGCGAAATACAGGGGATCGTCGCCTGCACCGGCAGTTCCGTCTATATGCTGACCTCTCAGCGAGCGGGTCAGAACAGTCGTGTTTATATGATTGCACCCGATCCGACGGGAACAGCAGTTCAGTGGCGCGGCACGGTCATAAGCCCGGCCAACCCTTCGACACCGGAACCCGTGGTTCTGAAATATCTCGGGCACGATGCAACGGCGATTTTCGCCGCTGCACGGTTGTCGACCAACAATCCGGCACAGTATCCCTGACCGGTTTTCTCAGGACGATGTGCCCTCGCCTTCGACTTGGGTGATTTGCCTATACAGGTGCCAACTGGCGTGGCCCAACAGTGGCAGGACCACCAGAAGGCCCAAAAACCAGGGCACCATGGCCAGAAACGTCAAAACAGCGATGATCACCCCCCAGGCAAGCATCACCGGAAAGTTCCCGGACACATAGGTAAAGCTTGCAATCATTGCCGTGACAAAATCCAACTCGCGATCCAGCAGCAGTGGGATCGACAAAACGGTGATCATATACAGAACGGTTGCGAAAACCGCCCCGACCACCGTGCCCACAGCCAGCATTGTCAGGCCATTCGCCGTCAGAAAGACCTCAAGCGAGGATGACACGTTTGTCATCGTGGCCAGCCCAAGGAACAGGGCAAAGATCATGTGCCCCAGAAAAAACCAGAACAGAAACACCACGACGATGATGGCGCAGATCGACGGCAATTGCCTACGGCTTTGTTGCAGCACGACACCAAAGATTGCGCCAAGATCCAGCGGTTCACCCTGTTCCAGCCGGTGGGACACCTCGTAAAGGCCAACAGCGGCAAACGGGCCGATCAACGGAAAGCCAATTGCTGCCAGAACTAGCCAGAAGGTTGTACCAGTCTGGATGGTGACCCATGCCATCGCCCATCCCGCAAACACGTAGAAACCGGCAAAGATCAACCCGAACTGAGGCGCACGCCGAAAGTCGGCCCAGGCGCGCCCCAACGCGGCGCGTAGCATGGCAGTATCTACCGGACGCATGTCCGGAACGCCAAATGGCTTTTCCATGTAGTCTCCTCCCTGATCGGCGTTATGACATCGCCGGCCTCTTGTTGGGCCAGTCGGTTTCGGCGTGATAGGCCGCCCCGACCGACAGTAATTTCTGATCCGACCCTCTTGGTCCAAACAGTTGAAAGCCCATGGGCAGGCCCTGCACACCAAATCCGGCAGGCGCAGCCAGACAAGGCAAGCCGATCAGGCTGACCGGTACCGTGACATGCATCCAGCGATGATATGTATCCATTGCGCAGTCCGCGATCCGTGTGGGGTATGGTGTTTCAATCCCAAACGGCCAAACCTGTGCGGATGGCAGGACAAGGGCATCAAACTGCTCGAACAGTTCAGCCGCGCGCCGGAACCAGTCTGACCGGATAACACTGGCGTGATGCACATCCATGGCACTCATCGTCAGACCCCGATCCAGCTCCCACTGTGCTGTGTCTTTCAGGTGGTCCCGTCGTTCAGCCAAGGGTTCAAGCCCTGCGGCAACGCTCCAGGACCGCAAGGTGATCCAACTGGTCCATAACCGTTCGGCATCAAAAGGCGGGGCGACATGTTCAACGCGCGCGCCGAGCATTTCGAACACCTTCAACGCATCCCGGCACAGCTCAAGAATTCCGACCTCTGTTGGAAAGACCCCGCCCCAATCGCCCAGCCAGCCAATGCGCAGCCCGCTCAGATCTGCTGCGACCACCGGTGACACCGGCGTACAATCTCTGGCCAGCGGCAGGCGTGGATCAGGCCCCGAGATCACATCGAGCAGGAGACCCAGATCCTCGGGGCTTCGCGCCATGGGCCCCAGCGTAGACAATTGATGTAGAAAACTATCACCCACAGGATCAGACGGCACCCTGCCCCAGCTTGGGCGAAAGCCATAGATGTTGTTCCATGCCGCCGGGTTGCGCAGGCTGCCCATCATGTCGGACCCGTCGGCCAATGCCACCATACCCGTCGCCAAAGCCACTGCTGCCCCACCGGATGAGCCACCGCAGGTGAAACTGGCATCATACGGGTTGCGCGTCGCACCATAGACCGGGTTGAACGTGTGCGAGCCCAGCCCGAATTCCGGCGTGTTGGTCTTGCCGATCAGGATGGCGCCCGCGGCCCGCATCCTAGCGGCAATCAGATCATCCCTGTCAGGGACGACATCCCTGAAAACAGGCGATCCATGCGAAGAGACAATACCTGCTACATTGACCAAATCCTTGACCGCAATTGGCAAGCCGTGCAGCGGGCCAGTGACGGGGCCGCTGTCGCGGGCCTGCGCTTCGGCCATCAGTTCACTCTTGTCCCGCAGCGCCACGATGGCGTTCACGTCACCGTTGACCTTGGCAATGCGATCCAGCGTGGCCTGCATGACTTCCGTGGCCAAAACCTGTCGTGTAGCCAGTTGGTTCAGAAGCTCTGTGGCAGATATCCGGGTCAGGTCCATAACACGCCAGTCTATTGTTGTCTTCAGCAGCCTAGCGAGCGGTTCACCTCATTTAAACCCACTGTTTAGATGTATATTTTCTTGTCTTACTAACAACAGCATCACAACGCTTTGCCGTGCAATGGCAGGTTGCTGTTCCGGCCCAACCAATACCGTAGACAAAGCGCAATGGCGGCGCTGCTCAACACCAGCCAGACGCCACCCCACAGCATCGCGGTGCCGCCGAATTCCTCGGCCAGCAGGAACGCGTCCGAGCGCGCACCGGATCGTAGGGTGGTGTCATCAAAGATATCAAACGGCACGTAGATCATGCTGGTCAGCCCGATGACGCGCAGCACCAGATCACTGACCTCGTGGCTCATAAACCATGCTGTCGCAATCATTGCCGTCCCGCCCCCTGCGCAAAACAGCAGGGCGAAAGCATCGCGTATGTACAGCAGTGCGATCAGACACATGATTGCGCCGAAAACAGCCAGAACAGCTCGGTCAGCATTTGTCCGCAAGGCGATGATCAAAAGCGCAATGCCAAACACAAGCGAGCCGAGATACCCGGCGGACAGGCTGAGAAATCTGCTGCCGCCCCGGCCGATCACCATTCCGCCTTGCTGGGGTGAAATCGTGAAACTCTCGACCGAGCCGCCAGTCAGTAGGATTGTCCCGGCATGAGACAGCTCATGCAGAAAAACGACCAGAATTTTAAGCGGAACAACAACCGGCGTATTCCAGAGCGCAAAGACCAGACCGGTGATCAGGATAAGCTGCCAGTGCCCTTTCAGCAGGTCCAGAAGGGAACGCTGGCGTGTCACCTTAGCTGTCGCCCTGCGCCTCGGATCGGCTTTTGCCTGCCACGTTCAGGGCCAAGGTTGCCGCCATGAATCCGTCCAGATCGCCGTCCAGAACGCCTTTGGTATCCGAGGTTTCGTGATTGGTTCGCAGGTCCTTTACCATCTGATAGGGCTGCAACACGTAAGACCGGATCTGGTTGCCCCAGCCTGCGTCGCCCTTGGCCTCGTGCGCGGCGTTGATATCCGCGTTGCGGCGATCCAGTTCCTGCTGGTACAGACGCGACTTCAGGGCCTTCATGGCAATATCGCGGTTCTGGTGCTGCGACTTTTCCGAGCTGGTCACAACAATCCCGGTCGGGATGTGTGTAATCCGGACGGCCGAGTCGGTGGTGTTCACGTGCTGGCCACCAGCCCCCGAAGACCGGTAGGTGTCGATGCGGATATCGGCCGGGTTCACCTCGATCTCGATATTGTCGTCGACCACCGGATAGACCCAGACCGAGCTGAACGACGTGTGGCGCTTGGCCGCCGAGTCATAGGGCGAAATCCGCACCAGCCGATGCACGCCGCTTTCCGATTTCAGCCAGCCATAGGCGTTGTGACCAGAAATCTTGTAGGCTGCGGATTTGATCCCAGCTTCTTCGCCCGGTGTCTCGGATTGCAGCTCGACCGTGTAACCCTTTTTCTCGGCCCAGCGCACATACATGCGCGCCAGCATCGACGCCCAGTCGCAGCTTTCGGTTCCCCCCGCGCCCGAGTTGATTTCGAGGAAGGTATCATTGCTGTCAGCCTCACCGTCCAGCAGCGCCTCAAGCTCTTTTTTGGCGGCTCTGGCTTTCAGCGTCTTGATCGCCGCTTCGGCATCCTGAACGACTTCTTGGTCTTCCTCCATCTCGCCCAACTCAATCAGTTCGATATTGTCGCTGAGATCGGTCTTGATGGATTCATACGTCTCGATTGCATCGACCAGCATCTGCCGCTCGCGCATCAGTTTCTGCGCGTTTTCAGGGTTATCCCAAAGGTTGGGGTCTTCGACGCGCGCGTTGAATTCCTCAAGGCGATGCGGCGCGGTTTCATAGTCCATACGCTGCGCCAGCAGCTCCAGCGACTTTTTGATATCCGCCACGATGTTCTGGGTTTCGGCGCGCATGGTCTTGTCCCAACTTGCTCAATCAGGCCTGCGTGATAGCAAGAGGTGCGAGACACCACAAGACAGGCTTGACCTGAATGCAAAACACAGTCGAAGAGTTTCTGGGCAGATGGGATTTGCACTTGCCTGAACTGGTTGCGGACACCGGCAATGCAAGAGTGTGGAAAGTACAATCCAATTGCGGCCCGGCTGCCTTGAAGCTTTATCGCAGGCAAGATCGCGGGAACGAAAAACCGGGCACCAGCTTGTTGGTCGGGTGGCGCGACAGGGGCGCTGTTCGGATTTTGGAAGAGGCACGGAGCGCCGTGCTGATGGAGTGGTTGGATGGACCATCTCTGGGGGATATCGCCCGCGCGGGCAGGCCCGAAGACGCCGTCAAGACACTTGCAGAAACAGCAGCACGTTTGCACGCAGGGGGCCCGGTCAGCGCCACTGGCATGAAACCCTTGCAAAAGGTGTTCGCCCCTTTGGCTGAATGCACCTTTGCGGCCGAGTGCCCTGCCCAACTGCGTAACGCGGTGAAGTCAGCGATTGCACTAAGTGAAGACCTGTTAGACAGCCAACCATTACCCGTACCTCTTCACGGGGACTTTCACCCAGACAATGTCATTATGACACCATCAGGACCCCGGATCATCGATGCAAAAGGTTATCTAGGCGATCCCGCTTTTGAACTGGCCAACGCGTTGCGACACCCTAAGGGAATGCCGGATCTTGTGCGCCAGCCCCTGCAAATCGAAACCTGTCTGTCGGAGTATTCCAAAGCAATGAGTGTACCACGAATACGGCTGGCTCAATGGGCTGCCGCGAAATGCGCATTGTCCATCTACTGGCGATCTGACGGCCCGATCTGCGGTGACGCAGAAGCTGATCTACTAAACCTGTTTCTGAAAGCGGCCGGTCAGTAAAGCCCGCCGGTGCTCAGGTCCCCTTGGGAAGCTTTCGGTCCAACGGTCACGGTCTCGCCCGTTGACGTCTGAACCTGAACCCCCGCGCGCTGCACTTCTTCAAACAATGGCAGATCCGATCCGATGGCAAAACCACCATCATAGACACGGTCGATGAATCCATCGACACCGTCGCGGAAGAATTCGGCCACGACATAATCACCGGTGGCATCATCTGGCAGGCGGGCCCCGCTGAAACGGTCGATCTTGATGAAATGGCCGCCTTCGGGCACTTCAAACGGACCACCGCCGTATTTCTCGACCGCTTTTTCCATGAAGCTCTGGAAGACTGGGCCGCACAACGTGCCACCATAGGCCCCACGTCCCATCGGACGCGGTCGATCATAGCCGATGTAGCAACCCGCCACGATGTTCGACGTAAAGCCGATGAACCACGCATCCTTGGAGTCGTTGGTGGTTCCGGTTTTGCCTGCTGTTGGCACCGGCAGATTCACTACGCCGGATGCTGTCCCGCGATCCACCACGCCCTTCATCATTGATGTCAGCTGATAGGCGGTGATCGCATCCATGACCTGCGCGCGATCCGTGAGAAGGGTCGGCGATTCATCTGGTTCCAGCCAGGTCGAGTTACAGTCCAGACACTGACGGTCATCGTGGCGATAGATGGTTTTTCCGAACCGGTCCTGAATGCGGTCGACCAGAGTCGGTTCCACACGTTGGCCGCCATTGGCGAACATCGCATAGGCCGCGACCATCTTGTAAAGCGTGGTTTCCTCGGCCCCTAGCGAGTTGGCCAAAAACGCGCCCATCCGGTCATAGACACCGAACCGTTCCGCATAGCCGGCAACAACGGGCATTGTAACTTCCTGCGCCAGACGGATGGTCATCAGGTTCCGCGACTGTTCGATCCCTGTGCGCAAAGGTGTAGGGCCGTAGAACTTGTTGGAGGAGTTCTTGGGGCGCCACAGACCCTGCGGCGTGTTCACTTCGATTGGCGCATCGACAACGATAGTCGCAGGGCTGTACCCGCTGTCCAGCGCGGCAGCATAGACAAACGGCTTGAACGACGATCCCGGCTGGCGTTGTGCCTGTGTGGCCCGGTTGAACACGGTATCCTGATACGAGAACCCGCCCTGCATCGCCAGAACACGACCCGAGTTCACGTCCATCGCGACAAAGGCACCCTGCACCTCTGGCACCTGGCGGGCCGACCATTGCCCATCTTCACCCGCAACAACAAAAATGACATCACCACGCTTGAAGTTGGCCGCAAAATCACCCTGCATCCACTTGATGTCCGCGCGCGGGATAATCCCATCGGCAGGACCTTCTTCGACACCAACGGTCAGTTGCTGGTCGGTCACGCCCAGAACCACGGCGGGATACCAACGGGTTGGCAGAATAACGTCGCGCGGAATTTCCATGGCCGCCAGCGCCTCGCGCCATTGCGCCTCATCCGCCAGTTTATCTTCCGGGATCACGTCACCTGTTCCCCGCCATTTGCCACGGGACCGGTCGTATTTCTCGAGCGCCTCGCGCAAGGCCCGTGCGGCCTCAACCTGCATTTCCTCGTCCACCGATGCACGCACGGTGAAGCCCCCGGTAAAGAACTCGCCCTCACCAAAATCTTCGCTCAGCTGGCGGCGGATTTCGTCGGTAAAATAATCGCGAGGTGGCAGGGCCGTACGGAAGCTTTCAAAATCTCCGTTCTGGACCGAGCGCAGAGGCAGCTCGACCTCGGCCTCATAAGTCGCCTGATCAATGTAACCGTTCTGCCGCATCTCGCGTAACACGTAGTTGCGCCGGGCCAGAAGGCGTTCTTTTTCCCAAACGGGGTGGTAATCTGACGGCGCTTTGGGCATGGCAGCCAGCATGGCGGCCTCATGCGGGGCCAGCTCCTGGAGGGTCTTGTTGAAATAGGTCTGCGCGGCGGCAGTCACACCGTACGAGTTCTGGCCCAGAAAGATCTCGTTCATATAAAGTTCGAGGATCTGTTCCTTGTCCAATGTATCCTCAAGCCGAGTCGCAAGAATGATTTCCTTGATCTTACGCTCGGCCCGGCGGTCACCGGACAGCAGAAAGTTCTTCATGACCTGCTGCGTGATGGTTGATGCGCCGCGTACGGTTTCGCCCTTGGTCCGCACTGCCTCGACCCCGGCGGCAATGATGCCGCGCGGGTCATAGCCCTGATGGTTGTAGAAATTCTTGTCTTCCGCCGAAATAAACGCCTGCTTCACCAGATCCGGGATTTCCTCGGATGGCGTAAACAGGCGTCGTTCCTGCGCGAATTCATCAATCAGCTTGCCTTCACCCGAATAGATCCGGCTGATCGTGGGTGGTTTGTACTGTGCCAGTGACTCGTGGCTGGGCAGGTCGCGCCCATACATCCAGAACACCGCGCCGATCACCAGCGCGGCCATGAAAATACCCAATGTCACGAGGCTGAAAATCGCCCCGAAAATCGAAAGAATGAACCGGATCACGTTACTGCCTTTTTTTCGCGGTGCTGCATATATAGTGATGCGCCGCCCAAGGGTCAAAACACCGAGCGTATTCTAGCCGTTTTGCGCCGCAAGGTCACTGACCAATAAGGGATTTGCGGATCACATCCTGCTGGCGCCAATCCTCAAGCCCCCGATGAATTCCCAGCGCCATTCTTGCACGCCAATCAGGATCTTTGAGGTTCTTCAGGTCTCTGGGACTGGACAGAAATCCAAGCTCGACCAGAACCGACGGGATGTCCGCCGCCTTGAGTACTGAAAAAGATGCGGTACGCAAGGGTTTGCCGTTCATCGGCCCGCCTTGTTGTGCCAGGCCGTTTGCGATGGCCTTGGCCAGCGCGCTTGTGCGTGGCATCGTTTCCTGACGGGCCATGTCCAGCAGAACATCGGTGACCTGATCATCCGCCCCGTTCAGATCGATACCGGAAATCAAATCCCCGCGGTCGTGCCGTTCCGCCAGCTTCGCACTGGCCACATCCGAGGCATCGTTGGACAGGGTATAAACCACAGCGCCATGCGCCCGCCCTTCGGACAGGGAATCAGCGTGCAGCGAAATGAACAGGTCCGCACCGGCCCGGTGTGCCAGCGCAATTCGACGCTCCAGCGAGACGAACTGATCGTCGACCCGCGTCAGAACCACCTCGTATCCGCCTGATCTTAGAAGAACTTCGCGCAGCTCACGCGCGAAAGTCAGCATAAGGGTCTTTTCATCAATCGCGTCAGTCTCGGCCCCCGGATCAATGCCTCCGTGGCCCGGATCCAGCATGACACGCAAGGGTCTGTCGGCACTGCGCACCGCGGCTTGCGGCACATCCGCCGGTTCCGGCAGGTCCCAGCCCGGGTTTCGCGGCGCGCCCGCCGAGGCGTTGAAGGCATCGAAATCCGTCCCCTTAAGGTCGAGCGAAAGCAAAGCGGCCCCCGAATCCTCTGCCACCGACAATTCTGCCGTCGCCACTGCCATCGGAGCACCCAACTCCAGCACCAGTCGTGACCATCCCGGAACATACGCACCGAACTGCACAGCGCTAATGCGATCAGATTGCAGAAAATCTTCGCGGGTCAGCCCGGCCCAGTCCACTTCGTTGAAGTCCAGAACCATACGGTAGGGATCCTGCAAGGTGAAAATCCTGTAGGGAACGCCCTGACTGAGGGCGATGTCCACCCGAACACCGGTACGCCCGACATCCGTAATACGGCTCTGGTCAGGCTGGACACGCGCCAACGCGCTGAAATCCTGCGCAATGGCACCACCAGCCAACGCCCAGAACAGCGCAATGCTAAAGAAGATCCTGCTCATGGCCTCAAGTTTTCCCGAGATCGTTTGTCGGGCACCCTATACCACAAGCGGCGGTTTGTGAACGGTTCAGGCCCTTTCCCTGACAGCACCGCGCCGGGTCATAAACTGACGCAAACGCTCAAGCCCTTCCTGAATGTCATCCGTCGCGCGCGCATAGGAAAAACGCAATGCGGTATGGCCGCGCTGCGGGTCGAAATCCAGCCCTGGCGTCACGGCCACACCGGCCAGTTCCAGAATCTCGGCCGCAAATGTGCGGCTGTCGTCGGTCAGGTCGGATACATCTGCATAAACATAAAACGCCCCGTCGGGCGGCGCTATGTTCGAAAACCCGGCCTTGGGCAGCCCGTCCAGCATCAGCGCGCGATTGCGGCGGTACACATCCAGATTGGCTTGCAACTCGTCGTCGCAATCCATCGCAGCCAGCGCTGCGACCTGGCTGGCATGAGGGGCGCAGATGAACATGTTCTGAGCAATCCGTTCGACCACGCGCACCTGATCCTCGGGCACCACCATCCAGCCTACGCGCCATCCGGTCATCGAAAAGTATTTCGAGAACGAGTTGATCACATAGCATTCATCAGTCAGCTCCAGCGCCGTCACGGCTTTGGCTTCGTATTCCAGCCCGTGGTAAATCTCATCACTGATGAACGACGCGCCCTGCCCGTGCGCCGCCTGGATCAGGGTGCTCATGGCGGCACGGTCCAGCATCGTACCGGTCGGATTTGCGGGCGAGGCAACCATCAGCCCTTTCAGGTCCATCCCCTGAATATCCGCCGCCACGGGCTGCAACCTGTTTTCCGGCGCGGTCGGCAGGTCGACCGGGACCAGCCCCAGCGCCTTCAGGATCTGGCGATAGGACGGATAGCCGGGCGCCCCGATACCGACACGGTCACCGCTGTCGAACAATGCGGTAAAGGTCAGCAGGAATCCGCCGGACGAGCCAGGTGTGATCACCACCCGCTCTGGGTTCAGATCGACATTGTACCAATCCCCGTAAAGCCGGGCGATCCGCTGCCTCAGGGCGGGCAGACCCAGGGCAACCGTATAGCCCAGCGGGCCTTGCTCCATCGCTGCGGCCAAAGCTTCGGTCGCACCCTTTGGCGCGCCGGTTCCGGGCTGGCCGACTTCCATGTGGATCACGTGGCGACCCGCCTCTTCGGCCTTGCGTGCCGCCTCCATCACATCCATCACGATGAAGGGATCGACCCCGGACCGGGTTGAGTTTCTCATGCCCATCTCCCATGTTGCAGTCATGGCTTTTGAGCGCGTATCCCGGTTGGCGTCAATCCCGGCCCTGATGGTTGCCGTTGTCGTCTGGCTGGCGGCAGCGATGCAATCGCACGCGCAGAGCCTGATCCGCGACCCTGATATCGAACATGGCCTGCGTGAACTGGCCTTTCCGGTGTTGCGGGCTGCGGGGCTGAACACGAACCGGGTTCAGATTCTGGTCGTAAACGACAACACGTTCAACGCATTCGTCATCGACTACAACGCGATTTATGTGAACTACGGGCTGATTCTGACCGTCGAAAGCCCTGAGATGTTGCAGGCTGTCATCGCCCACGAGGCCGCCCATATCTCGAATGGTCATCTGGCGCGACGGGCTGAGAACCTGAAAGCCGCGCAGCGCAACGCCAGCCTCGGCACGGCTTTGGCCCTGCTGGCTGCAGCGGCGGGTGGGGGCGAGGCCGCCATCGGGATCGCTGCTGGCACCCAAGGCGCGGCAATCCGCGGTTTTCTGGGTCACACCCGCGCGGAAGAGGCATCCGCCGACCGCAGCGCCGCAAGTTACCTGCGATGGGCCGAAATCTCGCCCAGCGGGATGGTGGAGTTGCACCGAAAGTTCGCCGGTCAGGAACTGCTGAGTGTCGCCAATCAGGACCCCTATATGCGATCACACCCGACAAGCCGTGACCGTCTGCGCGCCGCTGAGGCTTTCCTGGATGAGTTTGGCGACCGAGCCGTTCCAAACCCCAATGCGGATTACTGGTTTGCGCGGGTTAAAGGCAAGCTGTCGGCCTTTCTGCGGTCGCCCAGTTGGACCTTGCGGCGCGCCGGCGAAGAACCCTACCGCGACATCCGCCTGATGCGAGAGGCTTCGGCCTATCATCAGAATCGCGATCTGTCCCGCGCTCGTGCCGCGATAGACTCGGCGCTTGCCGAGCGTCCTGATGACCCGTTCTATTACGACCTGAAAGGGCAAATCCTGTTGGAAAACAGAAGGGTAAGCGAGGCTGTTAAAGCCTATGCAAGCGCTGTTGAAATGGCACCTAACAATGCGTTGATCCTTGCGGGCTATGGGCGCGCACTGTTGGCGCAAGGGGAAACAAAACAGGCATTGAATGCACTGGAACAGGCGCGTGCGCGCGACTTTCGTAATGCACGCCTGATGCAGGACCTGGGTGTGGCTTACGCGCAGGTCGGAAATAACGGCATGGCTTCGACCGTGACGGCAGAGCGCTATGCCCTGCAGGGTCGGATGGAGGATGCCGGAATTCACGCGAAACGGGCCGTGGCGCAATTGCCGGAAGGCTCTCCGGGTTGGCAAAGGGCACAAGACGTGTTGATTGCCTCAGAACGACTCAAGAAAGATAAAAGGAAACGGAAATGATCCTCAGACATGCTGCACCTGCCCTTCTGGGGCTTTCCATGGCGGCGACCTCAGCGCAGGCGCTGGACCTGAACGCGATGAATGATGCCGAAAAGGCAGAGTTTGGCGCTCAGGTACGCGAATACCTGCTGGAAAACCCCGAAGTCATTATCGAGGCAATCAATATCCTCGAACAGCGAAACGCAGTGGCCGAAGCGGCCGCAGACAAGGAACTGGTTGCCGCCAATGCGGCCGAACTGTTCGACGATGGCTTTAGCTGGGTTGGGGGCAACCCGGATGGCGATATCACACTGGTCGAGTTTATGGACTACCGCTGCGGCTATTGCCGTCGCGCTGTACCCGAAGTGGCAAACCTGTTGGCCAGTGATGGCAATATCCGGTTTGTGATCAAAGAACTGCCAATTCTGGGCGACGCTTCTGTTTTGTCCTCGCGCTTTGCTGTGGCCACCAAGCACGTCGCTGGTGGTGACGCCTATAAACAGGTTCACGATGCGCTGATGGAATTCAATGGCGAACCGTCCGAGGTCACCCTGCGCCGCATCTCTGACGGGCTGGGCCTGGACAGCGATGCGATCATAGCCGCGATGGACAGCGACACCGTCACGGATGAGATCAGCCGCACCCGCGCCCTGGCGCAACGGATGCAGATTTCGGGCACGCCCTCATTCGTGCTGGGAACCGAGTTGCTGCGCGGCTATCTCCCCGCTGATCAGATGCAGCAGATTGCAGATGGCGTTCGCGCGGAACAGGGTTGATAGGTCTTGGGGGCGGCACAGCTGCCCCCAGACAAAAAAGACGGACTGATCGCTGATCTCAGCCGTCTGCCGGTTCCACGGCCCGTTGATAGAGATGCCACGTGGTATGGCCAAGGATCGGCAAGGTAAAGATCAAGCCCATAAACGCCGGAACCATCGACAACAACATTGTCACCGAGATGATCGCTGCCCAGCCGAGCATGACCACAGGGCTTTCCGAGACGACGCGTAAAGACGTCAACATGGCTGAAACGAAATTTGTTTCCCGGTCCAGAAGCATGGGCATGGCGACGACAGTGACCGAAAACAAGACAGCCGACAGAAACGCCCCGACACAGGTGCCGATTGCTAGGAATGTCCAGCCCTGCGGGGTGAACAAGATGATGTTCAAGAATCCGTCAAAATCCGAAAAGGATGAATTCTGCAGGATGATCGCAAGCCAAAGCCGGACCTGGTAAACCCAAACCCAGAAAATGAACAGCGTAACAAAGGCCATCCAGCCCATTTCGCGCTTGCGTTGATCGGCCATGACTGTGAGGATTTCATACCAGCCAAATTTCTCTCCCTTCTGTAACCGCCGGGACATCTCATAAAGTCCTGCAGCGGCGAAAGGCGCGACCAGAGGAAACCCGACAATCGCTGGGATGATCATCCAGATCTTGCCAAGCCAGACCAAGCTCCAGACCATCAGGATGCCGAAAGCCGCATAGAAAAACCCGAAGAAACCGCTCATGAAGGGGCGCGCCAGAAAATCGGAGAACCCAGCTTTTAGCGACGCCTTTACATCATCCGAAGTAACCCGATTGACCTTGGGCATGGCCTGCTGGTGTGGCGTCAGGTTCTCAGGTGGCGTAGGGCCTGCGGTCTTGGATGTCATGACACACTCCTCCCAAAGCATGGGTCCGCGCTGTTCTGTTTAACGACGGAACCAGCGACGAAACAGGCATCGTTCGGTCACGAAACAAGTTTGCAACAGCTCAGGCATCAGGGCAAGGGATGAGTAAGGTCGCTATGTCTGCCTTACCGACACAGCCGACCCCACACTACTCCGCCGCTTCCGCAGCCGCGTCCAGTTCCGCGGCTTTCTTTTCGACCTGCTCCACGATGTGGTCGATCATCTGATCGTTGGACATCTTATGGCTGGCCTTGCCCGCCAGATAGACCATCCCGGACCCTGCCCCGCCACCGGTAAACCCGACATCGGTCATCAGCGCCTCGCCCGGTCCGTTGACCACGCAGCCGATGATTGACAGGCTCATCGGTGTCTTGATGTGTTCCAGACGACGTTCCAGCGCCTCAACGGTCTTGATGACGTCAAACCCCTGCCGCGCGCAGGACGGGCATGAGATGATGTTGACGCCACGGTGGCGCAGACCAAGGGATTTGAGGATTTCAAAGCCGACCTTCACCTCTTCCACCGGATCGGCAGACAGGCTGACGCGGATCGTGTCGCCGATCCCCATCCACAGAAGGTTGCCCAACCCGATGGCGGATTTGATGGTGCCGGACACCAGTCCGCCCGCCTCGGTGATACCCAGATGGATGGGCGCATCAGTGGCTTCGGCTATGCCCTGATACGCGGCGGCGGACAGGAATACGTCGCTGGCCTTCACACTGATCTTGAACTCGTGAAAATCATTGTCCTGAAGGATGCGGATATGTTCCAACCCGCTTTCGACCATCGCCTCGGGGCACGGTTCGCCATATTTCTCAAGCAGGTGCTTTTCCAGGCTGCCTGCATTTACGCCGATGCGGATCGAGCAATTGTGGTCGCGCGCGGCCTGAATGACTTCCTTCACCCGACTTTCATCGCCGATGTTGCCGGGATTGATACGCAGACAGGCAGCGCCCGCCTCGGCCGCTTCGATTCCACGGCGATAGTGAAAATGGATGTCCGCAACGATAGGCACCGGGCTTTCGCGCACGATTTCTTTCAATGCCTTAGCCGACGCCTCATCGGGGACTGAAACGCGCACGATATCCGCGCCAGCCTCGGCTGCGGCCTGAACCTGCGCCACCGTTGCCGCCACATCGGTGGTCAAGGTGTTGGTCATGGTCTGAACAGCGATCGGGGCATCACCCCCAACAGGGACGTTGCCGACCATGATTTGACGGGATTTACGACGATATATGTCGCGCCAGGGGCGCACGTGATTAAGGGACATAAGGACGGATCCGCGTCTGCCTAGGTTGCGACTGTAGATAGTCCGGCAAAGGGGTTACCGCAATGGCAAGATCACTCGGCGGGCGCTTCTGTCGCCTCGGTTTGCAGTTCAGCCACCAATTGCTTGAGAGCGCTGTTCTGTTCCGCCTCAAGATCGGCAACAGCATAAACTTCAGACACCGCGTCTTTCGAAAGGATCACCCCTTTGGCAACCGTGCCGGGTGCCCCTGCCGGGCCATAGTGCTCGCCGTTCATTGAGAAATAAACCGATCCCGACGCCCCTGCCCGCAACAGCGGTGGTTCTTCCGTTAGCGGAACCTCAAAGACACTGCCTTGCTCGACCGTTCCAAGGGTCCCTTCGAAAATAATACTGCCATCCGCCGCCGTCACCCGCATCCAAGAAGGATCGACAGCAACGATTTTCAGCATGGTATCAATCTGTTCCACGACCTGCGGCAAGGATGGTCGTTCAACCGTGTGCACTTCGGCGACTTCGAACTGCGGCAGGCTTGGCGGGCGGAAGGTTCCGACATCGCGTGGATCAAGGGTCGAAATTGGCGCATCGCGGGCAACCAGAACCGGAACATCCAAGGCCTGCGGACGATAGAGGCGGTCCAGTGCCTCGGTGTTCGCCGCAGCAACCGCATCATCGACAACGCCGCCGCGCACGGCATCCAGCGGATCAAGGTCGGAAAGCACCACAGGCGCTTGTTCAACCGGGCTGACCTGTACCTGCTGGATCTTGTTCAGAACCGCCCACCCGCCATAGCCGATGCCACCAATAACCGCCAAAAGCACCAGCGACGATCCGATGGCGCGCGGTTCAATCTGACTGACCAGAGATTCCTTGCCCGGAATGTACGGCGTATTGGGCGAGATGAAGGGATCGCGCCCCATTGGCCCACGCGCCGGAAGCGCACCGGTCGGCTTTCGCACCACCGAAGCCTCGGCCGACATGCCATGCGCGACCGAAAAACCGCTTTCCGCGCAGAAAGTCGAGAAGGTTTCATCCGGGTTCATCCCCAGATAACGCGCGTAAGAACGCACATACCCGGCGATAAAGCCGGGCGTGTCAAAGGCATCAGGATCTGCGTTTTCGATGGCAGCAATGTAGTTGGCTTTGATCCTCAGCTCGCGCTGAACATCCAACAGGGATTTGCCCATGGTTGCGCGTTCGCCGCGCATCTTGTCACCAAGGCGTACTTCGTAGTCGTCAAACCCTTTCGGTCTGACATCTACATCCTCATCAGATTCGCGCTGTGATCTGCGCCCAATCATTCCTGCTGCCCCATTCTGCCTGTCGCGTGTTTCGCGTTAGCGGCGAATCATCCCCAAAACGATTCGTCCGCCGATTTTGTTAGCGTAAGCTTAACACGCGGCAAATACGTTGCACACTTTGGCGTGAGGTTAACCGGCAAGTTCGGCGCGATTTAGCGCACAATGTGACCAAAGTTCGTCCATCGCCTGTACCAGACGGTTCATTTCGTCAGGCCCATGCACCGGAGAAGGGGTAAAGCGCAGACGCTCGGTTCCGCGCGGAACGGTCGGGAAATTGATCGGTTGCACATAAATGCCGTAATCATCCAACAGCATATCGCTGAGCTTCTTGGTATGGACCGGGTTTCCGACGATCACGGGCACGATATGGCTACCGTGGTCGATCAGCGGTAGCCCCATCCCCTTCAACCGCAGCTTGAGGATTTTGGCCTGCGTCTGATGCTGCTCGCGCAGTTCGGGTGCGGTTTTCAGGTAGGCAACAGATGCAGCAGCCCCGGCCGCAACCGCAGGTGGCAGGGACGTGGTAAAGATAAAGCCCGGCGCATATGACCGCACGGCGTCGCACATCTTGGCGCTGGCCGCGATATAGCCGCCCATCACGCCATAGGCTTTTGCCAGCGTGCCATTGATGATGTCGATCCGGTGGGCAAGGTTATCGCGCTCGGTCACACCGCCGCCGCGCGGGCCATACATGCCTACCGCGTGCACTTCGTCGATATAAGTCAGTGCGCCGAATTCATCCGCCAGATCGCAGATCTCTTCGATCGGACCAAAATCGCCGTCCATGGAATAAACCGACTCGAATACGATCAATTTGGGTGCGGCCGGATCGTCCGCCTCAAGCAGCTCGCGCAGATGCGCCACATCATTGTGCCGGAAGATGCGCTTGGCCCCGCCATTCCGGCGCACGCCTTCGATCATCGAGGCATGGTTCAGCGCGTCAGAGTAGATGATCAGGCCCGGGAACAGTTTGGGCAGCGTGCTGAGCGTTGCGTCATTAGCGATATAGGCGCTGGTAAAAAGCAGCGCAGCTTCCTTGCCGTGAAGATCGGCCAGTTCAGCCTCAAGCCTTTTATGATAAACCGTGGTGCCCGAGATATTGCGCGTACCGCCTGAACCTGCACCGGCTGCATCAACAGCTTCGTGCATTGCATTCAGAACGACCGGGTTTTGCCCCATGCCCAGATAATCGTTGCCGCACCATACGGTGATGTTCTGCTGTGACCCTTCCGGACGTGTGCGCACCGCATGGGGAAAATGCCCATTGCGACGTTCGATATCGATGAAGGTCCGGTAACGACCTTCATCATGCAGCCTGGCAATCGCTGAATCGAGCTGAGCAGTATAGTCCAAAGGACCCTCCTTGAACGCCCGTATCCGGTTTCCCATTGGGCGATATTTTCGCCACCTCCCACAGCTTACCCTGTTTCGGTGGCTTTGTGTTCCCTTATTCAGCTGGTTACAGCCGAAAAGGTGAACCCAACTTTGATTTGCATCAAATATAAGTTTGCACCCCATCAGACAAGTAAAGTTACGGCCATCGAACGCGTGGAAACGACGCAGGTCTCGCCTCCCTACCCAAAGCTTACGCTGCCGGGCCGCAATTCGTGTCAACAACTCTGGACGGCGCCGACAACGCTGCTAGGGTTCGCGGGAACAAAAAACAGGCAGGAGCCCCCCATGTCGCTAGACGCCGTGTTGAACCGGATTGACGAAGATCTGCAAACCTCGATCGACCGCCTGATGGAACTGCTGCGCATCCCGTCGATCTCGACCGACCCCGCATACAAGGCCGAGGTCAGCCGCGCCGCGGACTGGCTGGTCGCCGATCTGAACAGCATCGGGATTGCGGCAGAGAAACGGGAAACACCGGGCCACCCGATGGTTGTTGGCCACGTGGGTGAGGACGCGACTGCGCCGCATTTCCTGTTTTATGGCCACTACGATGTGCAGCCGGTCGATCCGTTGAACCTGTGGAACCGGGATCCATTCGATCCCGCCATTGAGGACACCGAAACCGGACCGGTCATCCGCGGACGCGGAGCGTCAGACGACAAAGGCCAGCTAATGACTTTTGTCGAAGCCTGCCGCGCCTGGAAGGCCGTACACGGATCCTTGCCCTGCCGCATCACTTTCTTTTTCGAGGGCGAAGAAGAATCAGGCTCGCCCTCACTGGTTCCTTTCCTCAAGGAAAATGCCGCCGAACTCAAAGCGGATCTGGCGCTGGTCTGCGATACATCCATGGTATCACGCGGCGTTCCGTCGATTGCGGCGCAGTTGAGGGGCATGCTGAAGGACGAGTTTACCATTGTGGGGCCGCGCATCGACCTGCATTCCGGTCACTATGGCGGCCCGGGCCTGAATCCGCTGCGCGAACTGTCGAAAATCGTGACCTCTTTTTATGACGACGAAACCGGGCGGATCGCTGTCGACGGGTTCTACGAAGGCGTGCATGAAGTACCCGAAGACCAGTTGCGCCAATGGCAGAATTGCGGCTTCGACGAAGCGGATTATCTGAATTCGGTCGGCTACACCCAGCCGCATGGCGAAAAGGGTTACTCCACCTTGGAGCAACAATGGGCACGACCAACGCTCGAAGTGAACGGGCTGTGGGGTGGTTATAACGGTACGGGCTCCAAAACCGTTATTCCGTCCAAGGCCCATTGCAAAATCACCTGCCGTCTTGTTGGTGACATGGACCCGGACGCGCTGCGCGCCAAAATCCGCAAACATGTCGAGGATCAGCTATCCCCGGACGCCAAAGTGGTCTGGGATAACGATATGGAAGGGTCTCCCGCTTCGGTCATGAATATCACCCGCCCCGAATTCGAAGCCGCGCGCGGCGCATTGTCGGATGAATGGGACCGCGAGGCAGTGTTCACTGGAATGGGGGGATCAATCCCTGTTGTCGGCTATTTCAACACCGTTCTGGGGCTCGACTCGATGCTGGTTGGCTATGCAAACGAAGATGATGCCATCCATTCGCCGAACGAGAAATATGACGTGAAAAGCTTCCACAAGGGCATCCGGTCATGGGCGCGCATTCTGGATGCTTTGAACAAATAGGTCTTTTGCGAGGCTCTGCCTCGCGCTCCGGGGTATTTGCAGCCAGATGAATAAAGGATCCCTGCTTCATCTGGCCTAAAATATCCCGGGGGAGGCGCGCGGCACGCGCGGCGGGGGCAGAGTCCCCAACCCTGACGGGGAACTACGCCGATCTTACATATGGATCACGCGACCATAGGCATCCAGCACACTTTCGTGCATCATCTCTGACAGTGTCGGGTGCGGGAAGACGGTGTTCATCAGGTCTTCTTCCGTTGTCTCCAGCTGGCGACCGACCACGTAACCCTGAATCAGTTCGGTAACTTCAGCACCGATCATGTGGGCGCCCAGCAACTCGCCTGTTTTCGCATCAAACACGGTTTTGATCAGCCCGTCCGGCTCACCCAAGGCTATGGCCTTGCCATTGCCGATAAAGGGAAAGCGGCCGACTTTGATGTCGTAACCCAGCTCTTTGGCCTTTGCTTCGGTATATCCAACCGAGGCAACCTGAGGCTGGCAATAGGTGCATCCCGCGATGCTTTCGGGTTTGACCGGGTGCGCATGTTGACCCGCGATGAGGTCTGCGACCATGACACCCTCGTGGCTTGCTTTATGTGCAAGCCAGGGCGCGCCTGCGATGTCACCGATCGCATAAAGGCCCTCAACGCCGGTGCGGCAATACTCGTCCGTAACCACATGTGTCCGGTCGATCTTGACGCCCAGAGCTTCCAGACCAAGGTTTTCGATATTGCCAACGATCCCGACAGCCGAGATCACTGTGTCGAACTCTTGTTTCTCGACCTTGCCCTTTACCTCGATATGCGCGGTCACTTTCCCCTTGCCACGGTCCAGCTGCTTGACCATGGCTTTTTCCATGATGGTCATGCCCTGTTTGGTGAACGCCTTCTTGGCCAATGCGCTGATTTCGGCGTCTTCGACCGGCAACACCCGGTCCATCACCTCGACAACTGTGGTGTCTGCGCCCAGCGTATTGTAGAAGCTGGCAAACTCGATGCCGATCGCACCAGACCCGATGACGAGCAGTTTTTTCGGCATCCGCGGCGGTAGCAGCGCGTGCTTGTACGTCCAGACCAGATCGCCGTCAGCTTCAAGGCCCGGCAGTTCCCGTGCCCGTGCCCCGGTTGCGAGAATGATGTTCTTGGCGGTCAGTTCCTCGGTGCCTTTGTCGGTCTTGACGCTGACCTTGCCCTTTGCAGGGATCGTGGCCTGACCCATCACGACGGCAACCTTGTTCTTCTTCAACAGATGGCCAATGCCTCCTGACAGCTGCGCGGCCACGCCACGGGATCGTTTGACCACCGCGTCCAGATCATATCCGATCTTTTCGGCTTTCAGACCGAAATCCTTGGCGCGCTCCATCAGATGGAACACTTCGGACGACCGCAACAGCGCCTTGGTCGGAATACAGCCCCAGTTCAGGCAGATCCCCCCCAAATGCTCGCGCTCGACAACTGCGGTTTTCAGGCCCAGCTGGGCTGCGCGGATTGCAGCGACATAGCCGCCGGGGCCAGCCCCGATTACGATCAGATCATAGGATTGTGCAGCCATGTGTTCCTCTCGGCGCAGGAGTTGAAAATTTAGTTTACCATTAAACTATTATTCGGAACGCATCAACACACCGTTCCCGCGACAAATAGGACGCAGGGTAAGCGATGCCTGAACTTGCGGATTTCAGCCTATACCCCGGGCCATGCAATGGCTAGAAAAGAAACGCCGACACCGGTCGGACCTATTCTTTTCTCAACCCATTCAAGGGGCTGACCATGGCCAAAACTCTGAAAGATCTGCTGCTTGCCCTGCTCAACGCCACATTGATACTTGTTGCGCTGTGCCTGTTTCTGGGCTGGAAACTGGCGTCCAAAGCCGAAAACATCACTGCTGAGGTCTCGCAAACGGTTCAGGCCTTGGCCCCCATCCGGGATGAGGCGAAGGGCATTCGGGACGAGCTTGCGGCGTTGCGGAATGATTTGGCGGCGCTTTCACAGCAAGACACGTTTGCAGACAGCCAAGCCGCGCAAAACCTCCGGGCAACGCTGGGGCGCCTGAATGCAGCAGAACAGAAGCTGCAAACGGTTCAGGAGCGGATTTCGGAACTTGCTGACACGCCAGAAGTGCTGATTGCGCAGGCGATCCAAACCGGCGCCGATATCGCAGCGGAACGCGTTTTGGCATTGCGGGGATGCACACCTGAGTCATAAAGCGAAGCCGTGACCAAAGCGCGGTTGCGGCTTCGCGTTCAGCCCGTAGCTTGTAGTTCGCGCACGGTCGTGCCGTACCCGCCCATATCGACATAGGCAGTTTCATGCGGAGTCGAGCTGCGGGACAGCGCCGCGTTCCGATACGGGAAACGACCGAACTTGCGGATCACCTCGCGATGCGCTCTGGCGTGCAGCAGGTTGCTTGCGTCGCTGCTCATGTTTTGGCAGATCAGACGCACACAGCGTTCCTGATCGCACAGGTTTTCCGAGTGCATCATCGGCAGGTAAAAGAACTGTCTGGCTGGTTCGTCGATCTTCTTGTCCCAGCCTTTGTCGACTGCGCATTTCGCCGCCGCCAATGCCGCACGATCGGTCGAGAAGGCACGCGCCTCACCTCGGAACATGTTACGCGGGAACTGATCTGTCAGGATGATATAGGCCAGCGCCCCGCTGGGATAAGTCAGCCAGAGCGAAAACCGACCCGCTGCCGCTGCTTCCCAAGTTGACTGAAACCGCGCCCGAATGTCTGCGTCCAGCGCCTCATTTTCAATATACCAGCCCTTAGGGCCAACTTCATCTAACCAAAAACTCAATACTTCTTCAGGCGTTACCATTGCCTCAAACTCCGTCAATTGCCCGCGCCCCAGACGTAACGTCATTTAAGTCCCTTTTACAGAACTGTTACAGTAACATATTGCAACACAACCGACATAATTTCGTGTCTCAAGCGGTTTCGCGCGCACCTTCTTCGAACTCTGCTTCTGCCGCCTCTATGGCAACTTCCTGTGCAACCTCGAATGCAACGGGCGATGCAGTGGGATAAAGCGTCGACATGGTGCCGGTTTCATCAACAGGAACTGCTGCACGCTGGGTCATCCGGTAAACCGAATAGGCGGCCAATGCGACAAGCAACACGGCAATGATCAGGAAAAAGCCCGGCGGGCCAAAGACTGCGTCACCCATCAGCCAGCCTGTGATAACGGGTCCGGTAATTGCCCCAAGGCCGTTGATGAAGATCAGACCACCGGATGCCGCGGCCATATCCTCGTATTCCAGAAAATCGTTGGTGTGCGCAATCAGCAATGAATACAAAGGGTTGGTCATTCCGCCGATCACAAAAGCAGACGCCAGGAGGATTTCGAAGGAAAAGCCATAAAGCATACCACTGACGGCGCCAACTGCCCCGGTTGCCGCGACCAACAGGATCAGGAAACGCCTGTCCATCCGGTCGGAAAACCAGCCCAGCGGGTATTGCAGGACAATTGCCCCAACATAGAACGCCGCCACAAATGCCGAGATCTCAACCAAGGACAGACCGGCCTGGGCCCCGTAAACCGCAGACATCCCGAATTGCGCCGAGAACACGCCGCCTAGCAGGAACATGCCGACACACCCCAGCGGAGAGCTTTTCATCAATTCCCGCAACGTCATCGGCTTGGTAGTATCGAATGCAGGCGTTGGCGAAATTGACAGCAAAATCGGTGCGAAAGATACCGAAACAAGGATCGAGGCGATCACGAAAGTTTCGTATCCGGCAGGGTCGCCCAACAGGAAAAGGCCCTGCGCGCCGATGATACCCAACATCTGAACGATCATGTAAAGCGACAGGGCCTGACCGCGGTTTTCATTATTGGCTGCGTTGTTGAGCCAGCTTTCCGCAGTGACGTAAACGCCCGAAAAACAGAACCCGATCACTACGCGTCCCAGAACCCAGGCGATCGGGTCTGCCAGCATCGGGTACATGATCATCACGGCAGAAATGAAAGACGCCAGCGCCGCAAAGACCCGCACATGACCAACACGCCGGATCATCTCGGGCGCAAGCCGTGAACCACCCAGAAAACCAACAAAATATGCTGACATTACAAAAGACATCTCAAGAGTTGAAAACCCCTCGAGTTGTCCGCGAACACCCAGGATCGTGCCCTGAAGGCCGTTTCCGACCATCAGCAACCCCATGCCGAGCAACAATGCCCATGCGCTGGACAGAACCTGAATCATTTGGGCCTCCGATAGGTGCCAAGCTGGTTTGAGTTTTGTTCTGCGATCAAAGACCGCTTCCATCGCGCTTGTCTACGACATTCCCTGTCGGTGATGCCGTATGCGCGCCTATCCGGGGATCAAAAGCGACGCATCGCCATAAGAAAAGAAACGGTATTTCTGCGCGATGGCATGGGCGTAAACCTCGCGCATCCGGTCCTGACCCATCAACGCCGAAACCAGCATCAACAACGTGGATTTCGGCAGATGAAAATTTGTCATCAGCGCATCGGTCACGTGAAACCGGAAACCGGGATAGATGAAGATATCGGTGTCACCTTCCCACGGTTCGATCGTGCCCGAACGCGCAGCACTTTCGATCAGGCGCAAGGCGGTGGTGCCCACCGGGATGACACGCCCGCCCGCAACTTTTGTCGCCTGTATCTCGGCAACAGCCTCGGCGCCAACCTGCCCCCATTCGGCGTGCATCTTGTGGGTTGTCACATCCTCGACCTTGACCGGCAGGAAGGTTCCGGCGCCAACATGCAGGGTCACATGTGTGACGGCGACACCCCGTTTCGACAAAGCCTGCATCAGGGCATCGTCAAAATGCAACGAGGCGGTCGGGGCTGCCACCGCACCGGACCTGCGGGCCCAGATGGTCTGATAATCCGTCTTGTCCTGCTCGTCCGCCGGACGTTTGGCGGCGATATAGGGCGGCAGCGGCATCGCACCGGCCTGATCCAGCGCCTTGTCGAAATCCTGACCACTGAGATTGAAGCGCAAGTAGGCCTGCCCGTCTTCCACCCGATCCAGCGTCGCGCTCAGATCGGCCGAAAACACGATCTCTTCCCCCGGCTTCACTTTCTTCAATGGCTTGATCAGCGCAGACCAGGTGCCATCGGCCTGCGGGTCCAGCAGAGTGGCCTCGACCCCGGCGGAAACCGGGCCTTGCGCGCTGTCTCTGTGGCGCCGCCCGTTCAGGCGCGCCGGGATAACGCGCGTGTCGTTCAGCACCAGCCGGTCGCCCGGCCGCAGGAAATCGGGCAGGTCGAACACGTGGCTGTCCACTGTGGCACCCCCCTGCGCCACAAGCAGGCGCGCAGAGGATCGCGGGCTGGCAGGCCGCGTGGCAATCAGGTCGTCGGGCAGGTCGAAATCAAAATCGCTGAGCTTCATGACCGCGCCTTACAACCCCACAAAAGATTCGGCCATATCCCGTCAGCGGTCACTGGGAGGAGAGCCAAATGTCGGTTTCGGCTCGTCAGGTTCCACCGGCGCAGCATTGGGGCCGTCCGAGACCTTTGGCGCAGGCTGACGCAACAGATCACGCAAAAACAAGGGCGCCAGACCGGACAGAGGGTTCACCGCGACTTTGGGCGAGGATATCGGCCCGGTCAGCGTGTAATTGAATCCGATGACACCTTCGCCCTTGCGGGTAAACACGCTGCCAACGGCATTGAGAAGGTAAATCGGTGAAATCGCCCCCCGCAGGTTCAGCAGGCTGTTCACGGTGTCGATTGTTCCATCAAACGAAAGCCCCATTGACGGGCCAACAGCGCTGCCACTCAGCACTTTGATGTCGGTGAGCGATATCCTCATGCGGCTGTCAATCGCCGAAAAGAAGATCCCCTGCCCGGCCATCTCGTCCAGCAGGCCAACAAGGCTGATCGCGTTCAGGATCGCGGCCATGGCCGGGGCATCGGTGATCCGGGTATTAACGATTTTCAGGATGACGTCGTAACTGCCGGGCTCAGCCACCGGTTCAAGCTTGAGGTCCAGATCACCGCCACGCGCCTGTGTCAGAACGCCGGCCGATCGCAAAACGGCCCCCGCGTCTTTCGACGTCAGGTCAACGGCGCTTCGATTTCCCCGTGGGGTCACTTGACCGGCAACAGCCGCACCGCCGTTCACCCGCGCTGTGAAGGTGCCATTTACGCCGCCGGTTGTCTGGAACGCCCCCCGGAAACCTGTCAGTGCAACAGTTTCGGTAACCTGAAGACGGTCCAGTGCCACGTCCAGTTTCGGCCCCGGGGCACCGCCGCCGCCCGATCCGCCGCTTTCGCCGAAGTTTGCAGACCCCATGTTCAGCACACCGCCAAGGACGCGGATATCCGGGACAGCGGCTCCCCGCCCGATCAGTTCCGCCGGAACCGCAAGCCAGTCCCCCAGATCGAACGAGCTGAACTGGACACGGTCATATTCACCGTTTTCGTGAAAGGAAATGGATGCGGTTGTGCGCAGTCCCGCTGCATTGATCCGCAGGTCGTCCACTTTCAGCTGCGCGCCCAACGTCGCGTCCGCAGTCAGTGATCCTGTGGTGTTTACCTCTTTGCGCCAACCGAGTTCAGGGATGGCTAGCGCCACGCCCTGAAGGTCCGAAACAACAGACAGTTTCGGAGGCGCCCCAGCGCCCAGACCCAGCGTAATATCAGCAACCCCTTTGCCCGTCAGCATCCCCGGCGGCAGGCCAGCCTTGATCTCATCCATCAGACGCGGGGACAATTCGATCTGGCCGGTGAAGGTGCTGCGCTGTTCGGTTTCGCCGTCAATGGGCTGCTGCCAAAGCGCCTCAAGCGGAACATCGCCGAACTGACCCAGTCCCTGAATCTGAACACCCGACTGATTGCCGGAAATATTCAGCATCGGGGCACTTATGGAAAATCCCGGCACCAGACGGTCACTGGAAAGATTGGCCAGCGTTCCGTTGAAGTGAAATTCGGTATCCTGAAACTTCAGCTCTTTTATCAACGGCAAGGACAGCGTTCCGGTCAACGCAACCGTGCCTTTGGCAACGTCAACGGGCAAACCGGCCTTGCTCAGCAATTCCAGCGGCGGCCGGTCCAGCAGCGACAACGCAGAAGTCACGCTGCCCTTTGCCTGAATACGGGCGATGCCGGGTGCGGATTTCTTGATATCCGTGTCAGGTATGATGAAGGACGTCCCCGCGGCATCCACACTCCCCCCGTCATCGGCGAACACCAGCCCCTGCTGCGCGGTGACCGTAAACCGGCTGTCGATCAGACTGGCCTGACCCTGTGCATCTTCGATCGGCGGCAGCGTCTTGGCAAAGCGAACTTTGGCCTGCTCGAACCCAAAATCAAGATACAGATCCGGTTTGGAACCGGGTTCCAGACGCAGGGCAAAATCCATGTCCGACAAAACCCCCTGATAGAGGTTTTCCGTCACCCATTCCCGTGGCTTGGGTGCCAGACGCTCCGGCCAGTAGCTCAGAACATTGTCCGAGCTCATCTGATCCAGATGGGCATCCAGCGCCACAGCCCAGCCATCTGCACGTCCGTGCAAAACACCAAAGGCGCGCACGGTGTGGCCCGGATCCTCGATGGTCATCTGGCCAAGGCGCAACTGGAACGGGTTGAACGCCATCTTGAAATCCAGGCTGGCGCGCGACAGCTGAATCGGCTCCGGGAACAGGTTCGCCGGGTTCACATTGATCCCGGACAAGCGCAACTGTGTCTCCAGACTGTCCAGCACACCATCTTCAGCCCCTTGCAGAAACGCCTTTCCATCGGCCTGAACTGTGCCCCAGGCCGACACCACCGACACCTCATTGAAGTCCAGCATCTGGGCGTTCGGGTCATAGGTGAAATATGTACGGGCAGATTCGAACGGGACAGGGCGTGTTTCCGGGTTGGGCTGCACCGCCCCGGCCCCCAGATTGAGGGTTGCGAACACGGTTCCTGTTGCCCCGTTTTCATCGACACTGCCCCGCAAAGCCCCTGAAATCGGTGCGCGCAGAACCTGCAACCAGGCAAGGGCCGGGCTTTGGCCTGCTATATCCTCGGCCGGAAGATCGGTGACCGAGATGCCAAAGCTGGCGGCAGGCGTGCCCAGTACGCTGGTATAGTTGGCCTCGATACTGCTGACATAGTCACGCCCCGACAGAACCGAAAACCCGGTTGCAAGCCGCACTTCGTTATCACTGCGGTTCGCCTGAATATGCCCACCGTCCAGAACCCACGACCGCCCCTGCCGCAGGTCGCGGTAATCCAGCGTAATCGCATCAAGTTCGACCGAGGTCAGCGCCGACAGGATCGGAGATTGAAAGACCTCGTCCGAGGTCTCGATCAGCTGTGCAAGGTCCGGCGCTTCCTGAACCGGCGCGCTGCCCGATCCCACGGTCAGGGTCAGCGCCCCGTCCTGATCGCGGGTCATGGCGATCTGCGCGCCACTCAGAATGATGCGCTTGGGCCGGACCTGACCGCGCAGCAAGGGGCGCATGGCCAGGCTGGCGCGCATATCGGATACCTGCGCAATCTGATGGCCCGCCGCGTCACTGATGGCAACATCGGTCAGCCGAAGACGGGGGCGCCAGCCTTCGTGGATGATGAAACTGACGTCTCCAAACCGGATTTGCAGCCCGCCCAGCGCCCGTTCCAGCCGTGCTTCGACCCTATCGCGCAGCCAGACCGGCGCGTGCATTCTCTGTCCCACGACCATGAAACCGGTAAACATCGCCAGAAGCACCAGCACGATGGCCCCACGCATAGCCCACAGACCAGCGGTGCGGCGGCGCGACCGACGGCGCACGGGCTTGCCCGGTTTTGCTTCGTCGTCTTCGTGCTGCTTCAATTTGCTATCCACGCCTTCCAACCCGCACGCGTTGCCCTATGATGAAGGGCAGCCTTTAAAAACCTTTAGCGGAGTTTCCAATGCCCGACGTTTCAGACATCGCCCCCGACTTCACTTTGCCGCGCGACGGCGGTGGCGAGGTGACGCTTTCGGCGTTGCGCGGTGGCACCGTGGTTTTGTTCTTCTATCCCCGTGATGATACGCCGGGCTGCACCAAGGAATCCATCGGTTTCTCAGAGCAGCTTCAGGCGTTTACCGAGGCAGGGGCTCACGTTTTCGGCATTTCGCGGGACAGCGTCGCCAAGCATGACAAGTTTGTCGCCAAACACGGGCTGACCACTCCGCTCTTGTCGGACGAAGGCTCGACCGTCTGCGAGGACTATGGCGTATGGGTTGAAAAGAACATGTATGGCCGGAAATCGATGGGGATCGAGCGATCGACCTTTGTCATTGATAGCGAGGGACGCATTGCCAAGGTCTGGCGCAAGGTCAAGGTGCCCGACCATGTGGATGAGGTGCTGGAAGCGGTGAAGGCGCTCTAAGCCCCCCTCGACCTGCCGCGCCATCCGGTCTATCACCCGCGCTGACATGCCAAAGGCGGAGCAACCCGGTGCCCAAAACACTGACACAGATGGCGACAGAGGTTCTGACAACAGCGGACGGGCGGGCCAAAACCGCCCTGTCCAAAGCCCATGCCGCCGCGTGGTTTACCTCCCGCACGGCCGAGGGTGAGCCGATCGAGATCGGCACCGCATCACCGCCCCTATCCCCCGCGCGCCCGGACAAGCCCGAGCTGTTGTCCCCGCGTGAGGTACCCAGACGGAAACCGGGTACCGAAGCCGGGCGCATTGCCCTGCTGCACGCGGTTGCCCATATCGAGCTGAACGCCGTCGATCTGCACTGGGACATCATCGCGCGTTTTGGCCATGTACCCATGCCCATCGGGTTCTACGATGACTGGGTGAAATGCGCCGAAGAGGAATCGCGCCATTTCGAGATGGTTTGCGATTGTCTGGAACAGATGGGCAGCCACTACGGCGCCCTGCCCGCCCATGCTGGCATGTGGCGCGCTGCCGAGGATACTGCCGAAGATCTGATGGGGCGGCTGGCCGTTGTACCCATGGTGCTTGAGGCGCGCGGGCTGGACGTGACGCCCGGCATGATCGAGATATTCCGCAAGGCCAAGGCCGAACAGGCCATCGCCGCGCTCGAAGTGATCTATGCTGAAGAGGTCGGCCACGTCGCTTACGGCTCAAAATGGTTCCACTTCCTGTGTGGCCGGGAAAACGCCGACCCAAAGGATGTGTTTCACGCGCTGGTCCGGCGGTACTTCCACGGTGTTCTCAAGCCCCCCTTCAACGAAGAAAAACGGGCCGAGGCCGGGTTGCCACCCGATTTCTACTGGCCCCTGACCGAAGACCTGCCTGCGCCCGGAGACCTCTCGAACTGACACTTTTGCGTTATTTTCGGCAAAATCTCGCCGATCTTTGCGGGATTTCAGCGCCATTTGCACCTGATTGGTCAACAAACTTGCCCGAACGCCGCTGCCGCTTTATGCAATCGGCCCAAGGGACGGCAGGCACTCACGACCGGTTCCGATCTTGGGGATGAAAGGTGGGACGCGTGCGAACACGTCTGGCAATAAAACTGCACTCACTGCTTGAGAGACATTTCCCGGAACGCCGGGTCTTTCTGAAATCCGACACAGACACAAAATTTATCCGGCTCAGTTCGGAAACTCAGGTCGTCGCAGTGGCCGGCGTTGCCGTCATGGTCGGGTGGACAGCGGTTGCAACAGCCATACTGCTTATGGACAGCATCGGGGCCGGGAATTTCCGGGAACAGGCAAAGCGCGATCAGGCCATCTATCAGGAACGCCTGAACACTTTGTCGGCAGAACGCGATGCCCGTGCGCATGAGGCGCTGGCAGCTCAGGACCGGTTCAATGCCGCGCTGGACCAGATTTCCGCGATGCAGTCGGAACTGCTGGCCTCGGAAAACCGTCGCCGCGAGCTTGAGACAGGTATCGATGTCATTCAGACGACATTGCGCACCACGATGAAACAGCGCGAAGAGGCGCGCTCAGAGCTGGCCCAATTGAAACAGGACACCAGCGGCTCCGATATGTATGCCGCGGTTTCCAGCGCCCCGGTACAGATGGCCTTTATGACCGACGCTTTGGCGCGGACCGCCAAAGAGCGCGACCTGATCGCCACCAACGCCCTGAACGCGCTGGAACAGCGGGACGATCTGGAACTGGAAATCCGTCTGATGCAGGAACGCAGCGACGAGATTTTCCGCCAGCTGGAAGAGGCGATGGTCATTTCGGTCGAACCTCTGGACAAGATGTTCCGAGAGGCCGGAATGCCGACAGATCGCATCATCGAAGAGGTCCGGCGCGGATATAGCGGTATGGGCGGTCCGCTGACCCCTTTATCCCTTAGCACACGCGGCGAAGAAGAAGAGCTTTCGCCCGAAGAAGTGCGCGCGAACACGTTGCTGCGCCAGATGGATCAGCTGAACCTGTACCGAATTGCAGCGGAAAAGGCCCCCTTCGCCAGCCCGGTCAAAAGCGCGTTTCGCTTTACCAGCGGATATGGTCGCCGCCGCGACCCAAAAACCGGCGGTAGCCGGATGCACAACGGCACGGATTTTGCCGCAGCAACGGGCACCGATATCTTTGCGACCGCTGATGGCGTGGTCACGCATGCCGGTTGGCAATCAGGCTTCGGACGCCTTGTGAAAATCAAGCACGCGTTCGGAATTGAGACACTTTATGCTCATAACACCAAGATCAACGTAAAGGTCGGCCAAAGGGTCTCGCGCGGGGATCATATTGCTGATATGGGTAACACCGGACGGTCCACCGGCACGCATCTGCACTACGAGGTGCGCGTGAACGGAAATCCCGTAAACCCAATGACTTACATCAAGGCTGCGAAAAATGTTTTCTAAAAGCAAAATCAACGAGCCCGCACCCAAAGCACCTGAGGCGGCCAAACCTGCCGCTCCGGCGACCCCAGCGGCTCCTGCTCCGGCTGACGCGAAACCTGCAATGGCACCCAAACCCAAGCCGCCGGCCTCGGTTCTGTCCTCGGATCTGCACATCACCGGCAACATCAAGACCAGCGGTGACATTCAGGTGGAAGGCACTGTCGAAGGCGACATCCGCGCCCATTTGCTGACCATTGGTGAATCGGCAACGATCAAGGGCGAAGTCACCGCAGATGACGTTGTGATCAACGGTCGTATCGTTGGCCGCGTACGTGGCCTCAAGGTTCGCCTGACCTCGACCGCCCGTGTCGAAGGCGACATCATCCACAAGACCATCGCCATTGAAAGCGGCGCGCATTTCGAAGGCTCGGTTCAGCGTCAGGACGATCCCCTGAACCCCGGCCGCAGCGCCAAAGCCGGATCGAACCCGGCGGCAGAAGTCAAACAGTAAGCAGACTGCACTTCATGTCAGGGCGCCGTGGGGAAACCCGTGGCGTCATTTCTTTTGAGTGTCCGGATGATCCGGGATTCCCGTTTTCGTCCCTTTCTGATCGCGCTACAGTCGATCCATGTTGCTTTTTCTGACGGTTGTCGCGCTGATCGCTGGCGCTGCGGCCTTTCACTTCTGGTCGAAACGACAAACCCGCCTGACCTTGCTGGCCAAGTCGCTGTCCCAGCACCAGCGCGATATTGTGAACGCTCAGGTGCCGATTATCCAGAAGCTGCCCAAAGACTTGCGCGGGGCGCTGGAAGGAAAGATCAACCTGTTTCTTGATCAGGTCGATTTCGTCGGCTGCGACGGGCTGGACGTCACCGAAGATATGCAGGTGTCGATTGCCGCGCAAGCCTGTCTGCTCGTGGTGAATACAGACCAGTGGTATGACAACCTGACGACCATTCTGGTTTACCCCGGTGCCTTCAAATCAAAACAGCGCCGCCACAGTGGCTATGTCGTCACCGAACAGGAAATCATCCGCAGCGGGGAAAGCTGGAACCGCGGCCCCGTGATCCTGTCCTGGGCCCATAGCCAGCGCGGTGCCCTGAATGATCACGATGGTCGGAACGTCGTCTTTCACGAGTTCGCGCACCAGCTTGATGACCTCTCGGGCGCAACCAATGGTGTTCCCGTGCTCAGCAATGACCAAAGCTTTGGCGAGTGGGAAACCGCCTTTCTGAACGGTTACAAGACACATGTTCACGCCGTGGAAACCGGGAAACCCACAGTGATCGATCCCTACGGCGCGGAAGGGCACGAAGAATTCTTTGCCGTTTCGGTCGAGGTGTTCTTTGAACGACCACATGCGCTGAAATCCTCTGACCCGGCAATCTATGAACAGCTGTCAAAGCTTTTTCATCTTGATCCCGCTCAATGGCACAGGGGTCAGTTCTGACCCGATTGAGGTAGCGTCGAAAAAAAATTCCCCGTTCGCAACAATTTAACATAAGCTAATTCTTGAATTACGGTTAACCTCATTATTGGGCGGAGGATTTTCTATGTCATCGAAACTACTTGCCGAGTTCTTCGGCACGTTCTGGTTGGTTCTGGGGGGGTGCGGCAGTGCCGTTCTGGCGGCTGGTGTCGCAGATGTCGGCATCGGTTGGCTTGGTGTTTCCTTTGCCTTTGGCCTTACCGTTTTGACGATGGCTTACACGGTTGGCCCAATCTCGGGCGGGCATTTCAACCCGGCCGTCAGTTTGGGTCTGATGATTGGCGGACGGTTTCCGGCCAAAGACCTTCTGCCCTACTGGGTCGCACAGGTCGTTGGCGCAATCGCTGCCGCAGTGGTTCTGTACCTGATCGTCAGCGGGGCACCCGATTTCGCAGGTGTCGGAGGGTTCGCGTCAAACGGGTATGGTGAGGCCTCGCCGCAGGGATATTCGTTGATGTCGGCTTTGATCATCGAAGTCGTGATGACGGCTTTCTTCATTCTGATCATTCTGGGCGCGACGTCGGAAAAGGCACCCGCCGGGTTCGCTCCGATTGCCATCGGTCTGGCGCTGACCCTGATCCACCTGATCTCAATTCCGGTGACGAATACCTCCGTCAACCCGGCGCGCTCAACCGGCGTTGCCCTGTTTGCCGACGGCCCAGCTCTGGCTCAGCTTTGGCTGTTTTGGGTGGCCCCCCTGACTGGCGGCGCAATCGGCGCTTTGATATGGAAAGCAATGTCCTCGGATGACTGATCCGCGCGGGAAAGGTAGTTATCCCGTTTTCTGAAAAACACGGTATCCTTCCGCCCAACCTGGCTTGGTCACAGCCTTTAATTCAACGGGAGGATACAATGAAGACATTTTCCATAGCACTTTTCCTAAGCTGCGCTGCGACGGCAGGCTGGGCCGAAGACAAATGGCTGAGCATCCCGCAAGCCCCCCAGATGCCCGCCGCCACCGAAGCGGGCACGGCAGAGATCAACGGCATCGACATGTATTACGCCACGTATGGCGATGCGGGCGGCACCCCGGTTCTGATGATCCACGGCGGGCTTGCCCATGCCGATGTCTGGGCTGCGCAGGTTGCCGACCTGTCGCAGGACCACAGGGTGATTGTGGCGGATACGCGCGGGCATGGACGATCCACAAACGATGGCAGCCCTTATTCTTACGCGTTGTTGTCGCAGGATTATCTGGCGCTTCTGGATCACCTGGGGGTCGATCAGGTGCATCTGGTCGGCTGGTCCGATGGGGCAAATATCGGGTATTCAATCTCGACCACCAACCCGGATCGGCTGGCCAGTCACTTTGCCCATGCAGGCAATGTCACGCTGGACGGGATCGATCCTTCGGTGGAAACCAACGAGGTGTTTGGCACTTACGTGGGCATGATGGCCCAAGATTATGCGGCCATGTCCCCCACTCCTGACGGGTTCGAGGCATTTCTCGGTGGGGTTGCCGCCATGTGAGTCACCGAAAAACCCGGTGGGCTCGGGGCGCTGTCATCGATCACCGTCCCGACACTCGTGGTTCAAAGCGCACATGACGAGGCCATTCTGATGGCGCATTCACAAGCAATTGCTGACGTGATCCCCGAAGCCAAATTGCTTGTTCTGGAAGATGTCAGTCACTTCGCATCTTTTCAGGATCCAGTTGACTATACCCGTGCCATCCGTGATTTCATCGACCAATAGGCCAAAGAAAAAGCCCGGCGCTTGAGCCGGGCTAAATCATCTTATTCGGTAACGGTGACTTTTTTCATCATATCCGGTGCACCGATGATCGCACCATTCTGACCTTCGCCCCGCTTGATCGCGTCGACTACATCCATACCGTCGGTCACCTGACCAACCACGGTATACTGGCCGTCCAGAAACGGGCCGGGGGCGAACATGATGAAGAACTGCGAGTTGGCCGAATCCGGATCGCTGGACCGGGCCATGCCGACCACACCCCTGTCAAAACTCACGTCCGAGAACTCGGCCGGCAGGTCCGCGCGATCAGACCCGCCGCGCCCGGCATAACGCATGTCGAATCCGTCCGCGCCCGAGTTGCCGTATTGCACGTCGCCGGTCTGCGCCATGAAGCCATCGATCACGCGGTGAAACACGACGCCATCGTACTGACCTTCAGCAGCCAGAGCGGTGATCTGTTCCACATGCTGGGGCGCGACATCTTCGAACAGGTCGATCGAGATTGTGCCATTGGCCCCTTCCCCTTCGACCTCGATCTGCAAACCGCTGGCCAGCGCCGGGCTTGCCAGCAAGGCAAAAGCCGCAGCCAGTTTATGCATCTGCTGCCACCTTGACGCTGATCATGCGGTCCGGGCTCGCAGGCGGCTCACCGCGTACGATGGCGTCCACATGCTCCATCCCGTCGATGACCCGGCCATAGACCGTGTACTGACCGTTCAGGAAGTGATTGTCCTTGAAGTTGATGAAGAACTGCGAGTTGGCCGAATCCGGGTTCTGAGAGCGCGCCGCGCCCAGCGTGCCGCGATCATGGGGCAGCTTGGAAAATTCTGCCGGAACATTCGGCAGCGACGAACCGCCGGTGCCCGCCATGCGCAGGTTGAACCCGTCTTCCATATCGCCATGCTGCACGTCGCCGGTTTGCGCCATGAAACCGTCGATCACACGGTGAAACGCCACGTTGTCATATTCACCGCCACGGGCCAGTTCCTTCATCCGCGCACTGTGCAGAGGCGCTACATCCGGCAGCAGCTCGATGACGACATTGCCGCCTTTCAGCTCGATGATGATTGTGTTTTCGGGGTCTTTGATCTCGGCCATGAGGCCCTCCTGTCGTTTATCTTGCGCAAATACCTATGACGCACGCGTGCGAATGCCAAGTGACGCATTGACCTGAGGGCAAAATGCAGGAAAAGAACCGCCTAAATCGGTTGCCAATGACAAGGATCGCACAATGGGCTGGAAAACACTGGACGATATGGACCTGAACGGCAAACGCGTGCTGGTGCGTGTGGATATCAACGTGCCCGTGGTTGACGGTGTTGTGACCGACGCCACCCGTATCCAAAGGATCGTCCCTTCGGTACGCGATATTCTGGCCGCTGGCGGCAAACCGATCCTTCTGGCCCATTTTGGCCGTCCCGGTGGCGAACGGCGTGAAAGCCTGTCACTGAAACAACTGGTCCCGACTTTGGAAAGCGCTTTTGGCGCAAAGGTTCTGTTTGCTGCCGATTGCGTCGGGGCCGAGGCGGAACTGGCCGCCAGTGCCTTGCAGCCCGGCCAGGTCCTGTTGCTCGAAAACACGCGCTTTCACGCAGCCGAAACCAAGAATGACGCCGATCTGGCCGCTGGGATGGCCAAGCTGGGCGATGTCTATTGCAACGATGCGTTTTCAGCCGCGCACCGCGCCCACAGCTCGACCGAGGCTATCGCCCGTCTGCTGCCGGCCTGTGCGGGCCGTCTGATGCAGGCCGAGTTGCAGGCGCTGGAAAGCGCGCTGGGTGCGCCCAAGCGCCCGGTAACGGCGGTTGTTGGCGGCGCCAAGGTCTCGACCAAGTTGGAACTGCTGGGCAATCTGATCGACAAGGTCGATTATCTGGTGATTGGTGGCGGCATGGCGAACACATTCCTTGTCGCCCAAGGCATCAGCGTTGGCAAATCTCTGGCTGAAACCGCAATGAAGGACACCGCCGCCGAAATTCTGGCCAAGGCCGAAAGCTCGGGCTGCCAGATCGTCCTGCCGCTTGATGTTGTGGTGGCTGAAAAATTCGAGGCCAACGCACCCCACAAGGTTCTGCCCGCCGATCAATGCCCTGCGGATGGCATGATCCTGGACGCGGGCCCCGAAAGCGTCGCAGCGATTACCGCGATTTTCGACAAAAGCCAAACCCTGATCTGGAACGGCCCGCTGGGTGCGTTCGAGCTGGAGCCGTTCGACGCGGCCACCAATGCCGCGGCCCTGAAAGCCGCAGCCCTCAGCCGTTCGGGTCAGCTGATTTCGGTCGCGGGTGGCGGTGACACGGTTGCGGCGCTGAACGCGTCGGGTGCGGCCAAGGACTTCACCTATATCTCGACCGCAGGTGGTGCGTTCCTTGAATGGATGGAAGGCAAAACCCTGCCGGGTGTCGCTGCGCTGGAACACTAAGCGACACTCACCGCATTTGGCCGCTTGTCAGGGTTCATGGTATTATCCCCTATTTGAATGGGGGATAATACCATGAGGTCATTATACCTGCTCGTCCTTCTCGCGATGCCGTGGCCTGCAACGGCACAATCCAGCTGCGGTGGCCAGACACAGCTTGACGCAAATTTCTGTGCGAAAGAACAATGGGAAGCCGTTGACCGCAACCTCAACCGGTTATGGAAACAGATCAAGCCGGTCGCTGATGCGCGTGGCAACGGCGATGCCCTTCTGGCGGAACAACGTGCGTGGCTAAAGACACGGGACGCCACTTGCGACAAGGAACTGTCCGGCAGCGGCAGCGCTGCGCCCATGTTCTACTGGACCTGTATGAAAGAGCAGACGCTTGCAAGAAATCAGCAGCTTCAGTCCTGGCGCTGAGCTTTAACCGGGACGCACACGAAATACTGATGAAAAAACCGAATCAGGGGATTCACAACCCGAATCGCCTGTGACATAGTGCGATCAGAGGCTCGGAAAGAGCCCGTTATTGAGGCAAGTTTTCATACGGCGGTAAACAGAGTGTCCCGTTCCCATCGGCCCGGTTTGGGTGCAGTTCTCTTCTTCTCGGTGGCTTTCATGCTGGGTGTGTATTTCACCTTCGCCGCCGTTCAGGGGGATTACGGCCTGTTCCGGCGGGTCGAAATTGCGGCGGAACGGGACGCTCTGTCACGCAGTCTGGAAAAACTGAATGTCGAAATCGCCGAGATGGAAAACCTGACACGGCGTCTGTCCGACACCTATCTGGATCTGGACCTGCTGGATCAGCAGGCGCGCTCGGTTCTGGGCATGATCCGGTCGGACGAAATTGTGATCCGCTGATCAACGACCCTTTTCAGAAAAGGCAACTCAGGCCCGGCGTTTCGGCCAGGATGCGCCGTGCCGAACGCTGCGTCACATTTCCCCTCGCCAGAAAGCCTCAAATGCTTTATGAGATAGTTTAACGCTAAACTATCTGTCCGAAAGGGGGAGATCGCCACGATGGCTGCGCGAAAAACCACAAAGAAACCAAATGTTTCTGCGGAAGAACTCCAGACATACTACCGCGAGATGCTGCTGATCCGCCGATTCGAGGAAAAGGCCGGTCAGCTTTATGGCATGGGCCTGATCGGCGGGTTCTGCCACCTTTATATCGGACAAGAGGCCGTTGTTGTCGGGCTTGAGGCCGCTGCAGAGGAAGGCGACAAGCGCATCACCTCGTATCGCGACCACGGTCACATGCTGGCCTGTGGCATGGATCCGGGCGGCGTGATGGCCGAACTGACCGGGCGCATCGGTGGCCTGTCCAAGGGCAAGGGCGGCTCGATGCACATGTTCTCGAAAGAAAAGCATTTCTACGGCGGGCATGGTATCGTCGGCGCGCAGGTTCCGCTGGGCGCGGGGCTGGCTTTTGCTGACAAGTACAAGGAAAACGGCCGCGTTACCTTCACCTATTTCGGGGACGGTGCCGCGAACCAAGGTCAGGTGTATGAGACCTTCAACATGGCGGCCATCTGGGGCTTGCCGGTGATTTTCGTGATCGAGAACAACCAATACGCCATGGGCACCGCTCAGTCCCGTTCGACCTCGACCAAAGACATCTTCCATCGCGGCGAGGCGTTCGGCATTCCGGGCGAGATCGTCAACGGCATGGATGTGCTGGCGGTCAAGGAAGCAGGCGAAAAGGCTGTCGCGCACTGCCGCGCGGGCAAAGGCCCCTATATCCTGGAAATCAAGACCTACCGCTATCGTGGCCACTCGATGTCCGACCCGGCCAAGTACCGGACCCGCGAGGAGGTTCAGAAGGTCCGCGAACAAAGCGACCCGATCGAACACGTGCGCGAGTTGCTGCTGACCGGCAAGCACGCGACCGAGGATGACCTGAAAGCGATCGACAAGGAAATCAAGGAGATCGTCAATCAGGCCGCCGAATTCTCGAAAGAAAGCCCCGAGCCTTCGGTCGAAGAGCTCTGGACTGACATTTACGCCTGAGAGGACGAATAAGACATGGCAACCGAAATTCTCATGCCCGCCCTTTCCCCCACGATGGAAGAGGGCACGCTGGCCAAATGGCTGGTCAAGGAAGGCGACACCGTATCCTCGGGCGATATCCTGGCCGAGATTGAAACCGACAAGGCAACAATGGAATTCGAAGCCGTCGATGAAGGCATCGTTGGCAAGATCCTGATCACTGAGGGCACCGAAGGGGTCAAGGTGAACACCCCCATCGCGGTGCTGGTCGAAGAAGGCGAAGACGCCTCAGCCCTGCCCGCAGCAACCCCCGCAGCCGCAGCGGCGCCCGAGGCCACCCCCACAGCAACCGCGGCCCCGGCTCCTGCCGCAGCAGCCCCCGCGGCTCCAGCGGTGGACCTGTCACCCGACTGGCCCGCGGATGCTGAGATGAAGTCCGAAACCGTGCGCGAAGCCTTGCGCGATGCAATGGCCGAGGAAATGCGCGGCGATGAAAACGTCTATCTGATGGGCGAGGAAGTCGCCGAATATCAGGGGGCCTATAAAATCTCGCAAGGTCTGCTGGATGAATTTGGCTCCAAACGCGTGATCGACACCCCGATCACCGAACACGGGTTTGCCGGTATCGCGGTGGGTTCGGCCTTCGGCGGTCTGAAACCGATTGTCGAATTCATGACCTTCAACTTCGCCATGCAGGCGATTGACCAGATCATCAACTCTGCGGCTAAAACGCTCTATATGTCCGGTGGTCAGATGGGTTGCCCCATCGTGTTCCGGGGGCCCAACGGGGCCGCGGCCCGCGTGGCCGCACAGCACAGCCAGGACTATGCCGCGTGGTACATGCAGATTCCCGGTCTGAAGGTCGTCATGCCCTATTCGGCCGCTGATGCCAAAGGTCTGCTGAAGTCGGCCATCCGCGATCCCAACCCGGTTGTGTTCCTGGAAAACGAAATCCTCTACGGTCGCTCTTTCGAAGTGCCGCAGGTGGATGACCTGACCATTCCGCTGGGCAAGGCCCGCATCTGGCGCGAGGGCTCGGACGTGACCATCGTCAGCTTTGGCATCGGCATGCAATACGCGCTGGAAGCCGCCGACAAGCTGGCCGAAGACGGCATCAGCGCCGAAGTGATCGACCTGCGCACCATCCGCCCGATGGACACTGGCGCCATCATCAACTCGGTGATGAAGACCAACCGTCTGGTGACAGTGGAAGAAGGCTGGCCGCAGGGATCTGTCGGTAGCTACATCAGCTCGGTCGTGATGCAGGAGGCGTTTGATTACCTCGACGCGCCGGTCATCAACTGCACCGGCAAGGACGTTCCGATGCCCTATGCCGCCAATCTCGAAAAGCTGGCCCTGATCACCACCGATGAGGTGATCGCCGCCGTCAAACAAGTGACCTACCGGTAAGGAGCGACAGACAGATGCCTACAGAAATTCTGATGCCCGCCCTGTCCCCGACGATGGAGGAAGGCACGCTCGCCAAATGGCTGGTCAAGGAAGGCGATACCGTCTCCTCCGGTGACCTGCTGGCCGAGATCGAAACCGACAAGGCCACGATGGAGTTCGAGGCCGTTGACGAAGGCACCATCGGCAAGATCCTGATCCCCGAGGGCACCGAAGGGGTCAAGGTCAACACCGCCATCGCGGTTCTGCTGGAAAATGGCGAAAGCGCCGATGACATTGGCACGGCTCCGGCTGCAGCCACGGCGGCTTCCTCCGCAGCCGTCGCGGGCAACGAGGCCACCGCGCCAGCGGCACCCGAGGCGGCCGCCCCTGCCCCGGCCGCTCCGGCCAAGGCTGATGGTGGTCGGATTTTTGCCTCGCCTCTGGCCCGCCGGATTGCTGCGCAAAAAGGTCTCGACCTGACGCAGATTGCCGGTTCCGGCCCGCATGGTCGCATCGTCAAGGTTGATGTTGAAGGCGCAACTGCCACCGCTCCGGCAGCAGCTCCTGCCACTGCTCCCGCCGCCGCCGCGCCCGCAGCTGCCCCAGCAGCTCCGTCTGGTCCATCGGCGGATATGGTCGCGCGGATGTACGAAGGCCGCCCGTACGAGGAAATCAAGCTCGACGGTATGCGCAAAACCATCGCCGCACGTCTGGGCGAGGCCAAACAGACCATTCCGCATTTCTACCTGCGCCGCGATATCAAGCTTGATGCGCTGCTGAAATTCCGTGGTCAGTTGAACAAGCAGTTGGAAGGCCGCGGCGTCAAGCTTAGCGTCAATGACTTCATCATCAAGGCTGTCGCCAACGCGTTACAGCAGGTTCCGGCCTGTAATGCCGTCTGGGCAGGTGACCGGGTACTGCAACTGAAACCGTCAGATGTGGCTGTTGCTGTCGCAATCGAAGGCGGGTTGTTCACGCCGGTCCTGCAAGACGCTGACATGAAATCCCTGTCAGCCCTTTCGACCGAGATGAAAGACCTTGCCGCCCGCGCACGCGAACGCAAGCTGGCTCCGCATGAATATCAGGGCGGCACCTTTGCCATCTCGAACCTGGGCATGTTCGGCATCGACAATTTCGACGCCATCGTGAACCCGCCCCATGCCGGTATTCTGGCCGTCGGCACCGGCGTCAAGAAACCGGTTGTCGGGGATGATGGCGAACTGACCGTGGCAACGGTGATGTCTGTCACCATGTCCGTTGATCACCGGGTCATCGACGGCGCGCTGGGGGCCGAGCTGCTCAAGGCCATTGTCGACAATCTGGAAAACCCGATGGTCATGCTGGCGTAAGCCATACCGACCTCGCAAAAAAAGGCCGCCTCGAATATCGAGGCGGCCTTTTTTGTTAGTTCAAATCAACCTACTGATCTTTGCCCAGCATGTGATCCATCGAGATCGACGGCTGATCGCATCCGGCCTCGCCCACAATCTTGGCCGGGATACCGGCAACGGTCTTGCACGGCGGAACGTCCTGCAACACCACCGAACCGGCGGCGATACGGCTGCAATGGCCGACCTTGATGTTACCCAGAACCTTTGCCCCGGCCCCGATCAGAACACCATCTCCGATTTTGGGATGGCGGTCTTCCTCCTCCTTGCCGGTTCCGCCCAGCGTCACTGAATGCAGCATCGACACGTTGTCTCCGACCACGGCGGTTTCACCGATGACGATGGAATGGGCGTGGTCGATCATGATCCCCTTGCCGATCCTCGCGGCCGGGTGAATATCGATGCCGAATATCTCCGACGATCGCATCTGGAAGAAATAGGCCAGATCAAAACGCCCCTTGCGCCACAGCCAGTGCGCCACGCGATAGGCCTGCATGGCCTGATAGCCCTTGAAATACAGGATCGGCTGCAACAACCGATGGCAGGCCGGATCACGCTCATAAACCGCCATCAGATCGGCGCGGGCGGCTTCCAGCAATCCGGGATCGTTTGCATAGGCCTCGTCCACGATCTCACGCAGAACCATCATCGACATTTCGTTCGAACACAGCTTGGCCGCGATCCGATAGGACAGTGCACGCTCAAGGCTGCGGTGATGCAGAATACAGGCGTGTACAAGCCCGCCCATAAGCGGCTCCGTCTCGACGGCTGCTTGGGCCTCGGATGTGATACGGTTCCAGACCGGATCGACCGGTGTCACAGGGCTGCGTTTTTCAAACATAGCTTTTGATCCTTTGCTGCGCCTAGAATGCCATTTAGTGGCAAAAAGGCCAAACGCAAACCCGTGATCCGCGATACAACGAAAATGAATGAGTCTGAACGCGCATATTTTGAAACACGAATTCGCGAGCGTCTGGCCGAACTGAATCAATTGTCCGCATCAGGCCAACAGGCTCAGGCCGTTGTTGAGCTGGATCAGCAGGCGGTTGGTCGGCTCAGCCGCATGGATGCGCTGCAAAACCAGGCGATGGCAAAGGCGCAACAGGTGAATCGCAATGTTGAAACCCGCCGCCTTCAGGCCGCGCTTATGCGGCTGGACGAGGGGGAGTACGGGTATTGCGAGGATTGTGGCGACCGTATTCCCGATGGACGATTGTCTCTGGATCTGGCCGCCAGCAAATGTGTCAGCTGCGCGACCGGGTGATCAGAAACTCGGCAAGATGGTGCAAAACCGTCGAAAAACACTGACAATATTGCAAATCGTCAAACCCTGTCCGTCGTCAGAGTTTTCCGGCAAGCGGATGCGTTTTGGTAACGGAGGCTCTGGTTCGATTTCTGTTTCAGTTTAGGCGGCAGCGGATTGGTGCTGCAACCGGCGTTTT